>NZ_CP157355.1:325787-651575 GCF_040047665.1 Chitinibacter sp. FCG-7
GTAGCAGACGAAAATCAGGATGATTGCCTGCGACAAACCAGCGACACGCATCGCATTCACCGCAGGGTTGGCTGGCTTTGTTCGGTGATTCGCACAATAAAAATTGCGCCAAATACTGCGCCAAAGCACGCTTGCCGATCCCGGCTTCACCAGTAAACAGCAAAGCATGCGGCAGACGATCACCTTCGCGGATCAAATCGTGCCAGGGTTTATCCAGCCACGGATATGGCAAGTTGCTCATGCAAGAAACCCATCCATCAATTGCGCCAATTCGGTTTGAATCGCCTCAATCGAGCGATTGGCATTGATCACACGAATGCGCTGCGGATGTTCAGCAGCACGTTGCAGGTAAGCAGCACGGACTTTGGCATGAAAATCAGCCTGTTCGCGCTCAAAGCGGTCCAGCACCCGCGAGTTGGCCATACGGGCCTGACTCACATCAAGTGGAACGTCAAAAATCAGCGTCAGATCGGGCTCGATCAGAGCAGTCGCACCGCCATCACGGCCTTGCACCCATTGCTCTAGCTGCATAAAACGTTCGATTGACAAGCCACGGCCACCGCATTGATAGGCATAAGTTGCATCGCTAAAACGATCACACAGAACCCATTCACCCGCAGTCAAAGCCGGCAGAATCACTTGCTGCAGATGCTCGTTGCGTGCGGCAAACATCAGCAGGGCTTCGGTTTCTAGGTGCATTTCATCGTTGAGCAATAGTGCCCGTAACTTTTCACCCAGCGGCGTGCCGCCAGGCTCTCGGCTTTGCCGCACCTGCAGCTGGCGACGCTGCATATAGTCAACCAGCCAAGCCAGATGCGTGCTTTTGCCTGCACCATCAATTCCTTCTACCGATATAAAGCGGCCACGCTGCATGGCTGAAATCTGCCTAGATCATTGGATAAGGCAGAATTGTCTCACACGCAATCCATTCGCGCTCGACAAGATACCCAATGCCGTATACGTCTACAAAGCAATCTAAGCATACCCTCCAGCCATATACCCATCCAACGCGTTGCGCATCTCGCAGACAGCAAAAAGCCCAGCTCTTTCGAACTGGGCTTCTGGCTTTCTTAGGGTAGTCTGGCAATGACCTACTTTCACACGGGCAATCCGCACTATCATCGGCGCTGAGGCGTTTCACTGTCCTGTTCGGGATGGGAAGGAGTGGGACCACCTCGCTATGGTCACCAGACAAAACTGGGTGAGTCGCTGTTTTTTCAAACAACTACTCGAAATCAATAGAAGAAGTAATCTTTCATCAGTCGCATTCGCATGCTTCCGGTTCATCTCTTTATTCAACAATTCGCAATCGGGTCGATTGCACCTTCATCGCATAACGCGTCTCAGGTTATAGGATCAAGCCTCACGGGCAATTAGTATCGGTTAGCTTAACGCATTACTGCGCTTCCACACCCGACCTATCAACGTCCTGGTCTCGAACGATCCTTTAGAGGTCTTAAAGACCTAGGGAAGTCTCATCTTGAGGCTAGTTTCGCGCTTAGATGCTTTCAGCGCTTATCTATTCCCGACTTAGCTACCCGGCAATGCCACTGGCGTGACAACCGGTACACCAGAGGTCAGTCCACTCCGGTCCTCTCGTACTAGGAGCAGCCCCCCTCAAACTTCCAACGCCCACTGCAGATAGGGACCAAACTGTCTCACGACGTTTTGAACCCAGCTCACGTACCACTTTAAATGGCGAACAGCCATACCCTTGGGACCGGCTACAGCCCCAGGATGTGATGAGCCGACATCGAGGTGCCAAACTCCGCCGTCGATGTGAACTCTTGGGCGGAATCAGCCTGTTATCCCCGGAGTACCTTTTATCCGTTGAGCGATGGCCCTTCCATTCAGAACCACCGGATCACTATGTCCTGCTTTCGCACCTGCTCGACTTGTCGGTCTCGCAGTTAAGCCGCCTTTTGCCATTACACTATCAGTACGATGTCCGACCGTACCTAGGCGACCTTCGAGCTCCTCCGTTACAATTTGGGAGGAGACCGCCCCAGTCAAACTGCCTACCATGCACGGTCCCCGATCCGGATAACGGACCAAGGTTAGAACCTCAAAGGGGTCAGGGTGGTATTTCAAGGACGGCTCCACTGAAACTAGCGTTCCAGCTTCAAAGCCTCCCACCTATCCTACACAAACCACTTCAAAGTCCAATGCAAAGCTACAGTAAAGGTTCACGGGGTCTTTCCGTCTAGCAGCGGGGAGATTGCATCTTCACAAACACTTCAACTTCGCTGAGTCTCGGGAGGAGACAGTAGGGCCATCGTTACGCCATTCGTGCGGGTCGGAACTTACCCGACAAGGAATTTCGCTACCTTAGGACCGTTATAGTTACGGCCGCCGTTTACTGGGACTTCAATCAAGAGCTTGCACCCCATCATTTAATCTTCCAGCACCGGGCAGGCGTCACACCGTATACATCCACTTTCGTGTTAGCACAGTGCTGTGTTTTTGATAAACAGTCGCAGCCCTCATTTCTCTGCGGCCTCATTTAGCTCCGGTTGTACACCTTCACTGACTAGAGGCACACCTTCTCCCGAAGTTACGGTGTCAATTTGCCGAGTTCCTTCTCCCGAGTTCTCTCAAGCACCTTAGAATTCTCATCCTACCCACCTGTGTCGGTTTGCGGTACGGTTCGATATTAGCTGAAGCTTAGTGGCTTTTCTTGGAAGCAGGGTATCGCTCACTTCGTCTACAAGTAGACTCGTCATCATGCCTCAGCGTTAAAGCAGCCCGGATTTGCCTAAGCCACACGCCTACACACTTAAACCAACTCTTCCAACCGTTGGCTGAGGTAACCTTCTCCGTCCCCACATCGCACTAATACCAAGTACAGGAATATTAACCTGTTTCCCATCGACTACGCATTTCTGCCTCGCCTTAGGGGCCGACTCACCCTGCGCCGATGAACGTTGCGCAGGAAACCTGGGGTTTTCGGTGAGGGGGCTTTTCACCCCCTTTATCGCTACTCATGTCAGCATTCGCACTTCTGATACCTCCAGCATCCTTCTCAAGACACCTTCACAGGCTTACAGAACGCTCCTCTACCATATGTACATCGTACATATCCGCGTCTTCGGTTATCAATTTGAGCCCCGTTACATCTTCCGCGCAGGACGACTCGACCAGTGAGCTATTACGCTTTCTTTAAATGATGGCTGCTTCTAAGCCAACATCCTGGCTGTCTATGCCTTCCCACCTCGTTTTCCACTTAATTGATCATTTGGGACCTTAGACGGCGGTCTGGGTTGTTTCCCTCTTGTCCCAGGACGTTAGCACCCCAGGACTGTCTCCCATGCTCGCACTTGACGGTATTCAGAGTTTGCCATGGTTTGGTAAGTCGCGATGACCCCCTAGCCATAACAGTGCTTTACCCCCGTCAGTGATACATGAGGCACTACCTAAATAGTTTTCGAGGAGAACCAGCTATTTCCAAGTTTGTTTAGCCTTTCACCCCTAGCCACAGCTCATCCCCTGACTTTGCAACGTCAGTGGGTTCGGACCTCCAGTGCGTGTTACCGCACCTTCATCCTGGCCATGGCTAGATCACTTGGTTTCGGGTCTACGCCCAGCAACTGTGCGCCCTATTCGGACTCGGTTTCCCTACGCCTCCCCTATTTGGTTAAGCTTGCTACTGAACGTAAGTCGCTGACCCATTATACAAAAGGTACGCAGTCACAGAACAAGTCTGCTCCCACTGTTTGTATGCATCCGGTTTCAGGTTCTATTTCACTCCCCTCCCGGGGTTCTTTTCGCCTTTCCCTCACGGTACTGGTTCACTATCGGTCGATGATGAGTATTTAGCCTTGGAGGATGGTCCCCCCATCTTCAAACAGGATTTCTCGTGTCCCGCCCTACTTCTCGTACGCTTAGTACCACAATTGTGTTTTCATATACGGGGCTATCACCCACTATGGCGGCACTTTCCATTGCCTTCTATTAACACGACTGCTATCACGTACAGGCTCTTCCCATTTCGCTCGCCACTACTTTGGGAATCTCGGTTGATTTCTTTTCCTGCGGTTACTTAGATGTTTCAGTTCACCGCGTTCGCTTCACATGACCTATGTATTCAGTCATGGATGACCCAAAAGGGCCGGGTTTCCCCATTCGGAAATCGTGGGATCAAAGCACTTTGCCAGCTCCCCCACGCTTATCGCAGGCTATCACGTCCTTCGTCGCCTATCATCGCCAAGGCATCCACCAGATGCACTTATTCGCTTGATCCTATAACCTCAAACACGTTTTACCGTGATCTCGGTTTAGAGTATCGGTATTTACGACTTGTTGAATGATTTCTCAGGTCATTCAACGGCTAGTCTTTTGACTAGCAGATACAATCAACCCAATTTCATACTGTAAGGAGTGAGGCGTAAGGCGTGAGGCGTAAACCTCAAACCCAACTTCACTCCTACATTGTTTAATTAGGAGATATTACTTCTTCTATTTTGTTAAAGAACGATACAGCCAATTAAATCGCTGCTGATTTAAGAAATCAGAATTCAAACAACTAACGGTGTTAATTGCTTCAATTGTGATATCTCGTTTAAGCTAGTTTGGAACAGGTTTTACACCTTACTCTTCACGCCTAACACCTCACAGTTTGATTGGTGGAGGATGACGGGATCGAACCGACGACCCCCTGCTTGCAAAGCAGGTGCTCTCCCAACTGAGCTAATCCCCCAATCTGGCATTACTAAGCTGTTTCCACTGATGAATCAATGGTGGGTCAAGCTGGAATCGAACCAGCGACCCCCGCCTTATCAAGACGGTGCTCTAACCGACTGAGCTACTGACCCAGCTTCCAACCAAGTCCGTAACCCAACAATGAATTGCTTCATTGCTCAGCTACTTTCTCTGTATCTTCAAAATCTACAGCCGATGAGTGTGAGTACTTGACCCGCAGGTCTTTCTCTTGAAAGGAGGTGATCCAGCCGCAGGTTCCCCTACGGCTACCTTGTTACGACTTCACCCCAGTCATGAATCCCACCGTGGTAAGCGGCCTCCTTGCGGTTAGCCTACCTACTTCTGGTGAAACCCACTCCCATGGTGTGACGGGCGGTGTGTACAAGGCCCGGGAACGTATTCACCGCGACATGCTGATCCGCGATTACTAGCGATTCCGACTTCATGCACTCGAGTTGCAGAGTGCAATCCGGACTACGATCGGTTTTGTGAGATTGGCACCCCCTCGCGGGTTAGCGACCCTCTGTACCGACCATTGTATGACGTGTGAAGCCCTGGTCATAAGGGCCATGAGGACTTGACGTCATCCCCACCTTCCTCCGGTTTGTCACCGGCAGTCCCACTAAAGTGCTCAACTGAATGGTAGCAACTAGTGGCAAGGGTTGCGCTCGTTGCGGGACTTAACCCAACATCTCACGACACGAGCTGACGACAGCCATGCAGCACCTGTGTTACGGTTCCCGAAGGCACTCCTCGATCTCTCAAGGATTCCGTACATGTCAAGACCAGGTAAGGTTTTTCGCGTTGCATCGAATTAATCCACATCATCCACCGCTTGTGCGGGCCCCCGTCAATTCCTTTGAGTTTTAGTCTTGCGACCGTACTCCCCAGGCGGTCAACTTCACGCGTTAGCTGCGTTACTAAGCTCCGAAAAGCCCAACAACTAGTTGACATCGTTTAGGGCGTGGACTACCAGGGTATCTAATCCTGTTTGCTCCCCACGCTTTCGTGCATGAGTGTCAGTATCAGCCCAGGGGGTTGCCTTCGCCATCGGTGTTCCTCCACATCTCTACGCATTTCACTGCTACACGTGGAATTCCACCCCCCTCTGCCGTACTCTAGTTAGCCAGTTCACAATGCAATTCCCAAGTTGAGCTCGGGGATTTCACATCGTGCTTAACAAACCACCTGCGCACGCTTTACGCCCAGTAATTCCGATTAACGCTTGGACCCTACGTATTACCGCGGCTGCTGGCACGTAGTTAGCCGGTCCTTATTCTTCAGGTACTCTCATCCCCGGTGGGTATTAGCCACAAGGATTTGCTCCCTGACAAAAGCGCTTTACAACCCGAAGGCCTTCTTCACGCACGCGGCATTGCTGGATCAGGCTTGCGCCCATTGTCCAAGATTCCCCACTGCTGCCTCCCGTAGGAGTCTGGACCGTGTCTCAGTTCCAGTGTGGCGGATCGTCCTCTAAGACCCGCTACTGATCGTCGCCTTGGTGAGCCTTTACCTCACCAACTAGCTAATCAGCCATCGGCCGCTCCAATAACAAGAGGTCTTGCGATCCCCCTCTTTCCCCCGTAGGGCGTATGCGGTATTAGCTATCCTTTCGGATAGTTATCCCCCATTACTGGGTACGTTCCGATGTATTACTCACCCGTTCGCCACTCGCCACCAGACCGAAGTCCGTGCTGCCGTTCGACTTGCATGTGTAAAGCATGCCGCCAGCGTTCAATCTGAGCCAGGATCAAACTCTTTCGTTTAATCTCTAAGCTAAATGTACTACTTGGCTTGTACTTCAATACTCAAAGAAACTGCGAGATAAATTCCGAAGAATTTGTCTTTCAATTTTCTTTTCAATTGAGTGCAAGCACTTGATTTGACTTACGAATCAAGCACTCACACTCATCGGCTGTAATTTGTTAAAGATCGGGCTGAAGAACCAGAGAAACGACTACTTCGTTTCGCTGCGTCATCAGCAGAGAGGCCGAACTATACCCACGCCCCTGGAAGTCGTCAACACCTGAGTACGAAGAAAAGCGAAGAAAGGCGATAAGCGGCTGTTTTTAAAGGAAACTGAAAACACCACCAAACAACGGCTCTTGCAGAATCCCAAACCATCCCTATCTATATCAGCATGAATAACCAAGGCTCAGCTGTAATGGCCAAGCCCAGACCTGGAGTCCGAATGCCCAAAGTGCTTATGTATAGTACTGGCTACTGCCCATACTGTGATCGCGCCGAACGACTACTAACGCAGCGCGGCGTAACATCGATCGAAAAAATCCGTGTTGACCAAGACCCGGCGCAACGTGCAGTCATGATGGAACGCACACAGCGCCGTACCGTCCCGCAAATTTATATTGATGATTATCACGTCGGTGGCTTTGATGACTTGGCAGCGCTTGATCACGCTGGCAAATTAATTCCGCTTTTGAACGGCAACGCAGGATAAATGCTGCTCAGCCACGACAAATACCTGGATACGAGTTCCAGCAATGGTCAGCGCAGCTTGTTTTGTGCGATGATTTCGGCGCGCGGCTCCATGCACGCCATGCAAGGCTTTATATAAACCAAACGACTCACAAGGGATGGACCATGAGCGAAGAAAACCAAGCTGTACAACAAGAAGAATCTCAGCAACCTGTTTTTGCTGTACAAAAACTGTACGTCACCGACATTTCCCTCGAATCGCCTTCTGCGCCGAATGCATTTATGGAAGAAGGTCAGCCTGAATTCAATATCCAGTTCCGTAACCAGGCACGCAGCTTCGACAATGGCTTTTTTGAAGCCAGCCTGACAGTAACAGCTACTGCCAAAGCCGAAGATCGCACGATTTTTCTAGTTGAAGTAACGCAAGCAGGCCTGTTCCAGATTGAAAACATCCCGGAACAAGAGCTTGATCCACTACTGGGCATTGGCTGCCCAAGCATTTTGTTCCCTTATCTGCGCGAAGCAGTATCGGATCTGACTACGCGCGCCGGCTTCCCGCCACTGCTGCTGCAGCCGATTAACTTCGAAGCCATTTACATCCAGCAACGCCAGCAAGCTGCAGCACAGCAAGCCAATGAGCAAACAACGCATTAAGCCGGTATTGATTGCGACACTACTGGCAGGCGTTGCCAGTAGTGTTTTCGCCGTCGAATACCGCTCCACCAACCGCACTGGCGTCATCCTGTACGAATCCCCTAGCGAAAACAGCGCAAAACGATTTGTACTGAGCGCCAATATCCCACTTGAAGTATTGGCCGAACAAGGCACATGGCTGCGCATTCGCGACCGTGATGGCACCTTGGCCTGGTTAGCCAAAGCAGACACCAGTACTGTCCGCTACGTACAGGCCAATCGCTTGGCCGAAGTACGCAAAGACGCCAACCCCGGCTCTGCCTTGCTGTTTAAAGTCGAGCGCAATGTATTGCTTGAATTACAGCAAGACACCCGCACTGGTTGGCTGAAAATCAAACACCGTGATGGCGCCATGGGCTACATCCGCATCGAAGACGTCTGGGGCGCTTAAACCTGGAGAGGAGAATTCCTTTGAAACTGGCCGTGTTAGGCGCAGGTGCCTGGGGCACCGCCTTGGCGATTCGATTCGCCGATCGTCAAGCTGTTACCCTGTGGTCACGCGAAGCAGATCAAGCCGCCCAAATGCAGCAAGAACGCTGCAATACCCGCTATCTACCCAATACCCCTTTCCCCGATACGCTCACCGTTAGCCACTCGATGAATGAGGCGATTGCGGGCGCAGGCCTTATTTTGATCGTCACTCCAATGTCCGGCCTGCGCGGCACCTTGAAAGCACTGGCTGAACTGGGTAACACCGCCCCCGTGCTGTGGGCGTGCAAGGGCTTGGAAGCTGGCACGATGTTGCTGCCACACCAAGTCGCCGAACAAGAAATGCCAGCGCATATCGCGCGCGGCATGCTCTCTGGCCCGAGCTTTGCGCAAGAAGTTGCCAAAGGCCTGCCCGCTGCGGTGACCATTGCGGCCAGCGACGCGGCTTTTGCCCAGCAAGTGGTCAATGACCTGAACACCAATATCCTGCGCCTCTATGCGTCGGACGACATTATCGGCGTTGAAATCGGCGCTGCGGTTAAAAACGTGATGGCGATTGCCGCTGGCGTTGCCGATGGCCTCAATCTAGGCCTGAACGCTCGCGCCGCCCTGCTCACCCGCGGCCTAGCCGAAATGGCGCGTTTCTGTGTTGCCTTGGGTGGCAAACCCGAAACCATGATGGGTTTGGCCGGGATTGGCGATTTGATGCTCACCGCCACCGGTGACTTATCCCGCAACCGCCGCGTTGGGCTATTACTGGCGCAAGGCTTAGATTTGGATGGCGTACTGAAAAACCTCGGCCACGTCGCCGAAGGTGTACCGACTGCGCGCGAAGTATTGCGCCAAGCCGAAGGACTCGGCATTGAAATGCCGATTACGCGTTCGGTCTGCCAAGTCTTATTTGAAAACGTCGCCGTTAGCGACATTATCGCTGAGCTAATGGGTCGCAGCCCGAAGATGGAAGGCTCCATCTAAGAGTAAAGTGCCGCGAAAGCAATCAATATTTAATAGCTTTTCGCGGCGCACCCCTCATTCATCAGCAAGCAAGCTAAATTTCAATTGGATCTACATCCAGCGTCCAGCGCCCTTTGCCGGTTTTGATCACTTCAACATGTGGCATCGCCTGATGCAGGGCACGTTGCAACTGTGCACGTTGCGGTGCGGCGATTAATAGCTGGGCGCGCTCAACTCCAGCTCGCTTGACCATTGTGGCCGCCACCGGCTGGTTGAGCGTGATGGGTTGCAGTAATGCGCTATCCAATTGCTCAAAACACACCCGGATCAATTTTAAAATCGCCAAGGCCTGCTCGATATCCGGAGCTTCGGCGCGAAATAGTGCCCAAGCGGCAGCCGGCGGCAGCAGCATTTCTGTGCGCTCTTGCAAGGTCCGCTCGGCAAATGGCGTGTAATCGCGCCCCAATAATTGGTGATAAAACGGGTGATCGGCAAAAGCCGTTTGTATCATCACCTCGCCGGGCGTTTCGCGCCGACCGGCGCGTCCAGCCACCTGCGTGAGCAGCGCAAATAATCTCTCTTCGGCACGAAAATCAACACTGAATAAACCAGTATCGGCGTTGAGCGCAATGACTAAATTAAGCCGATCAAAATCATGCCCTTTAGCCAGCATTTGTGTGCCGATCAGAATATCGGCCTCGCCCGAATGCACTTGCGCCAAGGCCGCATCCATTTCGCCTTTGCGGCGCGTGCTGTCGCGATCAATGCGCAAGATCGTTTTGCCGGGAAAATGCGTCGCGAGCGATTCTTCCAGCCGCTGCGTACCTTGCCCAACAGGCTTGAGGTCCTGATTACCGCAATCCGGGCAAGCATGGGTAATGGCTTCTTCAAAACCGCAATGGTGACAACGCAGGCGGCGATCACGCAAATGCAGCACCAGCCGCGCCGAGCAGTGCTGACACGAGGCCATCCAGCCGCACTCGCCACACTGCAGCACCGGCGAATAGCCACGGCGGTTGATAAAAACCAAGACCTGCTCACCGCGCTCTAGCACCTCGTGCATTTTGGCGAAGGCCATGCGGTTAAAACCGTCGATCAGACCGGCTTTTTTTACTGGCAACAGCGTGATCTTGGGCAATACCGCGCCGGGTACTGCACGCTCTTTGAGCTGGAGTATCTGGTAGCGGCCCGCTTTAGCATTGGCCCAGCTCTCAATACTGGGGGTAGCACTGCCCAATACAATCGGCACGCCAGCAGTGCGGGCGCGATACACCGCGACGTCGCGCGCCGAGTAGCGCAAGCCATCTTGCTGTTTAAATGAAGGATCGTGCTCTTCATCGACGACGATCATCCCCAATGCGGGCAGCGGCGTAAACACCGCCAAACGCGTCCCCAACACAATCCTCGCATTTCCCGATAGCGCTGCCAGCCAATTGACCGCGCGCTCGGTGTCATTCAAGCCGCTGTGTAAGCACGCCATATGCACACCGGGGAAACGCGCACGAAAACGCCCTTCCAGCTGTGGGGTCAGGTTAATTTCGGGAATCAGTACCAATACCTGCTCACCGCGCGCCAGCACGGCGGCAATCGTTTGCAGGTAAACCTCAGTTTTACCGCTACCGGTAATGCCGTACAGCAAAAACGGTTCAAATCCTTGTGCTGAGCTAAGCCGAGCCACTGCATCGCTTTGCTCATCATTCAGCGGTAAACATGGGCTAGCTGCGGCCAGCACCGAGGTTTCCGCCGCCGTACACACCAAACCCGCTTCCAGCCAGCCCTTAGCCCATTTCACGCCGCTATCGTGCACTCGCCGTAGCGCAGCGGGGGTATGCGGCAAAGCCAGGGACTCGGCCACGCGCTGCTGCGCATGCGCGCGTTTGCCAATATTGGCCAGTAATTTATCTAGATCGGGCGTGTAGTAAACGCAGGCTGGCGCGGGCGCTTTAAATGCGGGAACATTGCGAAATACCGTCGGTAAGGCACTGCTGATCACAGCGCCTAAAGGATGGTGATAGTAATCAGCTACAAACTGGCACAGAGCGAGCGTGGCTGCGGGCAAGGGCGGCAAATCATCGCGCACCGCTAGAATATTGCGGGTTTTGCCAGTAAAGTCACCGGCATCGGCACGACGCTCGATCACCAAGCCCGAGAGCTGACGCGGGCCAAACGGCACAATGACGCGCTGACCAACTTGCGGGTCAAAATCGCCGACACCATAGCCAAAAAGACGATTGAGCGGCACATCCAGCGCCACCATCACAAAGCTGCCGCTCACTGCGTTTGCGTACCCTGTTTTTGAGGTTGTGAAATCATCCCACAGCACTTTTGTCCAGTCGATTTGGCATAAAACTGAACAAAAAATGGTTATTCACAGTTTCTGTGGATAGTTTTGTGGACTAAGCATTGAAAACCGGAAAAAACCCAATACACACTTGATGATGTTTAGATTGCACAAAAATTAAGCTGAAAAAAAATAGGCCAATAAATTCATACACTTACTGTTTGTCAATGGTTTGAAGATTATTTTTGCTTAGCGCTTGACAAGATAAAAAGACAGCAATTTTATTTGTGAATAACTTGGCGTTTGTTTACTGTACAGCACTTCAAAACATCGCGCCAAGTCACTGATTATGCGCAACATTACAAAACATTAACCAACAGTAAGAATTAGCCATTTTTACCAGAATGGCGATGCACTGCAGCCACCAGCGCAGCGGCATGATCGGGGTTGGTGTACTGAGAAATACCGTGCCCCAGATTAAAAACATGGCCAGTTTTCTGCGTCCCTGCACTGCCGTAGCTATCAAGTATGCGTTTGACCTCGGCTTCAATCGCCGCAGGCGGCGCAAATAGCGCCACCGGGTCAAAATTGCCTTGCAGTGCCACTTTATCGCCCACACGACGGCGCGCCTCGCCGATGTCGGTGGTCCAATCCAAACCAATTGCATCGCAACCGGTCGCGGCAATGTCTTCCAGCCACTGACCACCGCCCTTGGTAAACACAATCACCGGCACTTTGCGCCCGTCGTTTTCGCGCTTCAAGCCAGCAACAATCCGCGCCATATATTGCAGCGAGAATTCCTGATATTTGCCGAATGGCAGCGATCCACCCCAGCTATCAAAAATCTGCACCGCTTGCGCACCCGCTTCGATTTGCGCATTCAGATAATCAATCACCGTGAGGGTATTGACCTCCAGGATACGGTGCAAAAGGTCTGGACGCGCATACATCATGGTTTTGATGTTGCGGTAATCGCTAGAGCTACCGCCTTCGATCATATAGCAAGCCAGTGTGTACGGGCTGCCAGAGAAGCCGATCAGCGGAACGCGATTATCCAAAGCCTTGCGAATCGAGCTCACCGCGTCGGTGACATATTTCAATTCAGTGCCGACGTCGGGAACAAAGAGTTTCGCAACATCTTCTTCGGTGCGCACAGTGCGCTCAAATTTCGGGCCTTCACCTTCAGCAAAATACAGCCCCAAGCCCATTGCATCGGGTACGGTCAGAATATCGGAGAACAGAATCGCCGCATCGAGAGGAAAGCGATCGAGCGGCTGCAAAGTCACCTCGGTTGCCAGCTCGGTGTTTTTACACAACTGCAAAAAAGACCCAGCATTTTTGCGCGTCGCGCAGTATTCAGGCAGATAGCGTCCCGCCTGGCGCATCATCCACACGGGCGTGTAGTCAACGGGTTCGCGCAATAGCGCACGCAGGAAGGTGTCATTTTTTAGCATGTTTTTCCAATCAGCCCGTCTACGGGCTCTTCATCATTAATTAATTCAAAATCCAAATTGCGTTACAACGAATTGAGCGCCCATTGGCCGCTGCCGTAACAATCAAGCACTTGGGCGTGGTACTCGGTGAGCCCAACACGGTGCCCCACGCTAATCATTACACCATCTTTCATCGCTTCGCGTACCGCTTGGTACAGCACGGCCTCACCATCGGCATCCAGCGCCGACGTTGATTCGTCCATAAACAGGAAATCGGGCTTGACCAAAATCGCACGCAATAACGCAATCCGTTGCTGCTCGCCCAGGCTCAGCACATGCGACCAGGCGTCAATTTCATCGAGGCGCGGTAGCAAATGGGCTAATCCTGCCATCATCAGCAACTCGGCGATTTGACCATCATCCTGCTCAACATCATTGGGGTAATACAGCGCAGCGCGCAGGCTACCCAGTGGCATATATGGCTTTTGCGATAGGAACAAACTACGGGTATTACTCTGCATGCCAAGATAACCTTGGGCATAGGGCCATATACCTGCTAGCGAGCGTAGTAATGTTGATTTGCCGCTACCTGATTTTCCGCGAATCAACAAAGTATCACCAGCGTTTAGGCCTAGATTTAGTTTGGCCAGTAATACTTCGCCAGTAGGTTTGCTGACCGACAAATCGCTCACTTGCATACCTTGCTTAATCGGCTGTGGCGTAATCCGCGGCAACTGATCTGCAACTTCTATACTTTTTTCAAAGGTGGTCAAACGATCAATGACAGCCTTCCATTTCGCAAGAGTGGAAAAACTACCGATAATAAACTCCAGTGAATCATAAACCTTGCCGAATGCTGAATTAATCTGCATTAGGCCACCGAGTTGGATTTCCTTGGCAAAAAAGCGTGGTGCTGCGATGATCAGCGGGAAAATAATCGCCAGTTGGCCCCAAAATGAAGTGAACCAAGTCAGGCGCTTGTTCATACTCATCAGCGACCAGAAATTATTCACCACATTCAAAAAGCGATAGCCCAAGCGCTCCTGTTCATCTTTCGCGCCGGCATACAGCGCAATCGATTCGGCATTTTCACGCACACGCACCAAGCCAAATCGAAAATCAGCTTCATAGCGTTGCTGCATAAAGTTCAAGCCAACCAAAGGACGCCCGAGCCAGAGGGTAATACCAGTCCCAACCGCGGCATACAAGATAGCAACCCAAACCATATAACCAGGAATAGTCACAGGGGTATTACCAAGCACAAAACTCAAGGGACCTGATAGCGTCCACAAAATGCCAATAAATGAAACCAGCGTCACAATGGAACGCATCAACCCCAAAGAAAGAGACAATGAATAAGAAATAAACTGATCAACATCTTCGGCAATACGCTGATCCGGATTGTCGGTGTCTTTATCAGTTAGTTGCATACGGTAAAAGGTATTGTCGTGTATCCAACGGCGCGTGAAATGCGCTGTTGCCCACTTTCGCCAGCGGATTTCCAACATTTGCTGAAACCAAATTGCGTGCACCGCGATCACAATGTAAGCAGCGGCAAGATAGCCGAATTTAATAATTGCAGCCTTAAAGGCCGGTAAATTGTAGTCTTGCAGCGAATTATAAAAATCGTTGTTCCATTTATTAAATTGCACATTCATGTACACCAACCCCAAAGATAGGCTGATGATTAGCGCCAGCAATCCCCAGGCATGTAATTTATCTTCTGAAACCCAATACGGTTTGGCGATGCGCCAGAAATTGCGAAACAAATGACGAACAGTGGGAGCTTTAGCGGCCGACATACTCAGATCCAAATCATGCGCAAATGCAAAAAACGAGCGCCAACGCGCTCGTTACAGGTTCAAGCTAGGTTTATTTACAAGGTTTCTGTGTCCAGGCCTTTTTATGGCCACGGCGGCACTGCCAATCCTGCGTGACCGATTTGATCTGCCACACCTTGGCTTCTTCGTTGACACTCAAAACAAAGCGATAGCGCTGTGAAGCGATCGCATCATCCATCAAGCCCGACTGCACCACTTCCAGCGCAACCTGGTGAAAATCTTCCGCACCAGCGGCTTTCTGGCTGATATGCAGATTCTGATATTCGCCCACGCCATATTCATCACTAATCCGGTCGGCCAGATAGTCATACACCACTTGAACAGGCGCTTGGCCAACTTTGCCTTTGGCAATCACGACATCAACCTTGGCCGCTGCAGTGGCGGTATCTTCCGCCATCACCAGCGATGACAGCAGCAGTGCCGAGCCCAGCAATGCCATTTTCAATATTTGTTTCATGTGTTTATTCCAAATATGAAGTCGAAATCCGCTTAATATGGGGCGTATTCAACGCGTAGCGCGCAATACGCCAATACACCATTCAAACGGCGCAATGCCTGTGGCGATTGCGCCCTACTTATTATTTCGCCCAAGAATCTTTCAGCGTCACCGTGCGGTTAAACACCGGCTTGCCGCCCGCCTGATGATCGTGGCGATCCGTCACAAAGTAGCCCAGACGCTCAAACTGATAGCGCGTTTCTGGCGCGGCATCACGCACGCAAGGCTCGACATAGGCGGTGATAGCTTTCAGCGATTCAGGGTTAATGAATTGTTTGAAATCCAGATACTGACCGTCTTCGCCGCGAATCGCATCCGGGCGAGGCTCGGTAAACAGGCGCTCGTAGAGACGAACTTCGGCTTCGATTGCGTGCTCAGCCGAGATCCAGTGGATCACGCCTTTCACTTTACGGCCTTCGGGGTTTTGACCCAGCGTTTTCGGGTCAATCGAGCATTTCAGCTCAACGATTTCGCCGTTGGCGTCTTTCACCACTTCATCGCACTTGATAACGTAGGAGTAACGCAAGCGCACTTCGCCACCCAAAGTCAGACGTTGCCAGCCTTTCGGTGGTTCTTCGGCAAAATCATCACGCTCAATCCACAGCGTGGGTGCAATTGGGATTTCGCGCTCGCCCATTTCTTCATGATGCGGATGGAATGGCGCGCTGCGGCTGCTGGTGACACCGGTTTCAAAATTGGTCAGCGTCACTTTAATTGGGTTCAGCACCGCAATTACGCGGGGGCTTTCGGTCTCTAGCGTTTCACGCACCGCACCTTCCAGAATTGAAAAGTCGATGATGTTCTCGCCTTTACTCACACCAATACGCTGCGCAAACAGGCGAATCCCCGCCGGGCTGTAGCCACGGCGACGCATGCCGCTGATGGTCGTTAAACGTGGATCATCCCAACCGCTAACCAGACCTTCGGTCACCAGCTGGTTCAATTTGCGCTTTGACGTAATCGAGTACAGCAGCTCAAGGCGCGAGAACTCGATCTGTTGCGGATGGCAAGGGATGGTGATGTTGTCCAATACCCAGTCATACAACGGACGATGGTCTTCAAATTCGAGCGTACACAGGCTGTGCGTAATGCCTTCCAGCGCGTCGGAAATGCAATGCGAATAATCGTACATCGGGTAGATGCACCATTTGTCGCCAGTTTTGATGTGCGTTGCGCGCTTGATGCGGTAAAACACCGGATCGCGCAGGTTCAGATTGGGCGAACCCATATCAATTTTCAGGCGCAGCGTTTTGCTACCGTCGGCAAATTCACCGTTTTTCATCCGCTCGAACAGATCGAGGTTTTCTTCAACCGAGCGATCACGGAAAGGGCTATTACGCCCTGGCTTTTGAAAGTCGCCACGGTAATCACGCATTTCTTCTGCGTTCAGATCGCAAACGAAAGCTTTGCCCGCTTTGATCAGCTCGATGGCGTAGCCGTGCAATTGGTCGAAATAATCCGAGGTATGGCGCACATTGCCATTCCACTCAAAACCCAACCAGCGCACGTCGGCTTCGATTGCCGCAGCGTATTCGTCTTCTTCTTTTTCCGGATTGGTGTCGTCCATACGCAGATTGCATTTGCCCTGATAATCAGCAGCAATGCCAAAATTCAGACAGATCGATTTAGCGTGACCAATGTGCAGATAGCCATTGGGCTCAGGCGGAAAGCGCGTCTGGACAGCCTGATGTTTACCGCTAGCCAGATCGGCATCAATGATTTGACGGACAAAATTACTGGTCGGGGCAACTGCGTTTTCTTGGCTCATAACACTCGGTTCGACAATAAATTGAATTTAAGCCGTGATTCTACCAAACCCAGCCGCATCGCGGGCTGTCTTGAAGGTGTGGCGATTTTCACGGTACGATAGAAAATGGCGAGACAGGCTCGCCATTTTGGATAAATACAGGGGTATATGACTAAAAAGCAATTCTACATTAGCCTACATGCACATACCCATGCAAAACTAAATCTCGGTAGCAGGCTCTGCTGGCGGATTGGGCAAGAGCAGATTCAGCACAATCGCCAACACGCTCACTAGCCCCACCCCCACCAGATTGAAGTTACCCACTTGCACCATCAAGCCGCCAATCCCGCAGGTCAGTACCACCGATACAATCACCAGATTGCGCGGCAGCATCAAATCAACCTTGCTATCGATCAGCGTTTTCAAGCCGATCGACGCAATCGTGCCGAACAACAGCACCATAATCCCGCCCATCACCGGCATCGGAATCGACACCAAAATGGCGTTAAATTTGCCAAAGAAGGCCAGAATCACCGCCAAAATAGCGGCATAAGTCATGATCACCGGATTGAAATTACGCGTAATCATCAGCGCGCCAGTCACTTCGGCGTAGGTGGTAATCGGCGGGCCGCCGATCAGGCCAGCAAAACACACGCCCATGCCATCACCGCCCAAAGTGCGATGCAGGCCGGGATTGACCGTGTAATCTTGACCAGTGACTTTGCCCAGCGCCATCACGCCGCCGATATGCTCAATCGTTGGCGCAATCGCCACCGGCAACATAAACAGCGCAGCCGCCCAGTTGACCTCGGGCGTCACAAAATGCGGCATCGCAAACCACGGCGCATTGGCAATACCCGATAAATCAACCACGCCCAGAAACACTGCCGCGATATAGCCCGCGACCACGCCCGATAAAATCGGCACCAAGCGCAGCATGCCACCGGCAAACACCGACACGATAATGGTCGTCGTCAGCGAAATCGTCGCCAGCAGCAGCGATACGCCATACGGCACCAGCTGCTTGCCGCCGCCCTGCCCCATCGCCATGCCCGATGCGGCCACTGCCACCGACAAACCAATCACCATAATCACCGGGCCAATCACCACGGGCGGCAGCAATTTATGAATAAAGCCCATACCACGCCATTTAATCAAACCGGCGATGATGAAATACATAAACCCAGCGAAAAACAGGCCAAATTGTGTCGCGGCCTGACCCCAAGTCTGCATCGCAAAAATAATTGGGCCAATAAACGCAAATGACGAACCGAGGAAAATCGGCACTTGGCGTTTGGTAATCAGCTGGAACATCAATGTACCAACGCCAGCACCGAGCAAGGCCATCGCCGGGTTTAAACCAGTGAGCAAGGGCACCAGCACCAGCGCGCCGAAGGCCACAAACAGAATTTGCGCGCCGGAAATAAACTGCTTGATTTCGTGGAACATAGCGCGCCTTATTTATTAATTGTGCCGAAGATTTTATCGCCCGCATCACCCAAGCCCGGAATAATGTAGCCGTGCTCATTCAGATGTGAATCAAGTGATGCACTCACAATTTTGACATCGGGGTGCTTTTCATTCATCAATTTCACGCCTTCGGGCGCAGCCACCATCACAATCGCGATAATGTCTTTGCAGCCATTACGTTTGAGCATGTCCACTGTCGCCACCAGCGAGCCACCGGTGGCCAGCATCGGATCGATAATCAGCGCAAGACGATCTTGCAGATCGCCAACAAATTTCTCGAAATACGGCACCGGCTGCAGCGTTTCTTCATCACGCGCCAAACCCACCACGCTGATTTTTGCCGACGGCACCAGATCCAGCACGCCGTTCAACATCCCCAAGCCCGCGCGCAAAATCGGCACGACGGTGAGCTTTTTGCCTTTGATTTTTTTAACCTGAACATCACCGCACCAGCCCTGGATAGTGACGTCTTCCAGCGCTAGGTCACGCGTGGCTTCATAAGCCAGCAAACGCGCCAGCTCTTCGGTCAGCAGGCGAAATTTATTGGTCGACACATCGGCTTCGCGCATTAAAGCCAGTTTGTGCTGCACCAGGGGGTGGTTGACGACGGTGATTTGCATATTTTTATCCTCTTTTTCAATGGCGCCATTGTAGATATTTGCCGCAAAATCGCTATTGAGGAAATTCCTGTGTTCGCAGCTGCTTTGCCCTGCATCAAAAAAGCAGCCCTCCTCCAAAGCGCCCAAGCCACTCAGCCCAGCGGCCCGACATCCATCCCGTCATAACTGCGCAGACCATGCTGCGCGGCAAACTCGGCGAGTTCGGCATTGCGCGCGAACAGCGTTGTCGTGGTATGCACCTCGGCTTTTTCCATGTGCAGCACAAAATACTCATCCTGCCCGGCATCAAGCTGCGGAATAAACAAATCAACAAAAGCATAGCCCTGCGCTTCAAGCATAGGGATCACATCCGCGAGCTGCTCATCACTATCCGCAGTAAAAAAATAGCCCCACAGCAGCGGCGCGGATAAATCCCAGTCGGTGTTATCACGGATACTGGCGAACATTTCTTCGAGTTGGGCTAGGGTAATCATAAAATCCTTCATTGATGCGGTAACTTGCCGCCAAGTGCTAAGCCAAATAAATCAGCACCGCCCAGCCTTGCTGCGCAGCCTGTTGGTAAAACTGCTGTAGCGTCACAAAATGTGGCCACAGTGCCGGGCCAGACACCTGCACATCAGGCATTTCTTCAGCCTCTTCGTCGTTGTACATTTCCTCCACCCGCGCCATCAAGCGCGGCTGATCCCAGCGTGCCAGCATGGCCGCCTGCACTTTCACCAATTCAGGATCAACCAGCATACAGCCGAAAGACAGCACCTCACCCACCATCTCATCACTGGCAAAGCCCACGCCATTGAGCGCGATGCGCAAGGCATCGCCAACATAATCCAGATCAATCGCCGCCTGCGCCTGCTGGCCATCGACCAGCGTGTTAATGCACTCAGGATCATCACGCATTTGCTCAAGCTGCGCAGCAGTAAATGCCTGCAAAAAGAAACTCATACTCATATCGGGTATATCCTTAGAATTATTGTTGATAAATAGCTACGGGCATATACCCATCAAGGCAATCCATCCGGATCGGGTTTGAGTGTATCGCGGCAGTAGGCGATCAGTTTTTCCACATCAAAACCATAGGTTGATCCAGTTTCCCGCTGCCTAGCCAATTGCCGTGCAGCCAGCTCTTCAAATTCGGCCAACTGATTACCCCAGATTAAATAGGCGTAGTCAAATAGTTGCCCTAAACTATTTTGTGTTGTACTGAACTTACGTAAATACTCACGATTAAGCGTATTGATACCGGCAATGCTGTCGCTAAGTTTGAGCATCGTCGGTACACGCTGCAAAGCCACCTCGGTGAGCCAATTCATTTCCTCGATTGAACGGCAGAAATCGTACGAAATCGTTTGCCCAGTTTTGGTCCATACCTCCCCCGCGGCAGGGAGGCTCACCACTAAATTAAAGTGACTCGCTTTTTCTGCAGGCACCCCCAGCAGATCTTGCTCTGCTTTGGCACGCAGCATTCCTGCTCGTTCGCTATAAACGTTGAATTTTATTTTTGCGCTGAGATTATGTGGTCTACCTTCACTCATCACAGACAACTCGCAGCAAACGCCATTTTGCTCACGCCTAAATTTGCATGACGGGCTATAGCCCGGATCATAGCGACTAAACCCGAGCGCAGCCAATGGCGCAACAAGACGTTCAGCAAAGCCCTCATAAATCTGCGCTTTAGTAAGCGGCTTATTGCGCGGCTTCATATCGGGGTCAAGCACCTGTAGCGTTGGCAGCGCCGCCTCAGGGATCACCTTATTTTCTTCATTCGGCTCAAAATAGATGCCCGTTTGTAAATCGGCGATGGCCAAACGCAAATGCCGCGCCAGCGGCAAGATGGCGCGCAACAGTCGCTCGGCATGCTCTGGCGCGACCGAGATTAGCCAGCCCTTGGTTTGCAAAGACTTCACCGCCGCACGCGGATCTTGCCCGCCCCAGATCGGGTCGGACAGTGGCAACAGTTGCAGCAAACGATAAGCCAAGCGGTTCAAGCGCAATTGCTGCTGGCCATTGGGTGGCGTACCCACTTCGCTAAAGTTGTTAACCGCAGACTTGACATGCTCTTCGGTATAAACAAGCCACGCCACGATGTTGCCGTTTCGCGTATCGGAATCAACATCCAGCACAAAAATCTGATAAGTCATACCTTCCCCTGAAATCCTGCGCGCTGCGCTTATTATTTTTTTGCCTGTTTGGCTGAGCCTGATGATTTTCTTGGCCGGATCAGATTTCGCCAAAGGTACCCACCGCAGGTATATCGCTAATTGATCTATTTATTAATGGCTACGGGCACATACCCATCAAGGCAAGCCGTCAGGATCGGGTTTGAGCGTATCGCGGCAGTAGGCGATTAACTGCTCGACATCGAAACCATAGGTTGATCCTCTTTCTCGATGCTTGGTCAACTGGCGCGCAGCCAGTTCTTCAAACTCGGCTAACTGCCCACCCCAAATCAAGTAGGCATAATCCAATAATTGTTGGTTGCCATCTAAGTGCTGCCAGCGCATACGTAAGCATTCAAGATTCAGTACATTAATCCCGGCAATGCTGCTGCTTAACTGAACCATGGTTGGTAAGCGCTGCAGGCATACTTCTACCAACCAATTCAATTCCTCGATTGATCGGCAATAATCATATGAAATCCATTGGCCAGTCTTAGTCCAGACTTCACCCGAAGCAGGCAACTCCACTACAGTACAAAAGAATGGATCTGGGTTTATGCTCTTGCCCTGCAAAGTCTGTTTGGCCTGTCTGTAAAATGTCCCAGCACGCAAACTAGCCACCGAAAAATTGAGTTGGACTTGAGGGTCACTCGCTCTGCCGTGAACAGTAAGATCGACTGTACAGCGGATACCGTTCTGCTCATGCCTAAACTCGCACGAAGGGCTATAACCTGGGTCATAACGACTAAACCCTAGCGTAGCCAATGGCGCAGCAAGGCGTTCGGCAAAGCCCTCATAAATCAGCGCTTTAGTGAGCGGCTTATTGCGCGGCTTCAACTCGGGGTCAAGCACCTGTAGCGTTGGCAGCGCCGCCTCAGGGATCACCTTATTTTCTTCTCTCGGCTCAAAATAGATGCCCGTTTGCAAATCGGCGATGGCTAAACGCAAATGCCGCGCCAGTGGCAAAACAGTTCGCAATAGGCGCTCTGCATGTTCTGGCGCGACCGAAATCAGCCAACCTTTGGTTTGCAAAGCCAGCACCTCAGCCAAGACATCACGCCCACCCCAGATCGGATCGTTCGGCGCAATGCTGTTGAGCAATCGGCTGGCAAAGCGGGTCAAGCGCAGTTGCTGCTTGCCATTGGGTGGTGTGCCAACTTCGCTAAATTTATCAACTAAATACTTGACGTCGTTTTCGGTATATACCAACCACGCCACGATGTTGCCGTTTCGCGTATCGGAATCAACATCCATCACAAAAATCTGATAAGTCATACCTTCCCCTGAAATCCTGCGCGCTGCGCTTATTTTGCTTGTTTTGGCTCGCCCAGATGATTTCCCTCGCCGCATCAGGCTCAGCCAGAAATACCCACAATAGGTATATCGCCAAGTAGTTTATTTATCAATAGCTACGGGCACATACCCATCAAGGTAATCCATCCAGATCGGGTTTGAGCGTGTTGCGACAGTAATTAATAAATAATTCCAGTTCGGCAACGGCTTCGGGCTTTTCTGTTTTGAGCCAAGATAGGCGGCGCGCGGCAAGTTCTTCGAACTCGTCCTGTGCGCCACTCCAGATCAGATAGGCAAAAATCCTCAGCATCTGCCAAATCGTATAGCTCGGCCAAGTATGGCGTAAGTCCTCGCGCAGCAATTCACACACGCCCGCCATGCTTTGGGTTTTCGTAATCAGTGTCGGTAGCTTCTGCCGCGTAATGTCGGCGAGCCAATCCACTTCGCCATGCCAGCGGCATTTGTGAAAAAGAATGAGCTTTCGCTCATCTAGCCACTCTAGGCCTGCAATACGATCTAGGTGCAGAATAACGGCTCTGCTACGGCAAGATTCCCAAGGCTTACCCAGTACCTCATGCTCAATCAGCTTTGTTAGGATACCTAACCGCTCAGATTCTATGTTCAATGAGGGATTTGCAGTCGCACGGACTCCTAGACCCTCTACAGATACTGAAAATGAGCAACGCATGCCATTATACTCAAGCACATATCGACACGATGGATAGTCGATCAGCTTCCCCCATGCGTTAATCCGAACGTACTCGAAACCTAAGGATGCCAAAACTGGTGCCAGTTGCTCGTTAAAGCGAGCGATGGCTTCTTCTTCGCTCAGCGTGTTAGTCGAGTTGCCCGGTTCGACCTCTGGGTCAAACTGCCGCCAGACATCGGCACCGCTTTCCGGCAGGACGAGATACTTATCGCGCGCCTCAAAGTAGAGCCCGCTTTGACGATCGGCAACCGACAAATGCAAATTACGTGCCAGCGGCAGCACAGCACGCAGCAGTCGATCAGCATACGCTGGATCGACATTGATGACCCAGCCACAAGTAGCTAACGCCGCCACCTCGGCCTCTGGATCGCGCCCACCCCATAGCGGATCAGCCAGTGGAATCTGCGCCAGTAAAGTATGCGCAAAACGTTGCAGACGTAAGCGTTGCTCGAAAGCGGGCGGCTCACCCGGTCTGGTAAACCAGTCAACCATCACTTCAACATCGGCCACTTTAAAAGGCATCCAAACAGCCGCATTGCCATTGTGGTAGGCATTGGCGATATCCATCACAACAATTTGATAAGTCATACCTTCCCCTGAAATCCTGCGCGCTGCGCTTATTATGTTTTGCCTATTTGCCTATTTGGCTGGGCCTGATGATTTTCTTGGCCGGATCAGATTTCGCCAAAGGTACCCACCGCAGGTATATCGCTAATTGATCTATTTATTAATGGCTACGGACATATACCCATCAAGGCAAGCCGTCAGGATCGGGTTTGAGTGTATCGCGGCAGTAGTCGATCACCGCAATCAGCCCTGCCACTTCTTCAGGCTTGTCTGTACGGCACCAAGCCAGACGATGGGTGGCTAGTTCTTCGAACTCGTTTTGCGCGCCACTCCAGATCAAATAGGCAAAAATCACCAGCATGCGCCAGATGGAATAATGATGCCAATTGATGCACATCCCTTCACGCAATAATCCACACATCCCAGATATGCTCTCGGATTGTCTTATCAACGTGGGTAAAGTCTGCAGCGAGACTTCCGCCAGCCAATCCACCTCACCACACCACTGGCAAGAGTTATAGCGCAAGACTTTGCCCCCCTCTAGCACATGCTGACCTACAAAATTCTGCACTTGGATCTGCTGCACTCGATGGCAGTCCTCCCATGCCCTTCCTTCCAGCTCATGTTGGGCTTGCCTAATTAAGGACAGCGCGCGTTCGCTGGCAACGGCCAAACTCATCTTTGCTTCGGCGTTCATTCCGCTACCACTTAAAAACACATCAAACTCATTTTTCACACCATCACGCAAGCGAATGTAACTACACGTGGGGTAATCAAAAGGTCTTCCTCTGTGATCAAGCAGAATCCGTTCAAAACCCAGCTGAGTCAGTGGGATATCCAGTTGTTCGACAAAGCGAGCAAAAATGGCCTCTTCGTTGTATCGCGTCGATTGCCCTGGTTCGACCTCAGGATCTAATTGGCGCCAGCGCTCTGCACCGCTGGGCGGAATTACAAGGTATTTGTCGCGTGACTCAAAATAGAGTCCGCTATTTCGGTCGGCGACGGCCAGGTTTAAATTTCGCGCCAGTGGTATCGCTGCCCGCAGCAGGCGTTCGGCATGAACCGAATCAACATTGATGATCCAACCCTTGGTGCTTAGTGCTGCCACCTCGGCTTGCGGATCAGCCCCACGCCACATGGGATCATTTTGCGGTATCTGCATGAGCAAGCAATGTGCAAAGCGCTGCAAGCGCAGGCTTTGCGCCATGTCTGGTGGTGTACCTTGCGTCGTGAATCTACCAACCATATAGTCCACATCGGGCTCCCGAAATGGAATCCAAGCCGTCATATTTGCACCGACGTAGTCGTTATTAATATCCATCACAACAATTTGATAACTCATACTTATCCCTGAAATCCTGCGCGCTGCGCTATTTATTTTTAACTGCCTTAACTGGTGCTGAAAATTGATTAGCAAGCACCGCCCCACGCACTTCAAACCTCACTTTCTCGACTATTTTCCCCTGCGCGTCGCGCAATTCGAGCTGGTGTCGGCCCGGCCATGGGAACCATTTGGTCTGCAAGCCGCGGCCGATTTGTTTGCCGTCTAGCCACCATTGCGCATTCGCGACGCCTCGGGCGCGGAAGACTAATCGCTGGTTATTGGGCGGCATATCGGGGTCGAGCGCGAAGATGCTGCCATCCAGCGGTGCAATGATGCCGGGTGCTTGGTTTCGTTCGGGTTGCGTTTCGGCGACGATCACTTCTCGCTCGGTGCCAGCCAGAAACCATTCTTTGCGAGTCGCTTCGGTCGGGTTTTGGGATACGTCATCTTGGTAGCGCACTTGGCGGCTGGTAACGCCTTTCGGTGGTGTCGGCGTGCGTGAGGCTGGCGCGGATTGCTGGGCAAAATCGAGCACCGCTTGCCACACTGGCGCAGCGCCATGCATGCCCGACACATCCCACATCGGCTCGCCGCTGGCGTTGCCAACCCAGACCCCGACGGTAAAGTGGCGCGAAAAACCCACCGTCCAGTTGTCGCGCATGTCTTTGCTGGTGCCGGTTTTCACGGCGCTCCAGTAGCGGGTCGATAGCGCGCTTTCCAGCCCGAAGGTGCGCGAGCGCGCGGTGCGGTCTGACAAGATATCCGCCACGATAAAGCTGCTGGCCGGATCCAATTTTGCAGTCGGCTTCGCGGCCGCATCGGCCACCGTCCAGCGCGGCGCAGACCAGTTGCCAGCATTCGCCAGCGTGCGATAGGCATTCGTGAGCTCGATCAGCCGCACATCGGCGGCGCCCAGCGCCAGACTCGCGCCGTAGTAATCGCCATCCTGCTCCAAGCTTTTCATCCCCAGCGCATACAGCCGATCACGCAGCGCATTGGGGCTGACCATTTCAATCGCGCGCACGGCGGGCACATTGAGCGAAGCGCCCAGCGCGGTGCGCACCGACACAAAGCCTTTAAAATCTTTGGTGTAATTTTGCGGCGCGTACAGCCCGCCGCCGGTTTGCAAAGCCAGCGGGCTATCGTCGAGCAGGGATGCTGCGGTGAGGTATTTTTTTTCAAATGCCAGTTGGTACAGGAATGGTTTTAAGGTGGAGCCCGCCTGACGCAGCGCGGTGACGCCATCGACGTCATACGCGTTGGATGTGGCTGCCCCCGCCGAGCCGACCCAGGCCAGAATATCGCCGCTGCGGTTATCGAGCACGATCAGTGCGCCGTCTTGCACATTGCGTTTGGCCAGCGCGGCCAGATGGCGCTTGAGCACCGTGCTGGCGTATTGCTGCAGCGGCAGCGACAGCGTGGTTTTTACTGTGCTGCCCGGGCTGATTTTCTGCTGCGCGATCAGCTTACGCGCAAAATGCGGCGCATTATTTTCGGCCAAAGGGTTGGGCGCTTTGCTACGCGAGATGGCGATTTCGGTATCGACCTTGATACTCGAACACGCCACCTGCCGACCCAAATCTTGCACAATTTTGCACGCGCGGCTGGCGACGCGATCCACGCTGGCGTTAGGCCCGCGTATTAGCGCGGTGGCAATCGCCGCCTCGGTGAGATTGAGCCCCGCTGGCGTTTTGCCAAATAGCGTGTGCGATAACGCAGAGAGGCCAACGATCTCGCCGCGAAAGCTGACTTTATTTAAATAGGCCTCAAGGATTTCGGCCTTGCTCCACTCGCGCTCCAGCCACGTCGCCGACCACGATTGGCCGACTTTTTGCCACACGCTACGCCCCTGATTACGCGCCTTTAAGTCTTCATCGAGCAGGCCCGCGAGCTGCATCGTAATCGTTGAAGCGCCGCGCGTTTTGCTATTCCACACATTGCCCCACGCGGCTGCGGCGACGCCCGACCAATCGACGCCGCTATGCTGGTAAAAGCGTTTGTCTTCCGAAATCAGCAGCGCATGGCGCATTGCTGGCGAGATATCTGGCAACGCCACCCAATCGAGCTTGCGCGTTTTCATATCGACACGAATCCGCTGCAATGGCGCGCCTTGGCGATCGAGCAAGAGCACATCAGACGAGCGCCATGCGGCTTTGACTTCTTTAAAACTGGGGTTAGCCCAACTGGCCGACGAGAGCAAAACTGCGCCGAGCGCGCAAACAAAACACTTCATGCAAAATCCTGAGAGCCGATTTGCTTTATCCCCCCTTCGACGAAGGGGGGCTAGGGGGGATTTGACACTGCTTGAGCTTCTTTGACGCTTGAAATATCGTCAAATCCCCCTTGTATCTTAATTCCTGTGGTGGCTAGCTACCAACCACATGAGACGAAGTGAGCTTGGAATCCCCCTAAAGGCATCAACCTTGTGATTGAGATAATGCCCTTCGTCTCACTTCTTTCGCCAAATCTGACACTGAACGGTAGCCAAGGGCTTTGACCCTGTATGCACAAGGCAAGTGGGCGAATTTAGGCATTCTTACAGGACGAATTTTCATGTTTTATCTCGGGATTGATGTCGCTAAAGCCAAACTCGATTGTTACTTGCTGACCCAGCTTGAACCGCTCAAAGGCAAAGCCAAGGTCGTGACCAATACGACTAAAGGCCTCGCCGATCTACTCATTTGGCTCACTAAAAATCACATTCCGCACGACCAACTGCACGTTACACTGGAGGCCACTGGCGTGTATCACGAACTGGCCGCCACGCAGCTACATGATGCTGGTGTTTGCGTCTCGATTGCCAATCCGGCACAAATAAAGCATTTCGGCCAAGGCCTCGCAGTTCGTACCAAAACCGCTGGCGTTGATAGCCAAGTTCTCGCCCGTTATTGCGCGATGATCAAACCGGCAGCATGGACGCCACCACCGCCTGAAGCCCGCATTCTCAAAGGGTTTCTTGCCCGGCGCGAAGCGATTCTGCAAGACTTATTGCGCGAACAAAATCGCCAAGAAAAAGCCGAATCGACCGTCACACCCGAGCTGATTCATCAGTCGATTAACGACAGTATTACCTTTTTAAACGCTCAACTTAAAAAGCTGCAAAGCCAGATTGACGATCACATCGACCGCCATCCGGGATTGAAAAACGATCTCGATTGACTGCAAACCATCCCCGCCATTGGCCCGCAAAGCGGCACACAAATACTGGCGGTGATGCACACGCATCAATTCAACACGGTACGAGCAACTCTCGGCGTATTTGGGTTTGGTGCCCGTGGAGCGACAATCGGGCTCGTCGATCTTGGGGCGCGCCAAGCTCTCGAAAGCAGGTCCCGCCAAAGTGCGCGCGGTGCTGTACATGGCGGCCATTGTAGCTACCAAGCACAATCCTCATATCAAAGCTCTATTTGAGCGTTTGCTTGCCAAAGGCAAGAGCAAAATGTCGGCTCTCGGAGCTTGTATGCGTAAACTTGTGCATCTGTGCTTTGGTGTATTGAAAACGCAAAAAAGGTATCAGGCTGAATACCAAAATACTTGACGGGCAAGACGGTATCTCAATCTCCCTTTTACAAAGGGGGAAGCTAAAGTCAAAATCCTTAAGTAAATGGCACTGCCTCTTAATGCTGCTGTATCACAGAGGTAGACCCACCAACACGACGCGAGTGGGTGCCTTAGATTACTTCGCAGCCACCACCTTCACCGCCGCATTCGGCAACATGCCAAACACATCCGGCGCGTACATGGCTTCAACTCGCGTTGGTGGCATTTGGAAGGTGCCGACGTTATTGAGCCGCATTGTGTATTCCACTTTCAAATTGCCACGCGGCACATAACCGTAGAAAGCGCGGTAGCTGCTGAAGGTGCGCTCGACGTAGTCCGCATAGTCGCCACCGTTCGTGTCCTTGCTGTCAATCGCCGAATCACGCCCAAGGCCGCTGCCTTGTATAGTTGCACCGGCTGGAATCGGGTCGTTCACTACCACCCAAGTCATATCAGCTTGCGCGGTGATATCAAGCACCACTTTCACCACATCGCCCGGCTGATACTGACCCGCCACTTTTTGGCTGACCGGAGTGATGGTTTTCTTAATGCTGTAACCGGCGTAGCGCGGTGCTTTGAGCACAATCGCGGCTTCGGCTTGCACCGTCGCCCACGGCTCGCCACTGCCGGTGTGCTTGATACTCAGCGCACCCTTACCTGTGCTTGGCCAAGCTAGCGTACCCAACTGCTGCACGCCTTCTTTCGGCCAGCTCAAATTCAACGCTGCAGCACCCAGCGTAGCGCTCGTTGCGCCCACCACGGGTGTGCTTTCAAACTGCCGCGAGAACGCACCGACCGCCAATGTTCCCCATAAGTTGGCGGTGGTCGTCTGCCAATGCCCTTTGCTCTGGCGTGCCAGCAAACCAGTCAGCACGCGCGGCATGTCGGCCTGCCAATCCGGTAGATTGCGCGTCGCCAAAATCAGCTTGGCGGCGTTGACATCGGGGCTGCCCATCAACCACCACGCCACATCGTCGCGCTCGGTGCTAAACACCATGCGCGTACCTTGGTAAGTCAGGCGCGCGCGCAGCAGATTGCTGGCCTCGGTAACTTTCGCGGCTTGATTCGCAATACCTTTGGCGCGATTGAGCAACGATAGCCAATCGACCAGCATCGCCGTGCCCATTTTCTGCGGGTTCAGCTCGACCACATCGAGCATGGTCGGCTTGAACATGCCGTAGCGCGCCAGCACTTCCATCGCGGCCAAACGGCGTACATCGGCGTCTTGGCGGTTGTAGGCCAAATCACGTTTCAGGCGACCTTCAACAAAGGCCACCAAGGCGTTCAGCATGCGCTGGCGTGGCGCATCGGGGATGGCTTCGCCGCTTTCATGCGCGACGGCCAATAGATAGGTAGTCAGGGTATCACTACCTTGGCCAGACCCAGATTCGCTCAGCGGCCAATACCATGCTAAGCCATCGTTATCCAGATACAGCGGCAGCTCGGCCATCAGCTTTTGCCAGCGCGCTTTATCACCCAAGCCCAGCGTCACCGAAGTGCGCTGCTCCAGGCACGAGTAGGGGTATTCGCTAAACCAGCGGCGCACGCCCGGCAGCTCGTTGCCTAGCTTATTCTGCAGTGCGACGCGAATCCCGCCACGGCCAGCCAAAGCATTCGGTGGCAGCGCTACTGGAATTTGCAGCTCGCCACCGCTCACGCGTTGTAGTGTGGCCTGCTCGACGGTGACGGGCACGGCGGGTTCAACTTGCTGCGTAGCCGCAAGTTTGTCGGCCGCTTTTCCATTCACCTCTTGCACCGCAAACACCCAATCGAGTTGCTTGAGGTTGTTCGGAATCGTGACCGGCCAGTTGATAAAGCGCGCTTCACCGGCGGGTAGCTCGATTTGCTGTGGGTTCAGACCCGCAATGCCCGAGGCGCTGGCGCTGACTTTCACCACCATTTTGCGCTCGCTACCATTGCGCAGCGTAATGCCCGCCGCGAGCTGATCGCCCTCGCGCACCACTGGCGGAATACCGGAAGTCAGCTGCAGATCTTGTCGCACGATAAAGCTGCCCTCGCCGGTGCCGAATTGATCGTTACCCACGTCGGCCACCGCAACGAGGCGGAACTTGGTCAGCGCATCGTTAATTGGCACTTTAACTTTGGCCGTGCCGTTGGCGTCGAGCACCACGGCGGGTTGCCATGTGAGCAAGGTATCGAGCAACTCGCGTGTCGGTGCTTTACCGCCGCCGCCGCCCGGTGGCAAGGCTTTGCGACCGTAATGGCGCTTACCAACGACTTCGAGCTGCGCAGTCGCCATTTCTACGCCAAAACTATGGCGCTGATACATGGCTTGCAAAATTTGCCACGAGGTATTGGGCTGTAGCTCAAGTAGCGCCTCGTCTACAGCGGTAAACACCACCTCGGTACCTGCAGGTGCGGGTTTGCCGTTGGGCAATTTCACCTTGATCGTGACATCAGCAGTTTCACGAATCCCATACGTCGCCCGCGCAGGCGTTACTTCGATCTGCAGCCGTTTGGCCGCATCGCCAACCTGAATTTCGGCCACGCCGTATTTAAAGGCTGGGCGCGATAAATCAACCATCGCGGTTGGCGCGACGTAATCTTTGCCCTCGTTCCAGTAGGCGCTCCACCATTCGCCCGGCGTTTTCCAGCCCCAAGTAAAGAAGGAATACCAAGGCACATCGTGCACGCGGCCACGCACGGCGAGCACCGACACGTAGACATTTGGCGTCCAATTGTCGGCGATTTTTAGCTCAAAGCTGGCGTTTTTACCATCCAGCTCGACGACACGCGTTTCCAGAATGCCTTCGCGCTCAATGCCGATCCACGCGGTGGCTTTACGGAAAGGCATCCGCACCTGGAATTTGGCCATTTCGCCGGGCGCATAGCTCGGCTTTTCGGGGATCACATCAATGCGGTCGTTATTATCCGCATCAAACCACAGCTCGTCGTGCTGGCTCACCCACACATCCTGCGCGCTGCGCACGATATTGCCCTGCTCGTCTTTCACTTGCGCAATCAGCTCCATATTGCCCGCGTCTTTAAAGCTGATTTCGCAGAACACCATGCCTTGCGCGTCGCTGGTTTCGCTGCACACTTCGCCTTTGTCGGCGATCTCTTCGCTGTTATCCCACGCGTAAAAACCACCGACCAAGCGTTTGCGGGCGCTCAGATATTTGCGCTCGCGCAGGCTGACTGTCACGTCCTTGCCCTTGACGGGTTTGCCATTGGTATCGAGCACCACGGCTTTAAGCTGCAAGGCTTTGCCAGTGCTGATCCAGCTCTCGACATTCAGGCCGACTTGCAGTGCGGCAGGCCACAGCGCAATCCGGCGCGTAATCGTTTGCACTTCGCCGTTCGGGTCGCTAAACGCCATTTCGCTGACCAAATCGTAGCGCCGATCTATTGCGGGCAGATTGGCCACTTTGGTTTTGCCATTGCCGTTGGCGTCGAGGACGAGCGCCGCTTTATCGAGCACCACTTTGCCATCAAGAGACTGATTTGAAGGTGTTTTTTTATCTTCCGGCACGCTCGGTGGCGTAAAGGAATGTTGCTCGTAATTTTTTGGCCGCTCGTAGCTCTCGGCCAGCATCGCGCTCACTTGGACAGGCCAGGCTTTGGCTGGGCCGCCATTGCCCCAAGCCAGCGATACATTCAGGGGTATTTCTTTGGCAGCTATACCTGCTCCTTTTTGCGAAGCAATACCCCCAGTCATCACCGGCAGGCGGAATGCTTCAACGCGGAAACTGCCGCTTTGCAGTGAATAGCCATCGAGCTCCGGGCTGGCTTTGTTGCCGCTATCGGCCTTGCTGCGGCTGCCCTTGCGCTCCAGATACAGCGAGTAGCTACCCAGCTTGGCCTGCTTGGGGATGGCAAAGCTTGATTCGGCGTAGCGATCTTTGCGCCAGCTTAGCGGGATATTGATTTCGTCGCCGCTGCCATCGTGCACAATCCGCACTTGCTGCGGCAATTGCCCGCCTTTGAGCAAAGCCAAACCTTTGCTGCCTTTGCGCCGCAGGAAATGCTTCATCGACACAGTTTCACCGGCGCGCAGCAAAGTGCGATCCATCACGCTGTGCGCCGTAATATTTGAAGTTTCATCGTAATAAGTCGGGTATGGAAAGCGCCAAGATTCAATACCGCGATTCCAGCCCGAGCGAACGAAGGACACATCGTCATTGCCGTTGGCGTCTTTGGCGCGGGCGGTGACAAACAGGCCGTCGAGCTGATCGCTGCCATGGCATTCACCGGCGTTGAACGCCTGATTGATCAGCACCATGCCCTGCGCATTGGCCTGCCCCGACCACAGCGGCCGGCCGCTGCAATCGTAAACATGAATCGCCGCATTGGGCACGGGCCGCGCCTTGTCCAGCGTGGTGACCCAGACTGCCGTATTTTCACTCGACTGCTTTAAATGCACGGCCATATTGGTGACCAGCGCGGCGGAGCGCACATACATCGGCTTGTTCTCGCCCAGCAGCGCCTTGCCCAGCAATTGCGACGATACTTCCAGCACGTAAAAGCCCGGCTTGGGCAGCGGCACACCGACCACTTCAAACGGCCACTGGCCATTGGCCTGCCCCGGCAATTTGATTGGCTGTGCGGCGGCCTCTTTTTTCAGAATGGACAGGCGACGGGATTGAACGTCTTTTTTGCCGATGGTGATGTCAGATTCATCGTATTTGATCACTTTGGCCAGCCAGCGCATCATGCTGGCGTCATCGCCCACGCGCAGCGATTGGCCGCTCAGTTGCACCGACTGGATTTTCAAATCGCGCTCGACACCGCGCAGCGTAATCGGCAAAGCCGCATCGCTGCCCGACTCGATAATACCAAACGGCGCGGCGGCAAATTTGGCCAGCGGCGGGTAATCCGATGTTTTCACCGTCAGCGGAAAACGATCCGCGTTCACCAGCTCGCGGCCCACTTCATCGGCAAAATCAGACGGCAAAACCAGCTTGAATTCGGCCAGCGGCGCAAAAGGCGGCGCAAAGCTGATTTCTTCAACCGGCTCGCCTTTATTGTATTGATCCGCCTTGGGCGAGCGCTCACCGCCCTCACCCTGCAAGCGAATCGCCTGCGCCAGTTTGGCCGGAACGGGCGAGCTAAAGCTCAGCGTGATCGGCTTGAACGGAATGCACGCACCCTTGGCGTTTTCGCGCTGGCAGCTTAGCGTGGCGCGAAACGGCGGGCGCACGCTAAAGTCGAAGCGATCCGGCGTGCTTTTGCCGCGCACATGCACCAGCGTCAGCTTGCTATCGGGCGCCAGGCGCTGGGCGCAACGCACGGTGGCGATGCTGGCCTCGCGTTTCTCCAGCCCCAGATGGCGGAGTATATCGCTGCGCTCCTTGCTGGATAAGGCCTCTACGGGTATACGTTCAGGGGAACTACTCGATTGGCAATACAGCGACGCCAAAGCTGGCGCTGGGCCATTGCTTTGCAGCACAAAGCTCTGGTCTTCCTCGATCTGCCCCTCGGCAGGCCAGTGCTGCGTGACGATCGGCAGGCCGGTATAGAAACGGTAGCTCAAGTTGGCAGGCAAGCTATTGCCTTGCAGGTCTTTCCAGCCTGCCTTGGGCGTAAAGCGGCAATCGGTATTGGCGGGCGGGCTTTGCTGCACATCAAGCACCCAGGTTCTGTCGTTCACCCAGTGGCTCTTGCCTTGCAGCGCGCAATTAAAGCTCAGTGGCGCAGGCGCGGCGCTATTGCCCAGCGCGACCACCGGCGCATCAAAGCTGACCCGCACTTGCGTCAGCTGCTTGATTTCACCCTGCGGGCTAAAGGTAGTGACCGTAGCGGCCTGGGTGGTGGTATGAGCGGCAGTCAGCAGCAGGCAGGCCGCCCAGAAGGCATTGAGTGATCCGGACATTGATCTTGCTCCCATTCAGACAAGTCAAATGCCCTTGCCCAATTAACTTTCAAAAATTTGATTTTAATTGTATTGAATCAGAAAGCTTTAGACGAGACATTTACCGCACAGTCACGATAAATGCGCCGCAGGCTCACGCGCTGCCCGGACAATGAAGCATAAAGACTTTAAACAGCCCAGCCATCTTCGGCAAAGGCTTGCAAATGCGCAAGATGCGCGGGAATGCGTAATGATTTGGGGCGAATGGCTTGCACCCGCACCGTGGCCTCGTCCAGCGGCACCTGCCGCGCCAACAGGATATTGGCAATCATCAGCCCAGTACGACCCGAGCCGCCTTTGCAATGCACGGCAATGGTTTTGCCCTCAGCGAGCATTTGCAGGATGTCGGCACTGTGCAATGCCCACTGGCTGGCAAATTCGTCGCTTGGTGCCGCGTCGTCCTCAACCGGAAAATGAAACCATGCCATACCGAGCTCGGCGCAGACTGCGGGCAAATCGGTGGCACTGTTTTCCTGCAGCTCATGGCTTGGCATCAACGTAATCACCGCCGAAGCGCCTGCTGCGTGCAAATCCTGCAAGGCGCTGCGCAAATCTACGTCTTTGGTGCCGGGGCAAGGGGTAAAAATCAGGCCGCCGCCTTCAGGCAAAGGCATGATGTCGTATGGATGGGTCAAAATGATGCTCCTTCGGTGATGTAAACAGGCGCAAAACCGCCGCCTTGCGTTCTGAAATTGGTCGTTTGTCCGCTGTACAGGCGCGCAGCAAAGAGCTGGATTTCGCCGCGATAGACATAGGCGCGAATATCGAATTTCAAATCGGCGGTCCGGTTGTCTTCAATGGCAACATAGCGCTCGCTCGGCGGCGCGATGGTTTGCGCGACGTAGTTAGCCGCCAGAATTTCGCCCCACACCCGCTTGGTCAGTTTGTCGCCGCGATACGTGGCTTTGCTGCCGTAGCCGCTGGCGGGTTTGAAAAAAAGCTGTCGCCGCTGCGACCAAAGTTCATCCGCATTGGCTGCGGTAACTTGAAAGGTGCGTGGAATGCCAGCCTGCAGGGTGGCGATGATCGAATCTGCTAACTGATAGCTCGCCAAGTGCTCCGGCGAGCTCAGCGCAGCAAGGTGGCGCTTATCAGCGTACAGCGCATGCGCGCGCGGCGTGGGCGTGACAACGACATCACCAGCGGCAAAAGCCAGCCACAAGGCTTGGGTATTGGCTTGCTCGAAATAGAAATCGGTCAGGCGGTTGTAGACCATGTCAATCGCTTCATCGCCCAGCCACAATTGCCCATCGTGCCAGCGCAACTCGCTTGGATCGGCAACCTGGCAGTGGATGCCCGCCGCTTCAAACAGGCGCTGAAACAGCAGAAATTCGGGATAAAGGTATTGCTGTTTCGGCGCTTCATCAATAATCGCAATGCTGCGCGGGCGCGCTGTACCGCGTTGCGCACACCATTCCTGCTCGAACATCGCCAGCCATGTATTTTCCAGTTCATCCAGCGTTTTGGGCGCTGCAGTCAGCGGTGGGCAGGCTTTGCAGCACGCCGTTTGCGCGCGAGCCAGTGCTAAATTCAGCATTGCGCCGCCCGCATTGGTGTTAATTTCAATCAGTTGCGGCCCGTTTTCACCCAGATGAAAGTCATAACCAAAAAACACACCATCTTGACCAAAGTCGATTTGTGCCGCCGCTGGGGCATTCGCCAAAACCTGATTTTGCCAAACAGGCATGGCCGCCAGATCGCTGACCGCGCGAATAATGGCCTGCATCTGATCGCGCTGCGCTGGCGTGATAAACACCATGGTCGCCGAAAACAAATGCGGTCGGCTGTGCGCGATCTCGTCAGCCAGCCCGATCAGATCCGGGCTCGCTTCCAGCTCGGCCTTGAGCAAAGCTGGATCTAAAAATTGGCAAGCGCATTGCTTGTTCAGCCACTCTGCGCGACAAGGCTCGATCAGTTTTTCAGCAGTGGTCATACGGCGTATTTCCGTTTCATTCTGAGCGCCACATTGACCAGCGCGATCAAGACCGGCACTTCAACCAGTGGGCCAATCACACCGGCAAAAGCCTGATCTGAATTCAAACCAAAAACAGCAATCGACACCGCAATCGCCAGCTCGAAATTATTGCCGCTGGAAGTAAATGCAATCGACGCGTTTTGCGCATACGGCAAGCCCATTTTTTTGCCGATCCAGAAGCTCGCAAAGAACATCAGTAGAAAGTAGATCACTAGCGGAATCGCAATGCGCAGCACGTCCATCGGTAGCTCGACAATCATTTCGCCTTTGAGGCTGAACATCAGCACAATGGTCGCGAGCAAGGCAATCAGTGTGATCGGCGAAATACGCGGGATAAACACCGTGTTGTACCAAGCCTCGCCCTTGGCAGCGACCAGCCACTTGCGGCTTAAAAATCCCGCCAGAAACGGTATGCCCAGATAAATCAACACACTTTGGGCAATATCCCAAATCGTGATGTGGAGCGCAAAGCCCTGCAGGCCAAACAGCGGCGGCAGCACGCTGATAAACAGCCAGGCCATTACGCTGTAAGTGATAATCTGAAACACGCTATTGATCGCCACCAGCGCCGCGCCGTATTCCTTGCTGCCGCCGCCCAGATCATTCCAGACCAGCACCATGGCGATGCAGCGCGCCAGCCCGATCAGAATCAGCCCGACCATATAGCCTGGCTGATCGCGCAAAAAGATCATCGCCAGCACAAACATCAGCATCGGGCCGACAATCCAGTTCATGATGAGCGAGAGCGTAATCGCGCGTTTATCGCGAGTGACTTCGCCGAGCAGGCTGTAATTCACCTTCGCCAGCGGCGGGTACATCATCAGAATCAGGCCAATGGCCAGCGGAATATTGGTCGTGCCGACCGACATTGCCTCATTGAACTGCGCCACTTGCGGAAACAGCACGCCGATCCCGACGCCCAGCGCCATGGCGAGGAAAATCCACCATGTCAGATTGCGATCCAGAAAACTCATTTTATGCGACGTCGATACGTCGGCGCAGGCTGGGCGGTTCATCAGGTTTGTTCCGGCTTGGGGCAGCATAATGATTCAGGCGCGCACGGCGATGCCATCATCGGCAAACATTGCTCGGGATTGCCCTCGCAGCATTCTTCGGTCAGGTAGGCGATGAGCTCCAGCATCAGCGCCAGATTGGCGCGATAGCGCATATAGCGCCCCTCCTGTTCGACCGTGACCACATTGGCATGCACCATGGATTTGAGGTGAAACGATAGATTGGTCGCTGGCAGCTCCAGCGCGGCGGCGATTTCACCGGCGACCAGCCCGGCTTTGCCCTGACGCACGAGCAGGCGATAGACATCAAGCCGCACGGCGGACGATAGGGTTTCAAAGATGGTCGTAGCTGTATTTTTTTCCATATCCCAACTATACAACAATTATTGAAATATTGAATTGATATAGTTACCATCTTTCCCACGCTGTTCAATCAGACCCATCACGCAGGAGCGCGCCATGAAAAACCTTTACCACGTTCTATTTATTTGTACCGAAAATGCTGCGCGCAGCCAGATGGCCGAGGCTTTGCTCAATCACCTGGGGCAAGGCCGCTTTAAAGCCTATAGCGCTGGCAGCCAGCCTGTGGCTCAGGTCAACCCGATGGCGATTCAGGCACTGGAACACGCACACATTCCCCATCAAGGCCTGCGCAGCAAAAGCTGGGATGAATTTGCCCAGCCCGGCGCGCCGGAAATGGATCTGGTCTTTACCTTGTGTGATCGCGCCGCAGGCGAAACCTGCCCCGCATGGCCGGGAATGCCGACGCTGGCACACTGGAATATCGAGCACCCCGACAGCGGCAGCGATGCGGCAACACAGCAACAGCGCTTTAATCACACCCTAGCGATTTTGCGCCACCGGCTGGATCTGCTGCTGGCGCTACCCTCTGAAAAGCTTGATCACCTCGCCCTTAAACAGCACATCACCCAGACTCAGGCATAAAAGGACAGCACATGAGCATTAAAGTAGGCATCAACGGCTTTGGCCGCATGGGACGTTTAACACTGCGCGCAGCGTGGGGCTGGCCAGAGATTGAATTTGTGCAGATCAACGACCCCGCTGGCGACGCGGCGACTTTGGCGCACTTGCTCAATTTCGATTCGGTGCATGGCCGCTGGGCGCATGAAGCCACGACGGAGGGCGACGACATTCTGATTGGTGGCACTCGCATTAAAACCACCCGCAATAAAGCCATCGGCGAAACCGATTGGTCGGGCTGCGATGTCGTGATCGAAGCCTCAGGCAAAATGCGCACCACCGCGCTGCTGCAAGCGTATCTGGATCAAGGCGTCAAACGCGTTGTGGTGACCGCGCCAGTCAAAGAGCCGGGCGTGCTCAATGTCGTCGTCGGCGTGAACGATCATTTATTTGATCCAACAATCCATCGCATCGTCACGGCGGCGAGCTGCACGACCAACTGCCTCGCACCGGCGGTGAAAGTGATCCACGAACAGCTCGGCATTCGCCACGGCAGCATGACGACGATTCACGACCTGACCAATACGCAAACCATCATCGACGCGCCACACAAAGACCTGCGCCGCGCGCGTTCGTGCGGCACCAGTTTGATCCCGACTTCAACCGGATCGGCCACCGCGATCACCGAGATTTTCCCAGAGTTGAAAGGCCGCCTGAACGGCCACGCCGTGCGCGTACCGCTGACCAACGCCTCGCTGACCGACTGTGTATTCGAGCTGGAACGCGCCACTACGGTCGACGAAGTCAACGGCCTGCTCAAAGCCGCGTCGGAAACGTATTTGAAAGACATTCTGGGCTATGAAGAACGCCCGCTGGTGTCGATCGACTACCGCGGCGACGCCAGATCAAGCATCATCGACGCGCTATCGACGATGGTGATCAACGGCACGCAGTTGAAACTGTACGCGTGGTACGACAATGAATGGGGTTATGTGAACCGCACGGCGGAGCTGGTACGGCTGGTGGGGTTGGTGGATCAGTAAATTCTATGAGGGGGTATTGCTCTGTAGGCATTTCTTAATAATGCATACGGAGCAATACCTATTGTTTAGGCGACAGACGTGCAGAGTATTTTAAAAGTGAGCTGGCTGGTTTCTGCTGCGCTGGCTTGGCTACTGTTAGGCGTATCGGCTTTAGGTGCGATGTTCTACCCTATCGCCGGGCCGATCCACGCCAAAATGGCAGGAGGTAGTTTGGCGATGGGGCAGATTTGGCTGACGTGTGGGCTAATGCTGATCACGGCAATTGGCGCGTATTTGCAAATTCGCCGCAAAATGCTGGGTGTGCTGTTGGTGCAGGCTTTAAGCATTCACTATTTATTGCTCGGCGCAGTGCAAGCTAGCCTGATTCTGGCAATATTTTTACTACTCATCTTTGGCTTGCCGTATTTTTTAGCAGCTCGGTCAGGCCAAGTCATTCAAGAAATCAATTAGGAAAATACAAATGAACGCGACAGTCGCTGTATTTGGGTTTTTACGTTTTCCGCCAGAAAAACTGGCTGCAGTTAGGCCACATTTGAAAACCTTGGTTGAGGCGACATACCAGCACGACGGCTGTATTGCTTATGACGTGGCTGAAGACCTGTTTGATCCAGGCTTAATTCGTTTTTCCGAGCTGTGGCCCAACGTCGAAGCCTTGCAACAACACCTTGTTGCACCACACATCGAACCATGGCGAACCGCCGCTCGTGGGTGTGGTTTGTTGGATAGAAAATTTACCGCGTATTCAGTGGACGAATCGTGGGCGGTTTAGCGCGAGGTCTCCGATTGCGCTACGCTAATCGGAGCTACGAGCTCTGAAAAGCAGTCATTTCCCGAGGGGATGCACCATGAATAAAGAGATCTCAACTTATTTGGCCAAATGCGGTAACTGTAAGCAAATTTTTGCACATCCGAGCCTAGGTGACTTTGCATATGGAGAAATAATTTTTTGTAGTATTGACGGACAACAATACACACACGCCAGTGCATTTTCTGAGTTTGCTCAAAAAATCAGTCGTTTGATGCCAGACAATTCCTCAGACTTTTGGGATGTAATTGCGTCGCTTGTAGACTCTATCGAAGATAGAAAATACTCACCTCACATTCATTGTCTGTTTTGCTCGTCAGATAACATCGAATTCTGGGAAGGTGAACGCATAGGAGTCATGAACGTTTCTGAAGCATCGTTTTTGGCTGCTGCAGCTTTACCAGAGCACGAATTAAAACTATTGGTAGCTCAAATTTGTGAATGTATTAACAACAAATAGTGCATCAATAAGTCATGTAGGGCGTGCAAATCTTGATTTGCGCACGCGGATTCGGTACAGATTCATTGTCTCGATGCGTATTCATCGCGTTCTGGTGCGCAAACCCTGCGGGTTTTCACACACTACGTAAACACTGGAGCCAAACTAAGCCATGTATTGCCCCACAAGCCTTGAGCAACAAGCCCTACAAGCCAATACCCCATAAGCGGATCACCTATGCTTTCCACCCTCTCCCCCGCCATTCGCCAATACCTCATCATCACCGGCAACTACTGGGCCTTCACCTTAACCGATGGTGCGCTGCGGATGTTGGTGGTGCTGCATTTTCATCAGCTCGGCTACTCGCCCTTGCAGATTGCGATGCTGTTTTTGTTTTACGAGATTTTTGGCGTGGTCACTAACCTCGTCGGTGGCTGGTTGGGCGCGCGGATTGGTTTGAATAAGACGATGAATATCGGCCTTGGGCTGCAGGTGATTGCACTATTGGCGCTGACCGTACCGACGGCGATGCTATCGGTGCCGTGGGTAATGGCGGCGCAGGCGCTGTCGGGGATCGCAAAAGATCTGAATAAAATGAGCGCGAAGAGCAGCATCAAGGCGCTGATTCCGGCGGGTAGCGCGGAGGCCGAGGGTAAGCTGTTTCAGTGGGTGGCGGTGCTGACTGGCTCGAAAAACGCGCTCAAAGGCGTTGGCTTTTTTCTCGGCGGCGTTTTGCTCGCGACTTTGGGCTTTGCTGGTGCGATGTGGGCGATGGCGGGCGTGTTGCTGCTGGTGTGGATTGCCAGCCTGTTGAGCTTGAAAGCGGATTTGGGCAAGGCGAAAAATAAGCCCAAGTTTGGCGAGATTTTTTCCAGCAGCCGTGCGGTGAATATCCTGTCGGCGGCGCGGCTGTTCCTGTTTGGCGCGCGCGATGTGTGGTTTGTGGTGGCGCTGCCGGTGTTTATGGCGACGACTTTGGGTTGGGCTGATTGGGCAGTCGGGACATTCTTTGCCTGCTGGGTGATCGGCTACGGCATCGTGCAATCTCTGGCACCATATCTCACCGGCAAAAAGGCGGGCAAAGTGCCCGATGGCCGTGCGGCGATGCTCTGGGCTGTGCCTTTAGGAGTTTTGACTATGGGTATTGCCCTAGGGATCAGTACTGATCTGGCCTTGGAGGCAATACTGGTCGGGGGCTTATTGCTGTTTGGCGTGCTGTTCGCAATCAATTCATCGCTGCACAGCTATCTGATTGTGAGCTACGCCAAAGAAGACGGCGCTTCGCTCGACGTGGGTTTTTACTATATGGCCAACGCGATGGGGCGGCTGATCGGTACGGTGTTGTCGGGCTGGGTGTTTCAGACTGCGGGGCTGGCGGCGTGTTTGTGGATTTCGGCCAGCTTTATCACGCTGGCGGCCATCATTTCTAGCGCTTTGCCGCGGCACTCGGCAGCGTAAAACCAGCGCCCCAATTTTCCCAATATCAATTAATGCTCGGCCAGAAAATCACGCGCCGGGATAATCACTAGCCCTGCCCTTTGCCCCGGCGGCACGTCGGGGTTGGGGAAAATAATCCGGGCGTCGTCCTCAATGATTGTAAAAGGTAGGCCAGCGTCTTCGGCCAGCAGCATGCCTTTGGGAAGCGGCGTGAAGTTGTCGGTTTTGCCGTCGATGGCAAATTTGAAATCGTGGCTGGTTTTCGGTATTTCGCGTGACACGCGGAAAATCTGCACTTGCGGCGGGATCAGCTCGGGCTGCGGCAGCTCGCCCTGGATCAGCCCGCTCAGGTAAGCGTCCATTCTGGAGAGGTCAATCGCCGTGTTCTGCCCGAACGGGCGCGCGCTACCGAGCTCGATGGTGAATGAATGCGCGTCGTAATGAAAGCTTGATGAATAGGAAAACGTGCTGGATGTCGTTGATTGCAGCAAGACCGTGTCCACCCCAGCCAGACTCAAGCGGGCAATTTCCTGCGCGCTAAAGCGACGGCCCGGCTTGGGCAGCGGGTAAATGGCGAATTTCTCGATCAGCGAGCCATGAATGGCGGTGTGCAGATCGTAGTGAAAACGTGGCGTGGTATTGCTGCCAAAAAAGCGCCCAACGTGCATTTCCAGCATCATCGCACGGCGTTTTTCGGTGCCATCTTCAACTTCCGGCTCGCGGTTAAACAGCCGGTTCATGTCTTCTTTAATAAAGCGCTGACCCGCGCGCAAGGCGGGCACATTGCCAAAAATAAACAGCACGCGCGAGCGGACGCGCAATTCTTGGCGCAAAATGCGCTCGATTAATTGCTCGACCAGCTCGACTGGCGCGGTTTCATTGCCGTGAATGCCGCAAGAGACCACCAGATCGAGCACGCTATGGCTGGCGTCGTGCGGCTCAAAGCGGATTACGCCCTCATCGAGCACCTGCACACACATCCCGTTTGGCAAGCAATACTGCAGGCCCATTGAGGTTTCGCCTGCGAGTGTTTTTTGTAAAAAGGTGGTGTGTGACATGGTTGACCTCATTGAATCGGGTTTGCGAGAAGGCAAACGGCTGTGCGGGCGTCAGTTTAGCAGCCTTCACCCTATCTGGCTTTTTCGGCGCGCAGCTTGTCGCGACATTCACCATTGCGCCCGATCTCACTCAAGCCCTGGCTTAATCGTCGCGCCCTTGCCGCTGGAAGGGGTAAATCGCGCCCAGCTGCAAAATCTGCGTCAGCTCGTCGAGTGCGGTGCGCACTTCGGTGAGCAAAGCCGGGTCGATCAAATCGTTTTCATGCAAGCGGTCGCGATAATGTTTTTGTACCCACTGCGTCAGCGCGGCGTACAGCGTGTCGTTCATCCAGACTGCCGGATTGACTGCGGCCAGCTCGGCCTGATTCAAGGCAACGCGCAAACGCAGGCAGGCCGGGCCACCGCCGTTTTGCATGCTTTGCTTGAGATTGAATACCAGCAATTCATCAATCGCCCGGTTGTCATGCACCAAATGCTGCAGGTAGGCCCACACCGCCGGCGTGTTGGCGCATTCTTCCGGCACCAATAATCGCTGTTTGCCATTGGCTTTGGCGAGCAACTGGCTGTTGAACAAATACGATTTCACCGCGTCGGCGACGCTGACCGCGCTGCTGGGCACTTCGATAAGTTCAAAGCCTGCACCAAATTTGCGGTTCAGCTCGGCGTAGACTTGCGGCGCATTCAAAAACGCCTCATCGTGGCAGAACAGCACATTCTGATTACCCACAGCGATCACGTCATTGTGAAACACGCCAGCGTCGATCACGGCTGGGTTTTGCTGCGCAAAAACGGTGTGCGTGTCGCGCAAACCATGCAGGCGCGCCACAGCCTGGCTCGCTTCCAGCGTGTGCCGCGCGGGAAAGCGCTGCGGCTCTACACGCCCGCCCCAGTGTTGCTTGCCATATACAAAAAATTCAACGCCCTGCCCGGCGTAATCGCTGCAAAAACGTGTGTGATTGGCTGCGCCTTCGTCGCCCAAAGCGGCCATCATCGGCAAGGCGGCGTGCACATTAAAATGGCGCGGATCGGCAAAGATCGCTTTCAGTGTGCGTTCGGTCTGGCGATGCTCAATCGCGCGGTGAAATTTGTTCTGCAAATTGGCCACGGTGAAATGCACGCGGGCGTCCAGCGTATCGCCCGACGGGCTCACCGTCGCGGCATTGGCCACCCACATGCTGGAGGCCGAGCACATTGCCGACAAATACCCCGGATTAGTATTGCCCACAGCGGCAATCATATCCTGATCGCTACCCGTATACCCCAGCTCACGCATTAGCCAGGTGGCTGGTCTTTCCTGCGGCGGCAGCACACCTTGCTGATAGCCCATATCGGCCAGCGCCTTCATTTTGGCCAGGCCTTGCAGCGCAGCTTCGCGCGGGTTGGCGACCAGTTTGGCGTTGCCCGTTGACGCGACATTGCCAAAAGAATGCCCGCCATAATGGTGAGTCGGGCCAACCAGGCCGTCGAAATTGGCTTCGCAACTGGTGGCGGCTTCAAAAGCGGTGTTTGCAATCATTACAGTGTCATCCCCGGAGGCAATTGGGCTGGGCAGATCAGTTGTTCGGCTTCAATCGACGCGACTGGGTAAGCGCAATAATCGGCGGCGTAGTAAGCGCTGGCGCGGTGATTGCCCGAAGCGCCGACGCCACCAAACGGCGCAGCACTCGATGCGCCTGTAAGCGGTTTGTTCCAGTTCACAATCCCGGCGCGTGATTCGCGCCAGAAGCGCTCGTACTGCTCGCGCGAGTCACTTAAAATCCCGGCCGCTAGACCAAAGCGCGTGGCATTCGCTAGCTTCATTGCGTCTTCAAATGTGGCGTAGCGCTGCACTTGCAGCAACGGGCCAAAGTATTCATCGTCAGGCAGGTTTTCAACGGCACTGACATCCAGCATCCCCGCCGACAGCAAGGCCGTTCCGGCTTGCAGATTATGCATTTCCAGCAAGCTGACCGCACCAGCGGCGATTAAACGCGCTTGTGCTGCGAGCATATGGTTAGCGGCAGCCAGCGACACCACGCTGCCCATAAACGGTTGCGGTTCGGCGTCCCAGGCGCCGACTTGCAGTTGGCTGGCCACATTCACCAAGCGTGCAAGGAAAGCATCGCCCCACTCGCCCTGCGGCACCAGCAAACGTCGCGAGCAGGTGCAGCGCTGGCCAGCTGAAATAAACGCTGACTGGATCACATGATGGAGTGCGGCGTCCAAATTAGCGTCGGCGACTTCTTCGACCAGCAGCGGATTATTGCCGCCCATTTCCAGCGCGAGGATTTTTTCCGGCTGGCCAGCAAACTGTTGATGCAGTGCGTAGCCGGTGGCTGCACTGCCGGTGAAATACAGCCCGTCGATTTGCGGATGCGCCGCGAGCGCAACGCCGGTTTCGCGGGCGCCTTGCACCACATTGAGCACGCCTGCGGGCAAGCCAGCAGCCAGCCATAATTCGGCGGTTTTTTGTGCCGTGAGTGGCGCAAGTTCAGACGGCTTGAACACCACGCAATTACCGGCGAGCAGCGCCGGAACAATATGACCATTGGGCAAATGGCCGGGAAAATTATACGGGCCGAACACGGCCACCACGCCGTGCGGACGGTGGCGCAAGACGGCAATCGCATCGCCCTGTGGCGCTTCTTTGTAGCCGGTGCGCTCTTCATGGCTTTTGATCGAGATGTCGATTTTATTAATCATCGTCGTCACTTCGGTCAGCGCTTCCCAGCGTGGCTTGCCCGTTTCCATACCGATGGTCGCAGCCAGATCGGCCTGATTGGCCTTGAGCAGCTCGCCAAAATTGCGAATCAGCGCAATGCGCGCGGCCAGATCCAGATCGCGCCAGGCGACAAAGACCGAGCGGGCACTGGCAATGGCGGCGTCAATTTCAGCAGCGCTCGCTGCACGGCCTTGCCAGATGATCGCCTGCGAAACGGGGTTTTTTGACGAAAACACCTCGCCAGAGCCTGCTTGCCATTGGCCGTGAATCAGATTGCCATGGATCAAATCGCCATCAAGTGCAGTCATTACTTACCCCTTAGCAGAGAGTACAACGGCGCGCACACTCGCCCCGTCTTCAAGATTAAGTCGTTGCAAGACATCGGCAGTTAGCGGCAGGCTGTCTTCCAATGGCCGCGTGTAGGCTATCGTTGCGCGAAAATCGGCCACTTCACCATTGCTCACTAGCCAGGCTGTACCGTTTTTGGGTGGATGCGCCACGGCCAGACTCTGATAGACGCGGCTGTCTTTGACGGCGCGTATCGTGTCGCGCGGGCATTCCAGGCTGGGGCCAGCGTCAAAAATATCGATATAGCCCTGATAGCGAAATCCTTCGGCTTCGAGCATCGCGCGTGCTGGCATGGTGGCCGGGTGGACGTGGCCAATGGCCGCCTGCGCCTCGTCAGACAACAGACAGGTATAAATCGGGTATTTGGGCATCAACTCGGCGATAAACGATTTGCTGCCGACATAGGACAGAAAATCAGCGCGGGCGAAGTCCATTTTGAAAAAATGCCGCCCCAGACTTTCCCAGAACGGCGAGCGGCCAGCTTCATCCGACACGCCGCGCATTTCGGCGATAACTCGCGGGCTAAAACGCTCAGGGCTGGCGGCCATAAATAAAAAGCGCGATTTGGACAGCAAAGCACCATTGCCGTCTTTGCGATAATCGGGAGCTAAAAACAGCGTGCATAGCTCGCTGGCACCGGTGAGATCGGACGTTAAAAACAGCGTCGGCAGCTGCTTATAGATATCGAGCTCGCGCGAAGCATGTACCGACAAACCGACGCGGTAGTTGTACCAGGTGTCGTCCATACCGACTGCGCCTTCGATGCCGCAAATGCCAGCCAAAGCCCCGGTTTCATCGTCTTCGAGCGCAAACAGATAGCTCGCCTGCCCCAGCTCGGGTTCGCCATTGAGGCTGGCGATGCTGGCCTCAATGCGTTTGGTAAATCGCTCTGGATTGGCCTGCAAAGTGGTGACGCCCACACCTGCGCTGCTGGCCAGCGCCAGAATTGCATCAAGATCGGAAAGACGGGTGGGACGGATCAGCATTGAGATAAGCCTAAGGTCGAAAGACAAGACTTACTCAATGTAGCAAAGGCCTATTGCAAAGCGTATTGGGTCTATCCGCAAGGGATGAAAGGCAGCCAGAGCTGGTTCAGCACCGCTGTAAAGCTCAGGCAGACAAAGCCTAGTTCCTGAGCAGCAGGCTGCGCGCGCCCTCAAAGCGGCTGGCAAAATAGCTATTGCTCATCGACTCGATCCGCACCTTGCCCTTGCTCGACGGCGCGTGGATGAAATTGCCATCGCCCAGATAAATGCCCACATGCGAGAAAGGCCGGCCCAGCGTATTGAAGAAAACCAGATCGCCCGGGCGCAAATCGGCACGATCTATCGTGCGGGTGGCTTGCGCCATTTCGGCGGCGGTACGCGGCAGATCGAGCTGCAGCGCATTTTTATAGACATATTTAACCAGGCCACTGCAATCGAGACCGGCTTCCGGGTTATTGCCACCAAACTGGTAGCCGGTATCGAGCAAACCAAGCGCCACCATAATGACTTCGCGTGCATCGCCATTGACCTGAATTTTGCTTAGGCTGGGCTTGGAGGGTATAGGCTTGTGGGGCTTACTGGATGAGGGTTTGGTGCTGCTACACCCCCAGAGTATTGAGCCCAGCACCAGCAAGACTGTGAGCGAGCGGGCGATTTTGATTGTGCGCTTAAACATCGGCCAGCACTTTGATGTGTTCGGTCACGCTACGCGCCAGCGCGGATAAATCGTAACCGCCTTCCAGCAAGGACACGATGCGCTTTTGGGCGTGCGTTTCAGCCACTTTCATCAGCTGCTTGGTCACCCAGGCATAATCGGCCTCAACCAGCCCCATCGAACCCATATCGTCCTCCAGATGCGCGTCAAAACCGGCCGAAATCAGCAGCAATTGCGGGGCAAAATCGTTGAGCGTAGGCAGCCATTTTTCCAGTACCACCTCGCGAAACTCGGCACCACGGCTGGCACGCGGCATGGCCACATTGAGCATATTGGCACCTTTGGGTACATCGCCGCAGTAAGGGAAAAACGGATGTTGGAAAATGCTGACCATCAGCACGCGGGGCTCGTCGTAAAAAGCGTCTTCGGTGCCATTGCCGTGATGGACGTCAAAATCGACAATCGCCACACGCTCCAGGCCGTATTGCGCAATCGCATGCCGTGCTGCCACAGCAATATTATTGAAAAAACAGAAACCCATGCCGCGCTCGCGTTCGGCATGATGCCCCGGCGGGCGAATCAGGCAAAATGCGTTTTGCGCTTTGCCGCTCATGACCATATCGACGGCCTGCACCCCGGCGCCAGCGGCATAGTAGGCGGCGTTGAGTGAATAGGGATTCATCGCGGTATCGGGCTCCAGATGCACATGACCGGTGGCCGGAGACATCAGCGCCAGCTTGTCCAGATAGGCTTCGGGATGAACGCGGGCGAGCTGCTCGCGGGTGGCAGGGTTGGCATTGATGTGTAATAAATAGTCCCAGATGCCCGAGGCCATCAATCGGTCGCTGATCGCCGCAATCCGCTCCGGACATTCCGGATGCCCTTTTCCCATTTCATGCATACTGCATGCAGAATGGCCGATCAATGCAGTTGCGCCGCTAGAACCGTACAATGGCTTTACCTATTTAGCTGTATGCTTTCAAATACCAAAGCAAAAGTTTTCACCCATCGATGCTTGGCCTGGCCGCAGTGTTTGAATTGCCCAGAGTCAGCACCTTGCCCGAAAACTTTTGTCTGTCTAATGTTTCTAAAGTTTACGCCCCAGACGCAGTGAGGAAAAGAATGACACCCCAAAGTCGTGAAATGTTGCAACGCTTGCATCAGGCCGAGCAGCAGCTCAATCAGATCATTCTGGGCAAAGCCGCCACCATGCGCCTGGCGCTGATCGGCATTCTGGCGCGCGGCCATCTGCTGCTGGAAGACGTACCCGGTGTGGGCAAAACCACGATGGCGCATGCTCTGGCTACTGTGCTCGGGCTGCGCTTTGCCCGGGTGCAATTTACCAGCGATCTGCTGCCAGCCGATTTGCTCGGTGTTTCAGTTTACGAGCGCAGTGCGGAGGCGTTCCGCTTTCATCCCGGACCGATTTTCACCCAGGTATTGCTGGCCGACGAGATCAACCGCGCCACGCCCAAAACCCAGTCTGCGCTACTGGAAGCCATGGCCGAGCAGCAAGTGACGATAGACGGCGAGACAAACGCACTGCCAACGCCGTTTTTTGTGATCGCCACCCAAAACCCTCAGGCCCAGATTGGTACTTTTGATTTGCCCGAATCGCAGCTGGACCGGTTTTTACTCCGATTGGAGCTGGGCTATCCGGACGCCAAAGCCGAGCGCGCCTTATTGCAGGGCATCAGCCGTCAGGATGTACTCGCCCGGCTGAGCCCCATGCTGTCTGCCGAGCAATTGCAAGAAGCGCAACAGGATATTGCGCAGATCAAGCTGGCCGAACCCTTGCTCGATTATATTCAGGCGCTGATTTCGGCCACCCGGGAAGACCAGCGCTTTAGTTGCGGCCTGTCACCACGCGCCGCGCTGGGTCTGGTACAAGCCTGCAAGGCCAGCGCCTGGCTGGAAGCGCGCAGCATGGTGATTCCTGAGGACGTGCAGCGGGTTTTCCCAGCACTGGCCGGACATCGGTTGATTCTGCGTCAAAGCGGGCGCTCTGACCCGCATATTGCCGAACAGCTGATGTACAGCGTAGCGATACCGTAAATGCCGATCCCCGCTGCACTCCTGTCATTCTGGCGGCCCTACTGGCAACGTTTTCTGGCCCGACGTCACCCCGTCGAGAGCGGTAAAGTGCGCATACGCCACCAGCGTTTGTATATCCTGCCTACCTTATATGGGCTGGGTTTTGGCATGATTTTCATCACCATGCTGGTGGGCGCGCTCAATTATCAGCTCAGTCTGGGGTTTTTCTTTGCCTTTTTGCTGCTGGGGATTGCGCATGCGATTTTGCTGCGCACTTACGCCAATTTGCTGGGGCTGCAGCTCAGTTGCGGCACGCCGATTCCGGTATTTGCTGGTGAAAATGCCTATTTTCCGCTTACTTTGCTTAATGAAAAACGCCAGCCGCGTTTTGGCGTCACCATTCAAGCCAGGCAACAAGCCGAATCGGCCAGCACGCATATTCCCGGGCAGGATCATCAACTGCTGGCCCTGCCGGTACAAACCCGGCTGCGCGGCGTGCTGGCTCTGCCCCGCCTGACGATCAGCAGCACCATGCCGCTGGGTTTTTTTCGCTGCTGGACGTATCTGGTACTTGATGGCGTGGCGCTGGTTTATCCGCAGCCCGAACCGGACCCGCCCCCCCTACCCGATCACGGCACATTAAGCGACGGCAAAAAAATGCAGGCCAGCGGCAACGAGGATTTTGCTGGCTTGCGCGAGTTTCAGCGTGGCGATGCGCTGCATGATATTGCCTGGAAACAAAGCGCGCGCACCGAACAAATCCTGATCCGCCAACATCAATCGCCGATTGGTGCCACGCTCTGGCTCAATTTTGACGAACTGGCAGGCCTGCCCGTTGAAGTGCGGCTATCGCGCCTTACAGCCTGGATATTGCAGGCCGAAAGCACCCAGCGCCCTTACGGGCTGGCTTTACCCGCGCAGCAATTCCCACCCGCTCTGGGCCACGATCATTTACATCGCTGCCTGAGCGCGCTGGCGCAGTACCCGGGAGGCGTGACATGACTCCGTCACGATTGCGGCTGGTCAGCGCCAGCGATTTGCAATGGCTGGGCGGCGCGCTGGCGCTCAGCTGTTTTCCACATTTGCTGGAACAACCCCTCTGGCTGGCGCTCAGCCTGGCGGCTATTTTGCTGCTACTCACGCGGCTGAGCGCCGATCAGCGTGCGCGCCTGCCGCGCTACAGCCACCTGATGCTGGGTGCGGTTGTCGCTGTACTGGTATTTCAAGCCTACCACACGCTGGTCGGTCGTGAAGGCGGCGTAGCCATTCTGATGGCGCTCAGCATTGTCAAACTGCTGGAGACCCGCACGCTGCGCGATGTTCGCGCTTTGCTGTTGCTGATTTTTTTGCTTTCGGGCATGGCTTTATTGCATGGTCAGGCACCGTGGCAGGCAGCCTACGCTTTGCTAAGCACGCTGGCTGCTCTGTATGTCGCCCAGCGCATTGAGCTGGATAGCACACTCCCCATGGGTATTAATCTGAAAATCTCATCCAGAATGATTCTGGAAGGTATACCCATTGCTATCCTGCTATTTGTCCTTTTCCCCCGCCTGCCTGCACCATTGTGGGCGATTCCTGATCATTTAAGTGCCAAAACGGGTCTTTCTGGCGATCAGATGACGCCGGGCAGCATCGGCAATATGATCCAGGATGAAAGTGTTGCTTTCCGTGTCAGCTTCAAGGATCAAGCCCCCTCTCAGGCACAAATGTACTGGCGCGGGCCGGTCTTCGAGGATTTTGACGGCATCAGCTGGCAACCGGCCTACGGCCGAAATAGCGATCAGAATACCTTGCGCTTTCAGGCCGTGCCGCAAATCATTGGTGAAGGTGAGATTTACAGCTACAGCGTCACGCTGGAACCGCATCAGCAAAGCTGGTTGCTGGCACTGGATATGCCAACGCAAATCCCAGCCAACGCCAATCTGAGCAATCGCCTGCAAATAGTCAGCAATCAGGTGGTCAGCGAGAAAAAACGCATCGCGCTGAGCGCACAACTCAGCTGGCGCACGGTGAACGACAGCCCGCACCAAATCGAGCGCAGCTTACTCCTGCCCGCCGATCTAAACCCGAAAAGCCGTGCACTCGCCTTGGGCTGGGCTCATCTGCCGCCCCGGCAACGTGTAGCCGCCGCGCTCAATTGGCTGCGTAATAATGATTTCAGCTACACCCTTAGCCCACCGATACTCAGCAGCCGCCACCGCGTCGACGAGTTTTTATTTACCCACCGGCAAGGCTTTTGCGAACACTACGCCAGCGCGTTTACTTTCCTGATGCGGGCCGCCGGTGTCCCCGCGCGGGTGGTCACTGGCTATCAGGGCGCACAACAAAATGCCGACTACTGGATAGTCCGGCAAGCTGACGCACACGCCTGGACTGAAGTCTGGTATGCCGATCAGGGGTGGCAGCGCGTGGATCCCACTTTTGTGATTGCTCCTTCTCGTATTACGGCAGGTATAGGATTGAGCATTGATAGTAGCGAGCTACCCTTTATGATGCGCCAGGATAATGCCTGGCTTAGAACTCTGCGCCTGAAGGCGGATGTCCTCGTTCACGGTTGGAATCAATGGGTGGTGGGGTACGATCAGAAACGCCAGAATGAGTTACTGAAAAAACTGGGGATTGATGATTTTCTATCCAGCGCCTTTTTGCTATGGCTGATGGGTGGGCTATTGACGATTCTGGGCGGTTTTGCCGCATGGCTGCTGTATAAAAACCAGCCGCCACGCCCTGACGCCGCCAGCCGTCTCTTTCGGCGTTTTCTCCGCAAACTCGCGCCGCTGGACAAAGCCGCTAGCGAAACCGCGCAAGCCTTTGCAGCACGAGCTCAGGCGCAATACCCGCATCTAACCCAGCACATTAAGGCGATCACACACCTCTATCTCAATGCTCGCTACGGCAATGACCCGGCCGCCTTGCAAGCACTTGAACAAGCAGTCCGGCAAATGCCGCGGGCCCGCCAGCCTTGAAAAACGGGCTGTCGAACGACAGCCCAAACAGCGACTCCGACTTGCCCCGCAGGAAACTTTCACGTCACACCACCGTCATAGTCGGCCAAGGCTATGCCTCAAATCAATCCCAGCTCACATCGGACGGACAAAAGACCGTAATTCGGTAGATTTTAATAGCTTCAAAGGCTAGAATGATCCGCCTTTGTTGGGCTTACAAACGGAAACTATTTTTATGTTTATCACACCTGCATTCGCATCGGCCGCTCCGGCAGAGCCAAACGCGTTCATGTCTTTCTTGCCAATGATCGTGATCTTCGTGATTTTCTGGTTCTTGATGATTCGTCCGCAACAGAAAAAAGCCAAAGAACACCAAGCCATGCTCGGCGCGCTGCAAAAGGGCGATGAAGTAACCACCAGCAGCGGCATGCTGGGCCGTATCAGCAAACTGAACGATCAGTACGTGACTCTGGAAGTAGCCGACGGTGTTGAAGTTGTTATCCAGCGCGCGGCGATTGGCCAGCGCCTGGAAAAAGGCACTTTGAAAGCAAACAAGTAATCCACAAAATAATACTAACCGAGCTGGCGGCAGCCTTGCCGCAGCTCAGGGGTTCAGCATGAATCGCTATCCACTCTGGAAGTATGTCCTCCTGATTGTCACGCTTGTCCTGGCAACTTTGTACACCCTCCCCAATTTCTTTGGCGAAAGCCCGGCAGTCCAGGTTTCCAGCGGACGGGTCACGGTTAAAGTGACTGATGCCATGGTGCAGCAAGCCAGCAAAATTGCGGCAGCTGCAGGCGTGACACCGATCGACGCTTACTTCGAGGCGGGCTCGGTCAAGCTGCGGTTTAAAGACACCGACAGCCAGATCAAGGCCAAGGATGCGATTCAAGCTGCTCTGGGTAGTGATTATGTAATTGCACTGAATCTGGTTTCAGACACACCCGCCTGGCTGGCCAAACTGCACGCCAAACCCATGGTTCTGGGTCTGGACTTGCGCGGCGGTGTGCACTTTCTGCTTGAAGTGGACATGAAAGCGGCGGTCGACAAAGCGCTGGAAAAAACCGCTGGCGACATTCGCCGCGACCTGAAAGCCAAGAAGGTGCGTTACGGCAAAATCAGCAAGGAACGTGACCGCGTCGAAGTTCAACTGCGCGACGCCGAAACGCTGGCAGCAGCCAACAAGGCGCTGCGTGACACGCTGGTCAATCTGAAAGTTGAAACGGTGAGTAGTGATGGCAATTACAAACTGATCGTTACCTATCCAGAAGCGGCTTTGCTGCAACTGAAAAATGACGCAGTCAAACAGAACATTACTACCTTGCATAACCGGGTGAACGAATTAGGCGTCGCCGAGCCGGTAATTCAGCAACAAGGTGAAGGCCGTATCGTTGTCCAGCTGCCAGGCGTGCAAGACACCGCCAAGGCCAAAGACATTCTGGGCCGCACTGCCACACTGGAAGTTCGGCTGGTTGAAGATGATCAAGCCAAGCTGGCCGAAGCAATCAATGGCAATGTGCCAGCCGGCTTCGAGCTGATGACCGAGCGCCGTGGCAGCGAGGGTGAAAGTGTGCCTATCTTACTGCGCAAGGAAGTGGAGCTGACCGGTGAAAACATCAACGATGCGCAAGCTGGTTTTGATGAACAAAACGCCCCTGCGGTGCATCTGGGTCTGGATGCAACAGGAGCATCCATCTTCAAGGATCTGACACGCGAAAACGTGAACAAACGTATTGCGATGATTCTGGTTGAAAAAGGCAAAGGCGAAGTTGTCACTGCGCCTGTGGTGCGCGGCGAAATTGGCGGTGGCCGGGTGCAGATTTCAGGCTCGATGAATGTTACCGAAGCCAACGACACCGCCCTGCTGCTGCGCGCGGGCTCGCTAGCTGCGCCGATGGATATTGTTGAAGAACGCACCATTGGTCCTTCACTGGGTAAGGAAAACATCAGCAAGGGCTTTAACTCTACGCTGTATGGTTTTGCCGCAATTGCAATTTTCATGATGATTTACTACCGCGTCTTCGGTGTGGTTTCCACGCTGGCACTGGGCGCAAATCTGTTGTTCCTGATCGCGCTGCTGTCATTGCTGGGCGTCACGCTCACTTTGCCGGGTATTGCGGCGATTGCCTTGACGCTGGGGATGGCGATTGACTCGAACGTACTGATTAATGAGCGGGTACGTGAAGAGTTACGCGATGGACAAAGCCCGCATATGGCAATCCAGAATGGTTATCAGCACGCATTCGACACCATCTTGGATTCGAATATCACCACGCTGATCGCGGGTCTAGCCTTGCTGATTTTCGGCTCGGGTGCGGTTCGCGGTTTTGCCTGGGTGCATTGCCTGGGGATTATGACCTCGATGTTCAGCGCGGTATTCGTATCCCGCGCCCTGATTAATCTGATTTATGGCCGCCGTCGCAACTTGACTACGCTGTCAGTGTAAGAGCGGGAGATTAAAATGATCGAATTTTTCCATGTAAAACGCGACATCCCGTTTATGAGCTATGGCAAGCTCACCACGGCGATTTCTCTGGGTACTTTTGTGCTGGCCGTCTTTTTCCTGGTGGTAAAAGGCCTTAATTTCGGCGTTGAATTTACTGGCGGCACGGTAATGGAATTGCGCTATGCGCAATCGGTAGAAATCAATCAGGTACGCCACGGGGTGGAAAGCCTGAAATATGGTGAAGTGCAAGTCCAGTCACTGGGCACGACCAAGGATGTGATGGTTCGCATCCCGAACATCAAAGGAAAAAGCAGCGCCCAGCTCTCGAATGAAGTGCTCGATAGCCTGAAAAAAGAACGCAGCGATGTGGAATTGCGCAAAGTCGAGTTTATTGGCCCATCAGTCGGTGACGAGCTGTTTACCCATGGCCTGACTGCGCTGATTCTGGTCTGTGTCGGCATTGTGGCTTATCTGATGATCCGCTTTGAATGGCGCTTCGCCCTCTCGGCGATCATTGCCAATATGCATGACGTGGTGATCATTCTGGGTGTATTTGCCCTGTTCCAGTGGGAATTTAGCCTGACCGTGCTGGCGGGTATTCTGGCGGTGCTGGGTTATTCGGTGAATGAATCGGTCGTGGTGTTCGATCGGATCCGGGAAAACTTCCGCAAGCCTAATCTGCGCGGCAAATCTGTACCGGAAGTGATCGACAATGCGATCACGGCCACGATGAGCCGGACCATTATTACCCACGGCTCGACCGAAGCGATGGTGTTAGCGATGCTGATCTTTGGTGGCGCAGCGCTACATGGTTTTGCCATGGCACTGACCATTGGCATTGTGTTTGGTATCTATTCGTCGGTACTGGTGGCCTCGCCGCTGCTGCTGATGTTTGGCGTAACGCGAGATCGCATGATCAAACCGGAACGAATTAAAGAAGAAGCGGTCGTTTAACTTCCGAACCACTTAAGTAGAGCGGCAAAAGTTTTCTGCATGGTTGTCCCGCCTTGCCATACAACTTTCGCACCGATACTTGCTACACGCCGGCCCTTGTCGGCGTTTTCTTTGAGAGAGCCAAATGGAATTTAACCTGATCGATATTTTCCTGCACCTGGATGTATATCTGGCCCAGCTGGTGCAAAGCTATGGCGTCTGGATTTACGCCATCCTGTTTGCTGTGATCTTTTGCGAAACCGGCCTTGTCGTCACCCCATTTCTGCCGGGAGACTCCTTGCTGTTTGTCGCCGGAATGATTGCCGCCAGCGGCGCGATGAATGTGCATCTGCTCGCGGTACTGCTGTTTATCGCGGCCGTACTTGGGGACGCGGTGAACTACACCATCGGCCGCTACTTTGGCCACAAGCTGTTTGCCAATCCGAATTCGAAAATTTTCCGTCGTGAATACCTGGATAAAACGCATAGCTTTTTTGAAAAATACGGCGGCAAAACCATCATTATTGCGCGCTTTGTACCGATTGTTCGCACCTTTGCGCCTTTCGTGGCAGGCATGGCCGAAATGACTTATCGCAAATTTTTTGCCTACAACGTGATCGGCGCTGCCGTGTGGGTGGGCTCGCTACTGTATGCAGGCTACTTGCTGGGTGGCATTCACTTTATTCAGAAAAACCTGACGGCGATTATTCTGGGCATTATTTTCCTGTCTATCCTGCCGGGCATTATTGAAATCGCCAAACACAAGCTGGGCAAGGCCGCATGAGCGAGCAGTTTCATACGCAAAAATCAGCCATTCGCGCGTCTTTTGACAAGGCAGCCGCACACTATGATGCGGCGGCTGTTTTGCAGCGGGAGATCGTTGATCGGATGTTCGAGCGGCTGGAGCTGATTCGCCTCACACCACAGCGTGTGCTGGATGCAGGCAGCGGCACAGGCTATGCCGTACCGAAACTGCAGCAGCGTTTTGGCGCGGCGCAGCTGATCGAGCTGGATCTGGCGCACAGCATGCTGTGCGTCTCCCGCGACAAACAAATGGGCTCGGGTGTTAAAAAACTATTCCGGCAATTAAGCCTGCGCCAGCCTGCACAAGTGTGTAGCGACATCGAGCGCCTACCTTTTGCCGACAACTCAATCGATCTGATCTGGTCCAGCCTCACCCTGCAATGGTGCAATACGCCTGATGCGGCCTTTGCTGAATTTCGCCGCGTACTCAAGCCAGGCGGGCTGCTAATGTTTGCTACGCTGGGCCCCGATACGCTCAAAGAGCTTAGAACCGCTTTTGCTGGTGTTGATGGCTATGAGCACGTTAACCGCTTTATTGATATGCATGATCTGGGCGATGCGCTGGTGCAACAAGGCTTTGCCACCCCGGTGATGGACATGGAATACATTACGCTGACCTATCAGGACGCCAGATCGGTGATGAACGATCTGAAAGGCATTGGCGCGCACAATACCATGCACGGACGGCGCACCGGCATGTTTGGCAAACAGGCCTGGCAACGGGTCCAGGCGCAGTATGAAACGCTGCGGCGCGACGGCAAGCTGCCTTGTACCTACGAAGTGGTCTATGGCCATGCGTGGAAGAACGAGCCCAAAGCGCCCAAGCAACTGGCTGATGGCAGCCAGATCATCGAGTTTCGCCCACGGGCAGCCAGCTGATGACCAATGATCCAACCCGCCAGGCCGGGACAACGCTGGCGCCGTATTATTTCATCACCGGAACAGATACCGATGCTGGCAAAACCATCGCCGCTTCGCAATTGATACGCAGCCTGAATCACAACGGCATACCTACTGTAGGTATGAAGCCAGCTGCCTCGGGCTGTATAGCCGAGGGAGATATACTCCTCAATGCCGATGTCGAAGCGCATCGGCAGGCCAGTCCGATTGTGGTACCGGAGCATCTGCTGAATCCTTATCGATTTCTGCCGCCGATTTCACCGCATCTGGCTGCTCGCGAAGCCGGTGTCACCATTGAACTCGATCATATTCTCGATTGCGCTAGGGCGCTGCGCCAATACGCCAGCACAATCATCATTGAAGGCGCTGGCGGCTGGTATGCGCCTTTAAGCGACACACTGCGGATTGCCGATCTGGCTATTGCGCTACAAGCACCAGTGATTCTGGTGGTCGGCATGCGCCTAGGCTGCATCAATCATGCGCTGCTGACAGCCGAGGCCATCTTGCAAGCCCGGCTACCGCTGGCAGGCTGGATCGCCAATTGCATCGATCCGGAGATGTCCCGTTTTGCAGAGAATCTGGCCTATTTGCAAACCCATATTCCAGCGCCCTGCCTTGCCGTGATTGAACACAGCGCCGATGCGGCCTTGGGTTGTCTCAATCCTCAGGCATTTGCGCTGCTTAAATTGCAGAACTTGTAATCCTAACTTACCATCGCATCAGTCCTTCATATTGGCTTTCCATGAAAAACCGAATTTTTGCCACGATTGCAGCCCTACTGTGCGCCCTGACCCTGCTGGCTTGCAGCAAGCCCCAATTTCAAGGCAGTGATCTTAGCCAAACCAAGATTGGCGGCGAGTTTGAGCTGGTCGATCATCATGGCAAAACAGTGCGGCTGGCCGATTATGCTGGCAAGGTGGTCGTCATCTTTTTTGGTTACACCTCCTGCCCTGACGTCTGCCCGACCACACTGGCCGAGCTGCGCACCACGATGGCAGAGCTCAAAGAGAAAGCCAAGGATGTGCAGGTGCTATTTATCAGCGTGGACCCGGAACGTGATACCCAGTCGCTACTCAGTCAGTATGTGCCGGCTTTTCACCCTAGTTTTATCGGCCTGAGCGGCAGCAAAGCCCAGATTGACGCTGCGGTTAAAAGTTATCGCGCAATTTATCAAAAGCAGGGTAAAGATAAAAATTATACGGTCGATCATACTGCAGGCAGCTATCTGATTGATCGCAGCGGTCAAACTCGCGTTCTGGTCAATTACGGCGCGGGCGCAGCCACTTTTACCCATGACATCCAATTACTTCTGGCCGAATAAAGCATGAACGAAGAAGAAAACCAGGGGCCAAACCCGATCCACTCCGAGCAAGACATTGCGCCTTTCCTGCTGAAAACACCGATGGAAATCGCTTATGTCCTGCGCCTCTTGGAGCAGGCACATAGCAATATTGCCATCTACTTTAATGCCGGCCACGATATGATGCTGACGCGTATCTTGAGCGCCGATGCCAAAGCCAAACAATTTGTGTTTGATATCAGCGGGCATGAGCCGACCAATGCCGCCTTGCTGCAAGCCGACAAATTGCTGTTCGTCGGCGATCTGGACGGTGTGAAAATCCAGTTCAGCACGGTCAAACCAAGCCGCGTTCTGTTTGAGGGCAAAGCGGCGTTTATGGTGAGCCTGCCCAATGATATGGTTAAACTGCAACGGCGGGAGTTCTTTCGCCTCACCACGCCGATCTCCAGCCCCTATACCATTGCTTTGCCACTGGCCAGCGGTAGCCTCACACTGGAATTGCACGATATTTCACTGGGCGGCGTCGGGCTCTGGCTCAAGGACGAGCAGCAAAAAGCACTGTTCAATCTGGGTGATATAGTCCACAAGGCCAGTATCGATCTGGGCGCAGCGGGCCGGATTCAGGCGGATATTGAACTGCGCAATCTACACACGGTGTATTTAAAACAAGGGATGACACGCTGGATGCTGGGCGTGCAATTTCTGAATCTGTCGCGGGGCAATGAGAGCCTGCTACAAAAATTGATGGTCCAGCTGGAAAGAGAGCAGAAAGCCCTCACTGGCTAAATTGAATAAGGAATTCGTCACTTATACATAAGAGGTATATGGCTGCAGGCCTTTTTGAAATTGGCCTGCAGCCATATACCCCTTAGTTTTTCAAGCTCAAACTTTCTAATCCCACTTCACTCGCGGTGTCAGCGCAGCAATCATCAGCGCGGCCAGCGCCACTAGCCCCATTCCCCAGCTCAAGCTGGTTTCATGCGCCACAAAGCCGATCATCGGCGGCCCCATCAAGGCCCCGATCGAGCCCATGGTAGTCACTGCGGCCAGTGCTACTGCACCTTGCTTGGCGGCTTGGGTATAAACACAAGGCGATACTGCCGCCATGCCCAAGCCTACCAGCGCAAAACCGACCAACGCAGGAATCAGGCCACCGAGCACTAGCGCCGCCGACAAGCCAACACCGGCCAGCAAACCGCCCCACAACAGCATTTTCGGCGCACCAAAACGCATGCGCCAGGCATCCCCAAACCAGCGTGCAATAAACATGGTAATTGAGAAGAAAGCTATCCCTAGCGGCGCGATCTGGGCACTGGCCATCACCGCATCTTTTAGATACAGCGCCGACCAATCGGACATGGAGCCCTCAACCACAGTACCGCACAACGCCAACAGACCCAGCCACAGCGCGACACCTGCAGGCAGGGCAAAACGTTTTCCACCTGCTTGAGCTTGCGGCTTTTCTGCCAGCAAATATGGAATGGAGACGGCGACGGATAGCCACAGAATCAGCGCAGCCAACAGAAAATGCACCCAGATCACATCAGTAAAAAACGTCATGCCAGAGGCAAACAATGCCGCGGCCAAACCGCCCAGGCTAAATACAGCGTGCAGGCGCGACATAATGGCCTGCTTGCCGACTGTTTCCGCCTGTACGCCTTGTGCATTCATGCCCACATTGAGCAGGCTGGCCAGCACGCCTTCCAGTAGCATCATCAATAAGGCCACCGGATAGTTTGGCGCCAGTGCCAGACCTATCAAGACCACCGGCAGCAGCGCGCCACTGATCAGGCAAGCGGCCTTGGAGCCCAGCCGGTGCAAAATAGTCGCCGTAACTGGAAATGAAAAGACCGCGCCCAAACCACTAGCCAGCAGCAAAAATCCCACCTCAGCCGTTGACAGGCCAAGCTGGACTTTCAGCGCCGGAATACGGGATGCCCAGGTACCAAAATTGAAGCCAAGTACAAGAAACAGCGTAGCTACCGCTAGTTGGGTGCGGCGGATAGAGTGGCCACTAGCGGGAGATGGCATGGCACTGAGAGTAGAAGTCGTCACGAAGAATCCGAATTATCATCCGCCTTGCCTGCGCCCAGATCGGCAGCTGGCTCGGCCAAATAGCCAAAATCAGGAGCGGCAATGTCATCACCGCGCTCCAGCATATAAATGAAAGCGAGCAATTCTGCCACAGCACGATACAGTTGCGGAGGAATTTGACTATCCAAGTCAACTTGCATCAGCAAAGCGACCATTTCCGGCGAATCATGCACAAAAATGCCAGCTTCCTTGGCTTTTTCAATAATTCGCTCGGCAAGCAGGCCCTTACCTTTGGCCACCACCCTTGGTGCAGCACTGCCTTCTCGATACGCCAGCGCAATCGCTTGCGAGCGCAATTTGGGTTTAGTGTTCATCGTGCTCGACCTGAGTCGCCACCAGTTGCAATCCGGCCGCCTCGAAGCGGCGCATTAATTCGGCTTGCTGCTCACGCAAGGTCTGCACTGTGGCTTCACTCGTCGCCTGAAAACGCAGCCTGAATTGCCCCTGCTGCAATTGTGCCACCACCCCCAGCGCACCCAGCTTGGGCAAATCCAGATTGAGGCGTGTTTGCCATTGCTGGCTTGTAGCGGCATCGGCTTGCTGCGCTTCGCGTTCATTGTCCAGCTCAAGCTCCCAGTGCAAGTTCTGCCCCGGCCAAGCCTGCCCCTGCCAGACTAGGGGCTTGTTCTCCACCAGATCAAGCTGCTGGCGCACCATTTGCTGCAGAGCTTTATCGTCTGCAAGGATGTTTTGTGCACGTGGGGTGCTTGACGATTCAAGTGGGTTTTGCGCACGCGTGGCATTTGTAGATTCAGGAATGAGTCGCGGGCTTATCTCCAGCTCTTTGCCTTGCATCTTTTCCTGTGACTCCACGAGCTGAGAATCGGCCTCTAGCCGCTCATTGGTCCGGGGCTGAATTTGCAGCTTGGTTTTGTCATCCGCAGCTTGAGGTAACACTTCCGGTTTGAATAAGGCCTGTGGTTCGCTCAGTAAAGTCTGAAATGCACGGCCGCCATTCACCCACTCCGCCTGATGGGATTCATAAAACAAGCCACTTGCAGAAAGCCGGGAAGCCAATTGGCCAGCCAGTTGTACTGTATCGGGTTTGGCAGTAAATAGGGGCTGGGTTTGTTGCAACACGCTGCTGGAGGCTGATTTGCTTTCTTGCTTGAGCAATTCACCAATCATGTTAGCCCCCTTGCTGAGAGCAACCGGAGTATCCGAATCGGCTTGCGCCGCAGGTAAACCACCAGCAAGCGCTGATTGCGCTGCGGTATTGAGTCGGAATGTCAGCTGCGGCTCTTTACTTAGCACCGTCAGCTCAAACTCTTGCCCCGGCTGGGTGTTGCGGGGTAGATTCAGATCGAGTAGTTGATCTTTAACCAGCACAGCAAAGCGCCCATTATTGAGCTGATTGGTCACAACGGCTTGTACTTTTTCGCCAACAGTAAGGCGTAAATCGTCGGGGGAAATGCGGACGGTATCAATGACACCTTGCTGGGCACGGACGAAATTGCCAACCAGCGTAGAGGAAGTATTCCCGGGTAACATCGTCACCCCTTATAGACACCATGGTAAATTGCAACGATCAGATCAGCCTCAGCCCGCGACAATCCGCACTCTTTGACCAGAGATTCAGCATGAGCACCTTTTTTGGCAAGCTCTATTGCCAATGAATATGCGCTCTCTGGCTGTACAGATTCAACTCCTTGAACTTCATAAGATTCGAATTCACCAGAATGAATTGCTTCGATTTTTTGAGCCATGACGAGCGCCTTTAAATCTGCCACATCACTTTCAAGATGATTGATTCTATTTTCATAATCGAAATTAATATGTTTCTGGAGCTGCCTTTTGTGCCAATTCAACATCAGAACCCACTCTGCGATGTAAAAAACCACAAGCACAAGCGTGATCCACAGCAATTGTGACCATGTCAGATATAGCCCAGTATGTTCCACCCGACCCCCAGCAATTTAGCATCTATTGTCGTTTTTTTAGTTTATCCGCCACATTCATGCAAACTTATGCCAAAGTCCCGTACAAAGCCTTGCCACATACACCGTATTTTGACAAAACTAGTTAGCCAAAAAGAGGCTCGACTCGTCCCCAGCCGCCCCCAAACAAGTTAGCGATACTTTTCATCCAAACGGCGTGATTGCACTTCACTATTGAGGATGGTTTTCAACTCTTCCTTCCAAGCATTCGCTAAAGGTAAAAGCTGCTGATGTTTAGCCTCAATTTCAAGCAATAAACTTCTGATTTCATCTATAACATCAACTTCATATAAAGACCAAGCAATCTGCGGCATATTCGCAGTCAACTTCGCATATTCAGCAAACATAGTTTGAAAGTCATCCCATGCATCAGCCCGAGCCAAAGCAAGCAACTGATCTACCATAGACTCTATGCTGCGTAGATGCTCCAAAAATCTAGCCTCGTCCATAACTCAGTATATTCGCAGAGTTAATTAAAGCTTCTTCTGGGCGGCTTATAGTGTTAGCTGCTGGATTGATACTCAACCATGAAGCACGAAGATCATTCATTAGTACCAATACCTGATCTAAAATCGATTCATCATTTTTTAAATTTGCTTGCAGCAGTTGATACGCTGAATATTCATACAAGGCATCAAGGTTTTCTGCTAATTCGCCTCCCGAATTTATATCCAGAGACAATCGCAATCCTTCTTCGACAATAGCGATAGCTTTAGTCAAAGCCATTCCTTTTTCAGCAACATTACCTTGCTGCAAGTGAAATTTTGCAATATTGATTGATTTAATAACCCCATCAAATAACATGACAACTAATTGATGTGGAGTGGCAGCTTCGACTTGACACTCTAGGCTCGTACTTCCATAAGCATTGATGGCCTTTCTGTTTACAATCATTTATGCCACCTTGGGTAAGTTTGCAAGTTGAGTAGTCAACCAGGTACTTGTTGATTGCATCTGGGTAACCGCTAGATCAAGAGCAGTATACTGTTTTCTGTATCTCTGCTCGATATCAACTAATCGGCGATTAAATTCTTCAGTGCGCTTCGCGATATTCTTTGCCTCTCGATTCATTCCATCAACCCGAGTCGCAACTTCACCTTTAGTCGACAACATCTTTTCAAGCATTGAATCAAATTGATAGCCAAAGCCGCGCGAAAAACTAATCGTGCCGCGGCTTGCGCCATCTGGCGAGCTCGCAGCTCCACCCAGCACGGAAAACTTTAATCCACTATCCAGAGTCACCTGCTGACCAACTCCAGTCTTGAGGTCATTACCCACTTTAACTTGAACATCTGTACCCGCTATCGGACCTGAAATACCTGTACCCAGCAAATCACTTGTGACACTAAGTGTTCCTTCGCTTCCAAATTTTGTATTATTAATGACAATCTTATTATCAGCGCCGATCACAACCCCCACTTTTGCACCTGACGTTTGCAGTGCCGAGTTAGAGTTAATCCGTGTTTGTAATTCAGCAGCTAATTGTGCAGGAGTATAGTCCCCTTCAGTTAAAGTAACTGAAGCAATTGCTCCATTAACAGTAATGCCAAAATTCTTATTGGCAGCCCCAACATTAAAAGTACCTCCTGGACCACCAAACGTTAAGGCTGAAGTAGTATAGGTTGCCTGCGTCGCATTATTAACTACCGACACCCCCAAATCTGCAACTGTTTTGGTATTCTTATCAAAGCTATCAATGCGAATTAATGAATCACTAGCACGCCCATTACTTGCAAATAGACTAATCACACCTTGAGCATCTTTCTCAACCGCTGCATTAAATTTTGTTGAATCTAGTGACATAACACCATTTTGATCCAGTTTAATACCAATTTGCGTTAATGATTTAAAATCCCCACCAGTCCCGGCAATTGTCTGATTAATTGCATTCCGCAATGAAACTTGAATAGAACGAACCGTACCTTCACCATTCAATATGGCACCTTGCTTAGTGTCTTTATTATATGCAGTAGAGTCCGTTAGTGCTTTTGACAAATCATTATATGCCTTAATAAAATCCTGAACGCTTTTTGCAATTCCGCTTGTATTTTTCCCCACGCTTAAATTAACAGCTGAAGTCGTTACCTTATTAAGAGTAAGGGTTACGCCATCAATCACATCAGAAATTACATTCGCTGCTTTACTGATATCAATACCATCTATTTTGAACTTGGCATTTTGAGCGGCCTGGTTTTGCGTCAAGTTCGCTGCACCACCAGTTGATGCATTGTATGCGAGTCGAGACAAGCCAGCAGCATCACTATCAACACCATCACCCGTATCAGTTGTTGTAATTTTCAGTGCATTTGATTCGCCAGTATCATTCGATACAACAGTCAATTTATAACCACTGCCGTCATTAATAATACTCGCAGTTACACCCGCCTTTGCATTATTAATCGCATCACGAATACCGGTTAATGTATTATTGTTCGCATCTATTGTGATGCTTTTTGATGCCTTCTCAGGATTTGAAGTAAAGCTTGTGACGCCAGCAGCAGTTGTATATTTGCCAAAGTCCAATTTGATTGTGCCTAGCCCTACTTCTGCAGTAGTAGAAGCAAATGCACTAGAAGCCAATTTCTGGTTTTGTGCCAATTGAGAAACTTCGAGTGAGAATTTACCATCTGCTGCGTTCTTTGCAGCAGATATGCTCACAAAATCAGTTGCAGAAGAGGTTGCATTAACAACATTAAAATTATCTGCGTTTGATAATTTTTGTGCGGCCCCTTGAAATGTGGATAGCGCGCCTTTTATTGAACCGTAAGCACTAATTCGTGCCTGGATACCAATATTTCTAACATCAAACTTCTTCAGGGGCTGGCGCTCCACTTCCATTAATTGATTTACAATTGAATTAACGTCGATACTAGCCATGATTACCCCCTATACAGCAAGTCTTAAAGTCGATGCGAACAGATTGTATGGCACCATACTTTAGACATCAGCACAAATCTATAATTACCAAATTGGTCGCTTCACCCTCGTTCCACTAAGCCTTGTCACGCACAAGCAATCCTTGTAGCTTATCAAGCGCTTTTGCAATATTGATCACTTCTTCAGAAGGAAACTGTCGCAACACTTCTTTGGATTTGGTATCAATCAACTTCACTAGGCGTATATTTGTATCTTCATCCATACCAAATTCCAAACCAATCCCTTGATTCAGTAATTTGATTGTATCGTTGATTTTTTTGACGGCATCTTCTACCTGGTTGGCCAACTCTTTCGGGTCTAGCGCTTTAACTGCGTCTTCAGTCTGTGTTGCAGTTGGCTCAATAACAGGATCGGAGCGTTTATTGACAGCAACATTCGCGTCATCTTGCCGCAACTGAGGCGATATCGCGGAAGCTAAATTTAAAGATGATATTTGCATGATGCACCTCTTTTTGTAGAGATGCCCCAGCACCTGATTAGCGCTGGGGCAGTTTAGCTCAACCAATCAAACCGGAATTATGCGATTAGCCACGCAGCAAGCTCAACACCTGCTGTGGTAAGGCGTTAGCCTGAGCCAACATCGCAGTACCCGCCTGCTGCAACACCTGAGCTTTAGTCAGGTTTGATGTTTCCGAGGCAAAATCAGCATCACGAATCCGACTACGTGAAGCTGACATATTCTCACCCGCAGTCTGCAGATTCGAAATGGTATTTTCAAAGCGGCTTTGCAAGGCACCGAACTTGGCACGCTGACCATTGGTAGCTTGCAGCGCCCCATCTACAATGGCAATAGTGCGATTGGCTCCTGCTACAGTTGATACATCAACCTGCTCAACTTTTTGCAACTGTGAAGCCGAAGTGGCAGTATTAAAGAAACTTGCAGTTTCTGACGCTACCACATTAAAGGACCGATCAGAATCTAATGTTACCTCACCAGTACCCACTGCGCTTGCGCCTGATGCAGTCGCAGTACCACCAATTGTCAAGCCGCCAGTACCTGAAGTAATTGTAGTCGTGATATTCTGACCTGCATCATTCGTCAGCGTAACGCCTGTACCTGCGGAATTCAATTTGGCAGAGACACCCGTTTTACCTGATTGCTCATTAATTGCATTAATCACCCCCGACAAACCATCGCCATTAATCGCGGAGCCGGTCGTGAATGAAATTGCTTGTGCTGTCGTGTTATTCGACGTCATGCTGATAGAGTAACTGGTACTTGCAGTAAAGGCCGTAACATCAAATTCTGTACGCGCAGTAGCTGTAACACCTGTAGTGCCAGTTTGTGCATTGATATTCGCCGCGAATGTCTTGGCTGAATCACCAGCAGCATATGCAACGTTTGCACTGCCTGTTGCACCATTAATTGTTACACCACCAGCAACTACACGCGTTGTAGCTGCAGCATTTGACGCAACAGCGTTAGCCGTACTCCCTGATGTCAAATTACCCGTTGCCGCAGCCGATGAACCAATCCGGTTATTACCATATGCAGACGTACGGAAGTTTGCAGTAGTTGATGTGATTGTTTGGTTGGCATTAGCGCCAACTTGGTAAACCGAACTATTGGTGCCATCAAGCAGTTTCTGGCCATTAAACTCAGTTGTTTGAGCAATACGGTCCAACTCTGAGGACAACTGGGTCACCTCTTGCTGCAAGGCTGTACGGTCAGACGCAGAATTTGTCGCATTCGCTGATTGCACTGCGAGCTCACGGATACGTTGCAGGATATTACCCGTTGAACTCAGAGCACCCTCAGCCGTCTGTGCCATTGAGATGCCATCATTGGCATTGCGGCGGGCTTGATCCATACCACGGATTTGAGCGCTAAACCGCTCAGAAATCGCCAAACCTGCAGCGTCATCTTTTGCAGAGTTAATCCGCATACCGGAAGACAAGCGCTGCAAAGAGGTTGACAGCATCCCTTGGGATTTATCAAGGTTACGCTGAGAATTGAGTGAGGCTACGTTGGTGTTAATTACTTGAGCCATGATTGCTTCTCCTAAAAGTCAAAATCCAGTTTCGTGGATTGGGCTCACCCAACGGCGTACCCATGGCTCAGTTATCGACATACCCTAACGAGACTTTAGGGCTTTGACTGTATTTTTTCTTTGGCGAGTTGCAAAATGATGAGAGAAGTTTGCTCAATCACATTTTGCCAGTTATTTTCTATACCTCTAGCCAAGACAGTGGTAGTAGGGAACCAAGGTGAATAACCTTCGTTCCCCAGCATCCAAAAATCCTGCTGCAATGATAATAGGTATAAGGCAGGAAGACCCAAGGCTCCAGCCAGCATTAATGTTGACGTACATGGTGCCACAATTAGATCGCATGCTTTCATGAGGCAGGCCGTTGCATCCAAATCATCAAATAAATCAACCTCATATGCATGCAATACCTTACCAGGAAAGCGCTCGTCTAATTGCTGCTTTTCAATGTCACTAAGGTGATATTGAAGGTTAACGTAAACCACACCAGGCAACTCAAACATGGGGGCCAAATCATCAAGCGACAGGTAATGGACGTCACGTATCGCATCAGAATAACCACTTCGCCAAGCCAACCCAACTAGTAAGTTGGGTTGCAATTCTTTCAGGCGTTGCCGCCAATGTTCTGTTCTAATTACGTCGTCCTGCATTAGCCGCGGGTTAATTGGGAAAGACTCGACATGACGTCTAAAGAACCTCGGGAGTGAAGCAATTGGAATCTGATAGTCAAAATGCTCCAGCATCATCGGGTGACGTGGCACACGATTTGGAATAATCGCCACCTCTGGATAGGTACGACTAAATAAGGTGACTAATTTAGGGTGGCACGCATAGACAACTGTTGAAAACTCTTGAGCTAGGTCAGGCAGACAAGTAGCCCACATGATTTCATCACCCAACCCCTGCTCACGGTACACTAAGATAGATTTGCCGACACCGCTTTCACCTTTCCACTCAGGAATGGCAAGGTCCAATTTCTGCCCCCCTCTGGCCGCACCCAGCGCGACTCATAGCTTTCCCACGCAACATCAAGTTGCCCCAGCGCCATTTGTGTCATGGATAAGTGATACATAAAACCAGGGGAATCAGGGCGCTTTTCCAACGCTAGATAGTGATGCTGTAAAGCCTTTGCATACTCACCTTTTTGCTGAAGAAAAATAGCATACAAATCATGGACATCGGGATGCGAAGGAAATTTTTCGAGTGCCGCACAGAATGATTTTTCTGCTTCGGCATAATCGTGATTGACCTGGTACTGAAATGTCGCCATGTTGACTGCATAAATCCACTCATTTTTTGAGTATTCGGCAGCCTTCATATATTGGGCTTTTCCTAATTCAAAATCACCCAACTCAACCAGTACACAACCGAAATTAGCATAAAAACTGCCAAGCTCGCCCTCGCTTAAATCAGCAAATCTAGCCGATTCTTGCAAAATCTCAAACGCTTGGCGTGACTCGGTAAACTTGCCTATTTTCAGAAAAACACTTGCTTTTTGCAGTAAATACCGAGGATTTTCAGGGTCTTCAACTTGATCTAAATAAGTTAATGCATCAGCAAAGTGCCCTCGCAAAACCGAAGCACCTGCCAAATTAATAATTGCGGAAGTCATCCCAGGCCGCACTGCAATTGCCTTCCGCAGGTAATTCTCGGCAGATGTTAAATCATCCCTCGCTAATGCAATTGCACCCAATTCATTACTCACCTCAGCATCAAGTGGCTGCTCTTGGTGTAGAGTCAGAAAAATCTCCTCGGCTTGTGACATATTACCTGCCAGCTTTTCCAATTTACCAAGGTTATACCGCAATGAATAATGGCTCGGTTGCAATTTTAGAGCCTGCATAAAAATAGAACGTGCAGCAACATAATCACCCATGCTGGCATAAATTGCTGCACGTAAATGTTGAACATCAAAATCAGCAATATCAGAAGGTAATTTATTCAGAATCGATAATGCATCCAGGAGCTTGTTATTTTGAAACAAACCAAGAGCCTGCTGAAAAATTTTATTTTTTTGCACATCAATCCCTTTAATTATCTGACAACTGAATTAGAGTAGTTCAAACGTTAATGGCGTACCACGCGAAATATCGTTTTTTGCAACTTTGCCAAGTACAAAATCCAGATATTTTGGTGAAAGCCCCAGGCCAGGTCGAATCGCACGCACATTGTCTATTGTAAAAACCTCTCCTGCTTTAATATCACTACAAATATATAAAGAACGTCGATACATTAAACTTTTATTTTCAGCTTGAGTCGGGCCATACAGCACTTTTCCCAAAGCCTGCCACGCACGCTCAGTTTCTACCACCAAACTTTCAAACTCATGAGGTTCTAGGGAAAATGTTGAATCAACACCGCCATCTGCACGTGACAAAGTGAAATGCTTTTCAACAACACTTGCCCCAAGTGCTATGGCAGCCACAGCCGCACCTATACCCAAGGTGTGGTCAGATAAGCCTACTTCGCATGAAAATAACGTGCCTAGATGGGGTATTGTTCTCAAATGACTGTTGATTGGGGATGCGGGATAGGTACTGGTACATTTGAGCAAAATCAAATCAACACAGCCAGCCTCACGAGCTGCGCGCACTGTTTCATCCAATTCAGCAATGCTGGCCATTCCTGTTGAAATAATCACCGGCTTACCTGTTGCTGCTACTTTGCGAATCAATGGTAAGTCCGTATTTTCAAAGCTCGCAATTTTGTAAGCGGGTACATCCAAACTTTCCAGAAAATCAACTGCGCTTTCATCAAATGGCGTGGAGAAGGCAATCATTCCCAGCTCACGCGCCCTAGCAAAAATAGGTTCATGCCATTCCCATGGTGTGTGTGCTTGTTGATACAAATCATATAGGGATGAACCTGCCCATAAATTGTTCGGATCGGAAACAAAAAACTCAGCCGAACTCAGATTAAGTGTCATCGTCTCCGCTGTATACGTTTGCAATTTTAGTGCATGCGCCCCTGCCCTTGCAGCAGCCTCAACAATTTGCAGAGCACGTTCTAAAGATTGATTGTGATTACCTGACATTTCGGCAATCATAAAAGGCGGCATGTGAGCACCAATTTCTCTACCTGCTATGTTCATACTCAGCTCTTTTTCGGAATCGCATACATCGTTATTTGTCGACCTAAACCTAGCTCACCTAAAGACTGGTAAAGTTTCTGCAAAACTTCAAAACGACCATTTTGGGCTAGCGTTTGTTCAAATTTCACACGTTTTTGATGACAAATCTTTCCTAAGGCATCTTTGCCGACATAAACATCACCAAATAACAAAAACATTTCCAGTGGAAAAGAAGACTCAATATGTACGACCTCAAAACCACACAATTCAAACAGATTCTTCAATGAGTTGACATTAAAATAATTAATGTGTCCTGGAGGGCAAATCCACCATTGATCAAGCTGATACTCCCGATCAGCGACTACCTGAAATTCATTAAATTCATTTGGCACCTCAACTACCAGCATTCCATTTGGTGACAGATAATGCTTCAGGATTCTCTTCAAAACTTCTGCAGGCTCTCGCAAGTGCTCCAAAACATTGAGTAGCGTAACCACATCAAATTTTTCCCCGAAATCATGGATGTGATTTTCAAAGCCCAGCTGAATTACAGACAACCCCTGTGAAATCCCGTAGGCACATCCTTCAGCAGATGGTTCCATGCCACTGACTTGCATCCCTTGCTCGCGAAAGTAAAGCAATGCCTGACAATAACCGCAACCAATATCTAGCAAAGTTCGTCCTTTCAAATCTCCAATGTATTTATGACATTGCTCATATATAAATCTCCATCTTAGCAAGAAAAATTCTTTATCCTTCTCTTGTACAGCTAAGTCAGAATCATTGAATTTTTTATACTCACCAGAATAAAACTCATTCAGATAGAATTGTTCAACCTGTTCATAAGATGGAACAGGATCTACACGAAGATAGTTAAATTCAGGATCTTCTACCAACTTATAGCCATTCAATATCATACCAAACCTATATACGGAGATGATTTAAAGCAATGTATACTTCAAAAATATACTTATCAGGAAACCGGTGATAAGATAGAAAACCACTTGCATCAGCAATATTCCAAGAAAAGCCCCCTGTCAAGAGTAAATAAAGTAGATTTTTATCACATGCAATAACTAGTCTATTGTTTTCGCATGGCTTAGTTGAAAATTCAAGGGTATATGGTTTTGACAATGAAATATTCGCATACTGACCTAGGGCAATTTGAATAGAATAGCTCCATGATAAATTAATATTCTTAGCATCGAGATAGCCTTTAAGGCGAGCAAAAGCCAAATTCATCAAGTATTCAAAGGAAACAGTCGGCACAAGTTGTATGAATTCATGTCCATGTAGTACATTGCTTGCCACATCATTAATAAACTGAGTGCGCTTGTATTCATTTTCATAAAAGGCAATAGCACTAGTGTAATCTGCTCCCGCCTCACTTTCCAACTCAAGCTGATCCCCAGGATTTAATAAAACAGGCTTGAATTGATCATTCTTGCTTACCTCTCCAGCAAGGTATTTATATGGAGAAGCAGCACTTTTTGGCCATGCCATCAAGCCATTCAGTTTGGCACTTCGGCCTGCCAATACATGACTACTGGCTGCACATGCAAATAATCGAGGCTTCAATCTTCGCAAACAAGCCAACATCTGTTTCTGATATTTTTCAATTATTTGAGCTGCACGTTCTAATTTTTCACTATCAGTAAGATTTTGATAGCAGGCAGGATAACCAGATCCACCCGCAGGAGGCAGCAAAGCCAGCTCAAAATTATACTGCGATAAATATTGATCTAACCCAGGGTAAGGTGGATTGTCATTCGCAAAATAAATGGTTTTACTGTCAAAATGAATTAGTAACGAGGAATCAAGAATATGATTAAGTTCATGCTCTGGATCCGCTTCAACAACTTCAAAATATAAGCATGGAGCAGCTTCAAATTTGACACGTGGCCTAAGATTAATAATGTCCTTGAATTTCAGTGAATGATACTTTAAAAATTTCTCTACGAAATTAGGTTTTTTATCCATTAAAACCACTGTCGCATTACGATCTAATTTCTCCAGTGTTTTTAAATCGCAATGATCTTCATGAATATGAGATATGAAAATATAATCCAGAGCTCCAATATCTTTGGCTTGAATCGTTGGTGGAGGATATTGCAACCAGCTCCCACCATAAATTGCACCACCAATCCATGGATCAGTCAGAACTCGAACTCCATTGAACTCAAACAAGAAACAGGAATCTGCGATTAATTGAACTTTCATTATATTCTCTCATTGGGATAATATATACTGCCTTGCTCCATGAAACCCACAATGAGCAACAACATCAACAATAGAAAGACGATCAGTAAAGTCATTTATATTACTTTGCACATACGGCTTCGGATAAAAACTTTGAAAATGGAGTCGGATATCTGAGCCGATTTCAAATCCATCATCAGTTAGATATTTTTTAGCCCCCATCGGAGAAAAATACTCATCACACTTCATTAATTGACATAGTGATTTCAAGCGCTCAATGCGCTGACTTGGCATTGAAAAATGATGTGCGACAAATCGAGGCGTCAGTATTTGCAACCGCTGACAAAAATAGTTAGTCAGGTTAATATTCAGCTCTGATAAGCGTACTTCCCCCCCCGAAGCAATCATTTCGATCACCTCTTTAACATCAGAAAAATGCGTTGCATTTCTATAGGCATTAAATAGCGTAGCAGCATGCTTTTTACGCCAATTGTTTTGATTTGGATCAATCATTACATCTTGAATATGCTGACCTAGAAAAGCACGCTGAACAGGAACAGTTAACCATTGCACATGCCCCTGATAGAGTATCCTGTTACGCTGCTGCCAAGTCCCCTCTCTCGTATTGGACATTATCTAAATAGATAAACACATCTGACTTGGCAATCAAATTGAAGTAGCCAGCCCATGGCAAATAAAATGGCTGCATAATCGCACATCTCATACAGTCAAAGCCCAAGTTGAAACTTGCCGCTGACTTTCAGACCAAGCAGAGGGCCGCCCCCCAGATTGAACACGGACAAAACCAAATTTCTGATACAAAGCAATCGCTTTGAGATTGTCATCTAAAACCGAAAGATATAAAATTGGCAACTTCATATTTACAAATGCATATCGCAGAAGAAAACAAAATGCAGTTTCACCCAGCCCCCTATTTCTGGCATTTAAATCACCAATATAAATCCATGCTTCATAATCATCAGATGCATCCATTTTTTTCAATCCACAATTTCCAATATGACAAGCATGATGATGAATTGCAAAAATATATTCTTTTCCACTCTTTAATTTAGAATCCCAATATAAATTATGCACACGTAAATCAAAAGGTGTTCTTACCACGAACTGTGACTGGACCAAAGGATCTTGGATAAAAGTGAATGTCTTCTCTATATGCTCTATGCCAAAATTTAGCAACTCTATACCCATTGAATCTGCCATGTGCGCAGTTCGCTCAGCAACAGGCAAAAATTCCAGTGGGCCTAATTCGCCAGCAAACCAGGATTTTAATGCTGCTAGCCAATTACTTTCCATCAACTCTTCACTTCTACCTAAAAAATGCAAAGTATTAGCTTCAGACATTTGAAGCAGTGGTAAGTACTGATTATCTGCAACAGCAACTACGATACTAGGCAGTTGCATAAAAATACGCTCGTACGTAGTAATCCCACCGGCCCCCAAAGCCACATCTGCTTGAGCCATCAAAGCAGCAACATTTTTTTCATCGACGTAAAGTTGAAAATTAGCATGATTTTGGCATAAAGCTTCGATTGCACATTTATCAGGATTTTTACTACTTAATAAAACATCCACCTGGAGATGATTGAAGTGAATCGCCAATAATTGAAGTATTTTTATTGTCAAATTCTGTGGATCTGTACCTCCAAAAGAAACAAGAACTCGCTTTTTCTCTGGCACCTTGTCTCTGACAAGACCTATTTGAAAGAATTCTTCACGAAGTAAAACATACTGTTCACCAATAAATTTCCTACACCAAAATGGTGTCAGTTTTTTATATCTGGATTGAGCATCAATGAAGTAGTTTTGATCCAGTAAAAAATCTGAAACATGATCTCGGTCTGCCAAATCATCAATTACCAAAATTCGCTTTGCAATACCAGATGCCAATTGCTCCCAAGCCGCATCCAGTCGATAATGATCAACAACAACCCAATCAAAAGCAAGATTATCTCCCAATGCTAATACCATGGCCTGAAAATCAGCTACTTGATTATAGCAAATCTGATCTATATCCTGATCGCAATCAAACAAAAAAGTCTGAAATCCATTTTGAATAATTTCAGATCTTTGGTGCCCTTCGATATTGCGGCATGCAAAAAAAACTTCAGCTCCATCTTTTATCAGTCTATTCGCCAAAGTAAGGCAGCGAGACACATGCCCAACGCCTATTGCCAAAGAGGCATCAACGCGAAATAGTATACGCATTTGGCATTCTCAATTTTCTTAATGGCACAGTTAACGAATCTTAAACAAAGGTGTCAATGTTTTACAATTAAGCTGCGAGTGCAGATTTTTCTCTCTAATTGCCTTGTCAATTTTAGGCAGTACTACCTCATATACAGATAGTAAATAATCCAGATTTTCAGCAGTGTGCGCATAATTCAGATTATGCGTACCCAGCGTAAGAACACCCCTAGCTTGCATTTCTTGCATAAAGAAGGTTTTAATATCCCATTGAGTATAGGGATCCATATCTTTGAACAATAAGAAAGACCATACCGGATAACCAGACAAAGAGAGCCAAGATTCAAGTTTATGCCTATGAATCATCGTCTGCAAAGCATCAAGCAATCGTTCTCCACGTTCTTTAATAATAGATAGAACTGGTTCTTTCTGTAGCTTTTCTAATGTTGCTTTCGCTGCAGCCAATGACAATGCTTCACCACCGAAAGTAAAAGAGAAAAAAATCTCCTCCATTAATTGCATAATCTCGGCACGCCCGACAATAGCAGAAAGGGGAAAGCCGTTAGCAAGCCCTTTGCCAAAAGTTGCCAAATCCGGAGTAACTCCGAATAAAGTTTGGGCTCCGCCATTGTCAAATCGAAATCCGGTAATTGTTTCATCAAAAATCAGCAGGGCACCATGTTGATGAGCCAGATTTTTGACCTCCGCCAAATAACCTTCCAAGGGTTGAATGACATTCATGGGCTCCAAAATAACGGCAGCGAATTCATGTTGGTGGCTATTTAGCAGAACCTCTAATGCAGATGAATCATTGTATGGAAAAGGATGAGTCAATGACCGCACTTGCTCAGGTACGCCGAGTGAACGTGTTGTAGAGCCAATATACCAATCTTGCCATCCATGATAACCACATACTGCAACACGGTCCCTGCCGGTATAAGCACGAGCGAGCCGTATCGCCCCTGCGGTCGCATCAGAGCCATTTTTGCCAAACCGAACTCGTTCTGCACATGGAACCATAGCGCAAATACGCTCAGCAACTTCAATTTCAATTGGATGCGGTAAGCTAAAAATGACTCCATCATTTAATTGATCTTGAACCGCTCGTGTAACATCAGGATCGGAATATCCGAGTGTAATCGAGGCCAGTGCACTGATCATGTCTAAATATTTGTTGCCATCAACATCCCAGACATAACATCCTTGACCTTTTGTCAGAAAAAATGGAGATACTCCAATAGGGTACTGGGTTTTACTTTTGCTAAAAGTTTGCGAGCCCAAAGGGATACTTTTTAATGCCCTTTCCAGCATTTCTTCAGAACAGTGGTAGCGTTCAGACATTTTAATGGGTCTCTGTTTTTGTAGTGAGCTTATCCAGCTCGAGTGATTTTAAATATCCCTGATTTCTAGTTTTAGCGCAGTTAATTTGGGATAACTCAGGCTCTCTATTGAGCAAGTCAACAATATCATGCCGATTGAAATCCGATTTGACCGGATAAAGTTTTTTATATATCTGTGTAACAAACTCAAAATCATCGGCATCATCAACAGTCCAGCGCATCGCTGAGCGATCAATTTTGTCGGTATAACTTCCCAAACAAAAACGCTGATTCTGCTGATAAAAAAACGATGTCACATGTTCACGCTGTGAAGGCAAATCCGCTTCTTGCCAAGCTAATTTCAATAGCTCAGCACGAAATATTTCAGCGTCCAAGCCATCTGGGAATGTCGGCTCTAATGCCGTACTTGCATAATCAAAATGACCATTAAGATAAAACTCGATCAGCCCATCTATGAGTTCTGGATCACATAGAGGACAGTCTGCAGTCAATCTGACAATATGTTGTGTCGGATATTGCTGAGATGCTTGATAAAAACGATCCAGAACATCAGCTAAATCACCCTGAAAACACATAACACCTAAGTGGCGGCATAAATCAACAATAGGCAAATCATCCGATTGATTGCTTGTCGCAACTAATAATTGGTCAATTCTCTTACATCGTAGCAGTCGCTCTAACTGATGCTCCAGCATAGGGCACCCTAGCAAAGGGAGCATTACCTTTCCGGGTAAGCGAGTAGAAGACATTCTTGCTTGAACAATACCTAAAATCATTTTATGCGCTCGCTATTAAAGGCCATCCCTGCTCAAGCGATTTGTGTAGCACCCATGCAGCAACCCTTTCATTCTGATCTAAATGAAAAGATTCATCGTAATGCGAAAATGCATGCTTTTCAACTTCAGCATACTGAGGAAAAGCGAGGAATAAGGATGCATAATTCATTTTATAGCTATAAATTCCTGATCTATGAACATATGGGCGGCGATGTTGAGTTACAGGATCAAAATCTACAACACCAATAAAACCACCATCTTTTAATACCCGATCTGCTTCAGCAATTACCTGGCATAATAAGGAACGATCAATCAGGTACAAGCAAAATCCAAAGAAAAGAAAGTCAACACTTGCATCTGCCAGAGGGAGTTTTTCTGCAGTTCCCTGATAGAAACTAATGGTTGGATACTTTGCTTGACCATCAGCAATTGCCAGAGCAGAAGGCTCTAATGCTGAAGCTTTACAATTCTTTCTTTCCGTCAGCATTGCCAAATGCAAACCATTACCTGAGCCCACTTCCAAAACATGATCTGATATTTTTACATACTTGGAAAACAGATTAACAAATTCAGGCTTATCATTTTTCTCATATTTTTTTTCATTTCTAAGGAAAAACTGATCACCTTCTTCAAAAAATGCTTCTTTCTGCGGCGTTAGCTTCATGATTGCTTCCATTTTGATGGATCTAAAATATCTGCATCTTGTTCTGACCAACTGGCAAAATCATCAAGATAGTGCGCTTGATGCCACGCCTGAATAATTTCATTTAATTGCATCGCACTAGTTATGCCAATCACGATAGCCTCCAATTCGGAAATTGCTTGAACAAAGCCCATTAAAAATGCCAGTCTGGTAGTGTTTGATTGCCTTGCATACTTATCTAGTGTCACTAGCTTTTCACTTAAGGCAAGTGCAAATGCAGGTAGTTCATTTGGTAGTGCAAGTAGCAAACCTTGCAAGAAAATTGATCTGGCATGCAGTGCAATATTTTCCCTCGACATTTCAGCAATCATTCCGCTTGTTAAGAATCGCTGATCAAATAAACTCACTGGAAACTGGATCAGATTTGGTGAATACGTTTCGAGTAATTGCTTTGTTTGCTCGACTGTATAAACAGAAAAGCCGATTCTTTTCACCTTCCCCTGCCTTTTTAGACTCTAGCAAAGCAGACCATAAATCAATACCTTCAGGCCTGAGTAAATCATCCGCTTTATGCACAAGTAACGAATCTAGAGTAGTACATTTTAAATTAGTCAAACTGGCATCTAGGGATTGATCAAACCAGCCTTGGGTCAGACCTGATTCTGGCAGAGCTGGAATTTTACTTACAATATTAAACTGCGAGCCCAATTTTGATCTACCAATTACTTTTTCGGCATCACCATAGTTTGCCGCAGTATCAATATAATTAATCCGATTTTCTCTGGCTAACGCTAATATCTCATCGACAATTGCAGGCTGAACCTTCCCTGACACATTAGTCAGACCATAATTCATGCCAAACTGGGCAGTTCCAATTGCGAGCCTCATTCAATCTCCAATACTTCAAGCAAACTTTGGATCACATAGTCCTGATTACATAAAGACAGATCAGCAAAAAGCGGCAAAGTAATGGCCGATCTGTAATAGCTTTCAGCACAAGGGAAATCACCTTCGTTAAAGCCTTGATTGCGGTAAAAGGGTTGCAAATGGACAGGCAGATAATGAACGTTCACGCCAATCCCTCTTAACCGCATTGCGTCAAACACTCTCTTCCTTTCTTTTTCATTTCTTAGATTTATGCAAAAAAGGTGCCATGCTGATTCAACACTATACTTTGGCAGTTGAATTAAATCCTTCGGGAGTTTCTGAAGGTAATATTGCACTTTGTCTCGACGCAAACTGCAAAATTCCTTTAAACGGCTTATTTGGTTAACGCCTAAGGCCGCCTGCAAATCGGTCATTCGATAGTTAAAACCCAACTCCAACTGCTGATAATACCAATCTCCCTCCGATGTTTGAGTCATTTCATCTGGATTTCGTGTAATACCATGACTTCTTAAGCGTAATAATCGTCGATAAAATGCTTCATCATTGGTCGTAATGACGCCCCCCTCACCTGTAGTGACAATCTTTACCGGATGGAAACTGAATACAGTTGCTTGGCTATAATGACATCCGCCAACAGGCTGGTCTTGATAGCTGGCACCGATGGCATGCGCGGCATCTTCAAGCACTCGAAAACCATAGCGTTGCGCCAATTGAGCAATCGCAGCCATATCACAGCTCAAGCCGGCAAAATGCACCGGAATCAGCAAAGTAGGTAAAGTACCCATAAGTTCAGCTTGTGCCAGTTTCTGCTCAAGGGCTTCAATGCTGATATTGCGGGTATATCGGTCTATATCAACAAAATCAATGGCTGCACCGCAATACATTGCACAATTTGCACTGGCGACAAAGGTATTTGGTGAAGTCCAGACCCGATCACCCGGGCCGATTCCCAGCGCCAGACATGCCAAATGCAGGCCCGCCGTCGCGCTCGACAACGCAACGGCATACTTGGCTCCGGCAGCTTGTGCTACCGCGTTTTCAAAACATTCAATCATCGGCCCCTGTGTAAGCCAATCGGATTGTAATACGCGAACAACTGCAGCAATATCTGCTTCGTTAATCGATTGCCGACCATAAGGGATATAGCTATCCATTGTATTTCTGATCCATATCGATTAATTCATCAATTGATAAATACCACTTATTATTGTCCGAGGTATATTTCGCACCTTCCGTCATCGCGACGCCGATCTCACCAAGAGCATTTTTTGAATAATCATTTTCAACGACAAATCGAATCGAAGGTGTAATTACATAATGGTCATCAAATTCCAGCGTATGCAAGCTGTCGTCGCGTGAAATCATCATTTCATGCAGTTTTTCACCCGGGCGTATACCAATTATTTTTTGCGGTCTATCTGGTGCCATTGCCGTTGCCAGATCAGTAATTCGGATTGATGGAATTTTTGGTACAAACAGTTCACCACCATACATACGGGCAAAGCAATTCAAAACAAAATCGACGCCATCTTGTAATTCAATCCAGAACCTTGTCATTCTGGAATCGGTAATTGGCAAATACGCAGCATCTTCTGCGATTAGTTTGCGAAAAAATGGAATCACTGAGCCACGTGAGCCAATTACATTGCCATAGCGCACCACGGCAAAACGCGTCGGATGATGGCCTGTCATATTATTTGCGGCGACAAATAATTTATCCGACAATAGTTTAGTTGCACCATATAAATTGACAGGGCTGGACGCTTTGTCTGTTGAAAGGGCAATAACTCTTTTTACCCCATTTTCAATCGCTGCGTTAATGACGTTTTCAGCACCATTCACATTAGTGCGGATACATTCGGTGGGATTGTATTCCGCTGCGGGCACTTGCTTGAGCGCGGCAGCATGTACGACATAATCAATTCCCCGCATGGCCTGCTTTAAACGATCTGCATCACGAACATCGCCGAGAAAATATCGCATGCACGGCGCATTGAACTCCTGCTGCATTTCAAACTGTTTCAACTCATCCCGGGAAAACACCACCACTCTGGCGGGCTGATATTTTGCCAGTAAAGTACGGATGAACTGTTTGCCAAATGAGCCAGTTCCGCCCGTAATTAATAGGGATTTGCCATTAAACATGCGTGTTTTCCATCTGTGCGGGTTAATCAAGGCAAGCTCATTATCTTATGCAAATGAGCAGACTGAGGCTAGCCACAATAAGCAAGTGTTTCAACAAGACAGCAATTTTAGCTTACGCTAGCTACAGCATCTGGCAACTTGGCTCAGATCATCAAATTGCGGCGATCATCAGATCGCTATACATAGTCAACGTATAGCCTTCCAAGCCCTATGAATATTAGTGTACCCAAATATACCCCAAGTCGATCAATCAGACTATGCGCGCGCCTGCATCAGTTACTGACAATCTATTCAATGTCGGTTTAAAATATCCGACTAATTTACTCAACTTTAAAGATTGCCATGGCTTTTACACTTGCCCAGTTGCCGCTGTCTCCGCGCTTTAGCCTGCTGCATTCACGCTTCTGGATCGAGACTTTGCCGACGCCAATGCCTGCGCCGCACACTGTGGCGCTCAATCACGCTCTGGCTGAGGAGCTGGGTCTGGTATTTGGGGACGATGCTGCTGATTTTTTGCTGGGCAATCGCTTGCCGCAAGATAGCCAGCCTCTGGCCAGCGTGTATTCCGGCCATCAGTTTGGCGTGAATGTGCCCCAGCTGGGCGATGGTCGTGCCCTGCTGATTGCCGAGTTTTGTGGCCTCGATGGCGCACACTGGGAAATGCAGCTCAAAGGCGCGGGCCCGACGCCCTTTTCGCGTCGTGGCGATGGTCGGGCAGTATTGCGCTCTAGCATCAGAGAATACCTGGCCTCCGAGGCATTACACCACCTAGGTATTCCCACTACCCGTGCATTGGCGATTGCCGGCTCGCCGCAAGCCGTCTGGCGTGAAACCCGCGAGACGGCGGCGGTGGTGACACGGCTGGCACCGACTTTTGTCCGCTTTGGGCATTTTGAATATTTCTTCTATCAAGGCGAGCCTGAACGGGTACGCGAGCTGGCCGATTGGGTGATTGCACACCATTACCCGCAATGTCGAGATGCCAGCAATCCCTATCTGGCGATGCTGGAGCAAGTCATCAGCCGCACTACCACGCTGATTGCCCACTGGCAGGCGGTGGGGTTTTGTCATGGCGTGATGAATACCGACAATATGTCTATTCTTGGGCTTACATTAGATTACGGCCCTTACGGTTTTTTGGATGGTTTCGATGCTGGGCATATATGCAACCACTCCGATGAAAATGGCCGTTACGCCTATAATCAACAACCACAAATAGGGCTATGGAATTTACACTGTCTTGCTCAATCATTACTACCATTGATTGAAAAAGATGCGTTACTAGCTGCACTCAGCAAATACCAAGAACTGTTTGAAGTCGCCTTTTCCGAACAACTACGCGCCAAACTGGGTTTTGCTGAATGGATTGAGGATGACTGGACGTTGGTGACTGATTTGTTTGAATTGATGCAGACCACGCACACCGATTGGACAATTTTTTGGCGCACCCTATCACACTGGGTTCTGCAGCGTAACGATGGAGAACTGAGCGATTTTTTTGCCGATAGAATGGCTTTTTTACAGTGGTTGCAGCGGTATAAACAGCGTACAGTCGATGACGTTACAGACGAAGAGCGTAGCAAAAAAATGCTCACCACCAACCCGAAATACATCCTGCGCAATTATCTTGTCGAGATAGCAATTCAACGTGCACAGGCTGGAGATTTTTCTGAAATTGAGCGTCTCCAGCAATGTTTAACCCACCCTTTTGACGAACAACCAGAACATGAAAACTACGCAAAACTACCGCCGAATTGGGCGTCAGAGCTGTCAGTTAGTTGTTCTTCATAGCGATTATCACAGAATAAAAACCATCAAATTCTTACAAATAAAAAAACACATATTCCAACTTTACCAACGCAACATACATCCAATTTTTACTTTACGAAAATCATAATAAAACAAGACACATGTAAGCTAAATAAAATCAAGCTACCCATTGAGCTACCTTTACAGACACTACTACACCGTCGAGCGGCTTACTGCAACAAAGGCAAAGATTAGCCACTATCTTCATCATTCTTTGCTTTTATTGCAGCAATGACTTAAATCATGCATGTCAATATTTATTAAATAATGACGAACGAACCTAAGCTATAACTCGATAACTTACTGACCGAAATCGCCATCCATTAAGCCCCCTAGTCCGGGTTGTCACCCAACTCCGCTCAGCACTTGGAAGTACGTTATAATTTCAGCCGGTTACCAATTAAAGCAGTTGTATAAAATGAAGCTGGTTGATTTTTTTTCAGGTGCAGGCGGGTTAAGTAGCGGGCTCAATCAAGCGGGCTTCAATTCGATATTGGGCTCAGACATTCACCCTGTCTACGCAAATACATACCAAATCAATCACCCCAACGCAAAAGTCATCACACGTGACATTCGCACACTTACTGACGACGATATTTTTTCCCTGACTGGGCTTAAGGTTGGTGAGTTAGACTTAATCGCCGGAGGACCACCTTGTCAGGGATTCTCAGTCAACGCACCAATCCGGTCTCTCGACGACCAGCGAAATCACTTATTTAAAGACTACCTCAGAATTGCAGATAGCCTTCGCCCCAAAGCTATCCTAATCGAAAATGTTCCCGGACTTCTTTCGTTAGGCAAAGGTTCTGTTGTTGAGGCTATCTATAAAGAGTTAACAAACATGGGCTACTCAGTGGCTCATAAAGTTCTTTTTGCAGGGCATTACGGTGTGCCGCAGATGCGCTTTAGAACTATCTTCATAGCGCTGCGAGATGGTGGGAAGATTGAGTTTCCCGAGCCAACTCATGATGCCAGTGCCATTGCGAACTTTGGTGGAGCAAAGGAACACTGCATCAAATTATCCCCCTTATTCGCGGCACAGTTAAAAAGAAAAACTACGGTCAGTGATGCGCTTTCGGATCTCCCCGCACTAAGCCTAGGGCAAGCAATCCACGATATTGATTACCCAATACTCCCGCAATCGGAGTTTCAATCAATTTTACGAGCAGACTCTAGCCGCATTTACAACCATGCTTGCGCCAAGCTTGGAAAAGTCAACCTTGAGCGACTAAAGCACATACCTCAAGGCGGAAGCTGGCGAGACATACCACATGATTTGCTCCCAGCAGGACTCCAGCGTGCGAGAAGAAGTGATCATACAAAACGTTACGGCAGACTCCATCCGGATGAGCTTTGCAGTACGATCCTTACCAAGTGCGATCCACACTGGGGTAGTTTCTTTCATCCAAACCAAGATCGTGCGCTGTCGGTACGTGAGGCCGCAAGAATTCAGTCGTTTCCTGACAATTTTATCTTTACCGGTAGTCTGACTGAACAATTTGAGCAAGTTGGTAACGCTGTCCCCGCTCTAATGGCGAAATCAATTGGTGAAACTATTAAAAAGTTAATTTCATGACCGATAAGAAAAAAAACGTAACTCAGTCACAAAGAACTTTAGTTGAAGTATTTGGATACGATCCAAGAGATGTGAGCAAGGTTGCCAGACAATTCTGGCATCTAAATGCATGTCCGTTCGTAGGGCGAGCGTGCATAAAATTTGACCATACAAATACTATTTGTTACGGGACGTGCTCGGTAACAAATACAGGGCAAAATGTTGTCATCTGTCCCGTCCGACTCTATGCAAACGATTACGAAACTATTCGTGAGGTTGCTAGGGATGCATTCGGGGAGAATCTCCCTTTATTAATGTTTGATGACTACATTAAACAAGTTACTACGTCAGGGACAAATTTCGATGGAATCGTCGCGCTAGGCCAAAACTCGGGCAAAGAAGTAAAAATAACAAAAATGAGCATGGATTGGGTTCTTGCGCATATAAAAAATGGCGAATTGATTGAGTATGTAGGGATTGAAGTTCAATCAATTGATATTACCGGCAACTACCGAGATGCATGGTATGCCGCACGAGACGAGAAAGCAGACATCCCCCCTCAGGTCACGGGCTGAACTGGGCAAACGTGCACAAGCGATTGATCCCTCAAATTATACGAAAGAGCGTTGTTTACTCTAAATCGAAAATGGTACACAAGGGACTCTACTTTGTTGTGCCTGAGCCCGTTTACCAGCGCTTTGAAGAGGTCATAGGGAAAGACATTCCAGTAGAAAGTGAGTCGGGGAAGAATATCATCACTGTCCACACCTATGATCTGAGCGATGCCGTACCATCCGGGGAAAGAAGAACGCTCATTAAACAGCGAACGATTAGATTTAAGTTGGACGAGTTCTCTGCCCGGTTCATTAGCGGCCCTGGACTGCCATCAGGGGAAGCCCTTGATCAAAAAATTAGAGAAATACTCTCCTGCATGTAACGTATATCCATACACCACAAAGCTCATCATAGAGGCAGAATTTTATTAGTTAGAATCGTAAAAATGCGATTTAGTAGTTTAAAATCGATTTAATTTAGAAACTTCAGTCATGACAACGCTATTGTTACTCGACTAAAAAAACACCGTTAAAACTGATCTTAACGGTGTTTTTACTTATTGTTCTTACCAACAAACTCCAGCCCTCCACCATCTCCGTTAAAAATAACGACATTAATGGCCCTTTGGCTAAATCATCGAATTACACTCTAATCAACTACATTCTGACTTTCTTGCTCTTCTATTGCCCCCCCAGAAACTAACGCGCTCCGCTTGTTATACTCTGTTTGTTTCAAATTCAACAAAGTCGAATTTAAAACAAACAGAGTAATAATTGCATTTCTCTCCGGCCCGGCATTACAATAATAAAGGACCAATAAAATACCGGTAAAATTGAAATACCTTTCTTAACCCAATAAAAGATATTTTCAATTATTTTAATAATTACCACCAATAAACCCATAGTTTTCATTTTTTACAATTTAATTTATCAAAATATTATTAATCGCAATTTTGAAAAATGCTCCCTGCTAAGGGCGCACTTATCCAAACAGTAGTTTGGTGCGCCCTCCGGGGGATTTAAAACGATCAAAAGGATTAATTTTAAAAATGGCTATTTTCCACGCAACAATTAAAAGCCACAGCAGAAAGCCGACAAATAACAACAAAGGCTCTTTACTGTCCATTGTCGCTTACCGCTGCGGAATAAAAATTAGAGATGAAAAATTAAATTTAGAATTTGATTTTTCTAAAAAAAGCGACGTTCGAGAAAATTTTTTAGTTTTTTCCAAAAAATTCGAGGGCGCTTACTTGGCAGAGGGAGGAAGAATCGATGATATTCCGGCGTTCTGGGCTACGCAGGACAAAAAAGAGTTAAAGGTAAACTCAAACCACAGCCGTGAATGGGAGCTGGCACTCCCATGCGAATTGAGTCGCGAACAACAACGCGAACTAGCCGAGAAATTTGCCGTTGAATTTTGCGAAATTCATGACGTTGCCGGATCAGTTTCTGTACATAACGGTAGAAAAAAACGTAGCAAAAACTGTGACGTAGATGACGACATTCAAAATAATCATTGCCATTTTCTTTATACCACTAGAGATTCAAATGGTGACAAAACTAGGCAATTTAACGACCACCCGGAAAAAAAAATCGTCACCGAAGAGGGACGCTTGCTGTGGGAAAATTTGTGCAATGCCGCTTTGAAAAATGCAGGCAGCGATGCTCGCGTTTCTCGCCTAAGCAACGCCGACAGAGGTATAACAGAAGCGCCCGGATACCACACCGGCCCAAACGAGCGCGATTGGAAATTATCCTCGGAGGAGCATCAGCGACGGAAAAACGCGGCAAAGAAAAAGCATGATGATCGACTAAAAAAAATAAACGAACGGAAGCTTCAAGACAGCCGAATTTTCGCAATAAAACAGGCCGAAATAGAGCAGATGAATGATGTTTTGCTCGGTCAACGAGCAATAGCCGACCAACTCAACTACGATATACAGAAAAAAAGAATGAGTTGACAGTAAAAACACACGAAATCGAAACTAACGAAATTAAATTAACTAATACAAAAAAACAACTAGAAAAAGAGGAAAAGCGGCTAGCTGAATTAAAAAATCAAGATCAGCAGGACAGTGGGTGGGAAACGCCAAAAACAAGATCAGAGCTTGCTCTAGAAAATCTAAAAAATCAACAAAGCCTAGCGAACAACCCATTTACAAAGAAATTCAGATAATTCCAATCGCTACTTCAAAGCGTGGGTTTCAAGGGAGCGAAGGATAATTAGATATAAGACTTAGCTTACTCCAACCATTACAATTGGTATTCTTACTGGATATTTTTAACATCTTATAGTTGACTTTTTTTGAAAAATCAAGCGTTGTCAACATTAAATTAATTAAATAAATCAACCTATTTTTTTCTTACACTACAAAAAATCTAGCAAAAACCAATTTACTGAATTTTATAAAAAGTTGACATAATTAAAAAACATACATAATAATTTATTTTAATTACCCTATTGATTTAATTATCTCTCATACGTAAAATTTTTATTGTCTGAGTTAAATTTTACACCAAGGAGACAAAAATGGACATTCAAGATTTCCAAAAAAAATCACCTAACATTCAAAAAATAATACTAGAAAAATTATCAAATAACAGCGAAAAACTGGAGAAACTAGAAAAAGAAATAACAGACAAAAAGAAACTATTTGAGGAAAACAAAAACTTCCAATTTTGGCAATTTAATTCTCAGACATTTTCCGCAATTATAAAAAAATTAGATAAAAAAAGCGAAAGTGATATATTTTTGGCACTTTGTCAATTTTCACAAAAGAATAACAGCGTTTACATTTCACAGGAAACTCTTTCAAAATTGACAAATTATTCTCGCCCCACCGTTTCAAATGCTTTGAAGAAATTAATCACTGAAAAGCTGATTCTACGGCTGGGCGACTCCTTGTACGTCCTCAACGCAGATTTGGTCTGGCAAACTGGATTTTCAAAAAAGACGTATGCACATTTTAAGACGACAGTCATTCCCTCGGAAGAACAAATTGAAATGTTGACAACATTTAAAAATAGTAAGAAAACATACAAAAAGGCGCAATCAATTAGCACAAAAGCTTATTTTTGACATGCAAAATAACGAAAATTGAACTTATTGCACTTTACACCTGAGTAGCAAAAGCCCGTTTTACGGGCTTTTTTTTCAACCGTCCGAAGTTAAATTCGGCACTTTACCTCGTCCACCTGTATCAATTTTGAACTCCCCGCCCGGACGAAAACCTAGGTCTACAAAATGATTTCCCACTTTCTCTACTTCGGCAGAGACCATTTTGAAAATTGTTGATTTTTTCGAATAATGAACAATATTTACATCCTTTATTTTATGACCTAGTGCAAGTTTTTGAATGAGGAAATCTTGCGAAAAATCTAAAACCAAATTTGAAAAAGTTCTCCGTAAGTCGTGGCTTGAAAATTTTTTCATATTATTATTTTTACAAAATTCTGAAATCCCATTACTGGTATTCGACAAAGATTTTTCTTGAATATGTGGCACTAAAACTGGTGATGTTGTTTTTGTATTTTCTTCAAAATTATCACGATAATGCGGGTTTGGAAAAACGAACTCAGATGAATCGCCAACTGCTTTTTTTCGAAAAAGCAACACTTCACGCAATGGTTTTGAAACATGCACCAAAATGGGAAGGCCATTCTTTGTATTGTCAATTTTAATTACACAATTCTCCAAATCTATATTTTTCCACACCAAAGACACAACATTAATTGATCGAACCCCTGTAAATAACTCAACAATTAAAATATCCTTATAGCTTCTAGAAAATCTACATTCATCCGAGTAAATAAACTGAAAAAACTTTCTCAACTCAAAGTCATTTAAAAATCGATTCCTTTCTTTTTCAGGTTGCATTAATTCAGCACCAAAAGGAAAGAAAGGGAAATTCACATTGCCAGCCTTTGTTTCTTCTTTGATAATTTTTGACAAATACCCAATTAATTTGTTAAGCAAATAGTCGCCAGAATTATTCCTCCTAACGTATCTACTACCATCCTTTTTAATTTTATCTACTCTACTCTCGTCAATCTCGCGAATTTTGTTAATGAATTCTATTTTGAATTTCCTTACTTGCTCCAGAGTTAATTCTGAAAATTTCAACGATGGAAATCTTGTCAAATCAGATATTAGCCATTTTTCTATTTCCTTAATTTGCTGATTTTTTGACTTAATTTGTGCAATAGATAACACGTTGTCAATATATGACCGAGCAACATCTGCAACTGTGCGTGTTATATATTTTCTAGTATATGCATTTCTGATTTTCTCATTTTTTTCTTCCTCAAAAAAATCCTTTGGATCAAGTCCTTTTTTAAAAATGGCAAAATATTCAGCATATTTTTCAAGTGCGGACGCTGTACTTTCTCTTATTTTTGAAGAGTCCAGAGCACCAAGCGTAATTTGTCTTTTGTTATGGCTCACAGGCTGGTTGTAGCGAAATACCCAACTGAATGTCTGATTTTTTGGGTAAAAGATCAGGCACAACCCGGTTTTTCCGCTATAGGTGAACAGGATTTTTTCCTTTGTCTCACCAGAAAATTCGCCAGCCCTAACTCGTTTTAACAGCGTTTCCACGCTGGAGAATTCTCTATTTTTTACCATCCCTGCTCCCTCATCGATCACATTAGCCAGCTCGCTGAGCTACCTACAAGCTACCCTAACCCTCTACCTGATGGTCACTATATAAAAATTTCTTGTCAATACAAAACAACCATATAAATCACTGTTTATCAACAGATAATAGCATTTTTTCAAAGTAAAGTCAGGCCAGAGAGGAAATACATAAAGTAATGAATAGCGACAATATGTCGATTCTGGGGCTAACCCTTGACTATGGCCCTTATGGTTTTCTGGATGGATTTGACGCGGGACATATCTGCAACCATTCAGACGACAGTGGCCGCTATGCCTACAATCAGCAGCCACAAATCGGGCTCTGGAACCTGCACTGCCTCGCACAAGCGTTGCTGCCGCTGATCCCGCGTGACGATTTGCTCGCCGCACTGGGCGAATATCAGCCCCAGTTTGAAGCGGCCTTTGCCGAGCAGCTCCGCCGCAAACTGGGTTTTGCCACCTGGCAGGAAGACGACTGGACGCTGGTCACCGATCTGTTTGAGCTGATGCAGGCCACGCACACCGACTGGACGCTATTCTGGCGCAGCCTGAGCCATTGGCCTTTGCAGCAGAACACCGCCGAATTACGCGATCTGTTTTTGGCGCGTAACGAATTCGATCAATGGTTAGCGCGCTACCAGAGCAGACTGAACGACGGCATCACGCCCGAACAGCGCAGCCAAGCCATGCTCTTAGCCAACCCCAAGTACATCTTGCGCAACTATCTGGCGGAAAACGCGATTGCACTGGCCCAGCAAGGCGATTTTAGCGAGATCAAGCGCCTGCATCGCTGCTTGATGCAGCCCTTTGCCGAGCAGCCCGAGTTTGCCGCCTACGCCGCTATGCCACCTGAGTGGGCCAAAGAAATTACACTCAGTTGCTCCTCCTAACAATCCAGGAGTAAATACAGGGGTATATCACTACAGTCATTGATAATAATGCTCTTTATAAATATACCCCCAATAAAAAACCGCTCATTTTCGAGCGGTTTTTTTTATTAGGTCATGTTATTAGGTCATGCCGCATGATTAGCAGGACTAAAGCTGGCGGCTGGCCCGATGGAAAAACAGACGATACAGCAGCGGGAATAACACCACCGCCAGCAGCAAAACAATCAGGCTTGTTTCATCACTCATTTTGCACACTCCCCCGGATCGGCGCTATTTCAGACAAGATGCTGCTGATTTATACAGATATCGCTAATTTGTTCCCGACACCCCGGAGTTGCAATAAAAAGTTCATCTGTCGCCCGATTTCGCAGCGTTTACGCGACATCGGCAGCAAGCCGCACCAAGCCGCTGCCCGCCAATCAATCGGGCGACAGATGCGCGGGCAAGGTACGTGCCAGACGAAAGCCGATGGATGGATTGAAGTATCCGGGCTCGACTGCCGGGCGGTCGCTCAGATGCATATCGGTCGTATTATCCCAGCTGGCGCCACGCAGCATGCGCATATCAGTACCGCATTGTCGCCCAGTGGATTGACCTGCGGATCGCTGGTATACACCCGCTCGCGATCACTGATCCATTCCCAGACATTACCCGACATATCGTACAAACCCAGTGCATTGGCCGGATAGCTGCCCACAGGTGCCAGCCGCGCATGGCCGTCGTCAACGCCAGGCCAGGGGTTAAAGCCCTGAGCCAGCTCACCAAAATGCAGCATAAAGCTGCGATCGGCAATATTGGCCAGCGGCTGATTGCCATTGAGCGGCAAGCCGTTGCCCCAGGCGTTGATCAGATCACGGTCGCGCTCGCGGGCGGCGTATTCCCATTCGGCTTCTGTAGGTAGGCGATAGCCAAACACCTTGCGAATATCACGCGTTGGCTGCCCGGCAGCGTCGAGCAAATCACCGGTGTGCTCGTTGTAGCTCACGGGCCAGCCTTGCTGCTGATTGAGCCAATTGATATAGCGGATCACATCAAACCAGCTGACATTCACCACTGGCAAATGATGGCGGCCCAGCTCGAATCCGCCCAAATCGAGCGAGCTGGCAGGCGGGCGGCCAGTGGCGCTGGTATAGCGATCAAACTCGGCAAAGGTGACCTCGGTGCGGCCAATCTGATAATGACCCAGCGTCACCTGGTGCAGCGGATATTCATTCGGATAATTAAATCCTGACGTAATCGTTGCGCCCATCGTGAACGTCCCGCCGCGAATCGTCTTCAGCTGTGCCGGTACGGCGTGGCCATGCACCTGCCATGCGCCCCACTCCGTACCGGGTGTTTCGCCACGCGTCCACCAGCGCGCCTGATACGTTTGCCCCAGGTAGGTCACCGAATCGCCCTTGCCATAGGTCGCGGCGGCTTGCCAATCTGCGGCATTTACGAGCGAGCCTGCCATTAGCGCCATCAGCGCCAGCGCAGCGGTGGTTTTATCCGCTGCAGTGCGCCACCCGCTGCGACACAGCGCGGCCATCAAAGGCCGAAAGCCTGTTTTCATCGTCAAAGTCTCCATCCTGAATAATTGAAATGAGCAACCCTGTTCCGGGTTTTTACGCTCTGCGTCCACTGCTCACAGCACGATCAGTATCGAAACTGTGACGCAGCTTGCAGCCCCATTCTAATCATTGGTTTTTCTCATTAGAATGTTCGCGTTTAGCTGGAGATTTGTTCGATTCTGCGCTTGAACCCGCCCCAGCTGCGGGCGCCACATCCCCACAGGACACGCCATGCCGACCATCTATTACGAGCGTTTTGAACTAGACCAGCAGACGAAATCGGACGCATCGCGCCTTGTTGGCGCGCATGTTTTTCATCAGGCATCGTGCCCGGCCATGCGTGAATATGGCTTGTATATGTGCGGGGTAGGCAAACCGGATGGGCCATGTGAAATCGAGCGGATTGACCCGCCTTTTCATGTTCTGCTCGTGCTACTGGGCGGCACGGCCGAAATATTCGAGGACAATCAGCGCTGGACCATCGGCGCAGGCGAGTTTGCCGTGCTGCCTGCGCGCGGGCGGCGCGGGTTTCGGCGAATTGGCGATGCGGCCATGCCGCATGTGTGGTTTTTGCTCAACGATGAGCCGCGCTGGCAGCATCTGCATCGTGCTCAGTGCTGGCTAGGCCAGACTTCTCACGGCGCACGGCTCTATGACGCCGTATCGCTGTTTCAACGCGAGGCGCAGCTGGGCAACGCTGGCGCACACGACACGCTGGTCTTGCAATCACTGGATATTGTCAGCCGACAGTTAGAGCGCCTGCTCGATCTGGCGCAAGAGCGCCCCCAGCAGGAGCAAGCACTGGTGCAATTACTCGATAGTATTCGCCGCGATCCGGCTGGCAACTGGTCGGTCAGCACCCTATGCCAGCATGTGGGGCTGGGCGCGACGCAATTGCACCGGCTATGCCAGCGCCGCTATGGCCGTGCACCAGCACAGCTGGTTTTCGACATTCGCATGCAGCTGGCTCGCGACTGGCTGGCTCAGGGCCAGCGCGTCGCCAATGTGGCCACCGCGCTGGGCTATCAGGAAATCGCCAGCTTTTCCCGCCGCTTTAGCCGCCATTTTGGCTGCCCACCGAGCAAAATGGCCAAGCCGGGTGTTGCTAAACTGGCCTGAGTGGCCAAACAGCCCCAAGCGGCTTGCCGCTGGCAAGCCAACTTCAACTAGCGTTTGACCAGCTGCTTATTGTCGAGCCGGACTTTATCGCCTTCTTTAAAACCGTGATTGGGATTGTCGAAAGCAATTTTTTGCTCGCTGCCATCGTTCAATTTCACGGTCACTTCATAGAATTTTTTCTCATTCATTTTGCCCTCGACCTTATTACCGGCATAGGCACCGCCCAGCGCGCCAGCAATAATCGCCGCAGTACGCCCACTGCCTTTCCCGACCATGCTGCCCAGCCCCGCACCGACGGCCGCCCCGCTGATTGCGCCTATCCATGAGCCTTCACCGGGCTGATCGACCACGGCAACGCGGCTAACCACGCCGCACCCCGGGCAAGGAGCCCCGGTAGCTGGTTTGCTGAGCGCGATTTTCAAGGCCGCTTTTTTCTGCTTGGTCGCCTCGGTTTTGCAAGTGGGTTGCGTAGCCTTGCTGAGCTCCTTGCACACCGACTGCATCAGTTGATAATCAGCCTCGATTTGCTTTTTCTGGCTTTTTAAGTCGCCTTGATACTCCGGCAGGGGCGCTTTGGGGTCACGCTGATCCCATACCGTTTGATAAGCGCCTTGCCGCTGCTGCTGTGCCTCGCTTTTGCAATCGGCCTGCTCGCTCTTGTCAAACTCAAGGCACACCGCCAAATCGCTTTTATATGTCGCCTCGATCTGGGCGCGTGCCGTTTTCAGATCGGCAGCCTGGCTCGCCGCTGCAATGAGCAGACTGGCAAAAAATACATTGAAAGTACGCATCAGAATCTCCTTACAGAGTGGATTATGCTTACCCCAACATAGACGCCAATCTGCTCGGACACTGCCAGCAGCTGACCAACGTGATCAACTACTGAATACGGTGGAAATCACTGATTTAATACCATGGGTATACCGATGTAGATCAAATTCAACAAGAAACACAGAGACATACCTACCAAGGTATATTCATCCGTCGATTGCTCGCTCGCAGGCCGCTACCGCTTGTGAGCGGCGGTTCACCGGCCATTGGGAATCGATTTGGAGCTGATTCAAGCCGCGGCCAGCCGCTCCACCCAATACACCAGCCAGACCTTGCCCGACGCCCATAATTGCCAGAGCTGCGCTTCGAGCAACTGCTGCACAGGTTGCAACCAAGCCTGCGCCGGTCTGCCCAGCGCCACCCATAGAAAATAGCCGATGCCAACCCAGCAGCAGCGATAAATCAGCTGCTCCATCGGCCCGTCGGCTTTAAACAGTTTGAACGAGAATTTCTGCCGCATTGGCCACAGCAGCGGCACGCCGGAAGGCGTGAGCATATCGCCAATAATGTGCGACAAATACCCCACCACCAGCGGCAAGACCGGCCAATTGTGGTTCTGATGATCAGCCAGCAGCAGGTAGACCATCACCACCACCATCAGAATCGAATGGGTAAAGCCGCGATGGCCGAACACGGCCGCCAGCGGGATGGAAATATACGGCACGATGCGGCCAAAAGTGGATTTGGGATGATCCAGATCGGGCAACAGACCCGCCGCGCCAGCAATGGCGACTTCGTGTAGCTGCGGCATACGCTGCAAAATGCCAACACTGCACGCCACCATCATCAGCGAGGCAAATGCAATGTGCGTGCGGGCCATCATGGGGGCTTACCTAACGAGCTGCAAACCAGTGGGTATTGGCGCACAGCCCTTGAAAATATTGGGGGCGCAGAAGATACCAGAAAACCGCGCCCCTGTTCAGATTATGTACGCCCAGAACAGGCCACAATTGAAGCGGGGATAAAACAGCAGCGCCTAGACGCCTTTTTTCACCAACTGCATCACCGTGCCGTAATCCAGCGAGCGCGCCTGCTGCTGGATTTGTGGCAGGTATTGCGCCTGCAAATCTTTGGCCGGGCCGAGCAGCTGGCTGAAGGTGTCTTTCAGCACCGCTGTTTCCATCTTGCGCCCACCAGCATAGTAGCGCCGCGCCAGTTGCCCCAGTGCATACGTCGTCGCAAAAGAAAACGCGATGCCCGTCGCTGCACCACCCACCTTGCCCGCCGTTTTGCCAACATATTTACCCAGCAGGCCACCGAGCAATTTGCGGCCAAACTGCTCGACATATTGCGAAGTCAGCCCCACGCCCGCCGCCGCCAGAAACTCGCGAATATGCCCCTGATCAAGCTCGACGCCATACGCCTTGCCCACGCTGTGCACCAGCTTGAGCTGCAAAGGCACAATCGCCATCGTGGCCCACGACTGCGGCAGCAATTCCAGCGCACCGCACACAATGGCAAAGCGCAGCACCGACGCATCAAGCGCGCGATCGGCCTCCAGCGGCAAAGCCAGCAAGGCCGCCGCAGGCGCTGTGCTATTTACAGGGATGGCGGGAGCAACTGGCGGAGCAGGCGTATCGTAAGCAAACCAGGCATTGGCCTCGGCCTCGATACTCGCCGTCTCGCCGCCCAATTGCAAAGCCGCTTTCAGCTCGGCCAGAAAAGCCGTTTCAGCCGCAGTCTGACGGCCATCGGCATCAACAACGCACACGGCCATCTCGAACGCCAGCTGCCGCTGCGACGCATCGCCCAGCGCCGCCACCGCATCGGCCAGCACATAACGTTTGAGCAACACATCCTGATATAGCCGCGCCAGATCAACACCGCCGCCTCCCAGAGACGCCGCAATCTGCTTGATCGCATCACGCTCGCGGCTATCTTTGTCGCCATCGCAAAAAGCGGCAAGCAAAGTAATGGCCAGAATGGCCTGCTGTTCGGTCTGAGTCATGGCATCGAATTCCGGAAAAAGATTTTAGGACTCAGCACGATTGCAGAGGTTCCACGCTGATCATCAGCGATAACAAGACGCTTAAATCTTACAAAATTGACAGCATGAATGATGGTGGGTAGATTTCATCAGGCAAAAAACCGCAATTGGATTAGGAGAAAGACAATGGGTACATGGTCACATGAGCCATTTGGCAATGACGATGCCAACGATTGGGCCTACGATCTGGAAGGATCAAGCGATCTTTCTATCGTCGAGCAAGCACTGGATGATGCTCTGGAGGCAGAAGATTATCTGGAGGCACCCGAAGGCGCGAATGCAGTGGCGGCAGTGGAAGTACTGGCAAAATTGCTCGGAAAAGGCACCCAGTCGGATGCATATACCGAGAAAATTGATGAATGGATTAAAACCGTCAACGAGCAACCAAGCACCGCCCTGCTTGAAAAAGCAAAGCGTGTGCTTGAGCGCGTCAGCGCAGAGGATTCCGAGCTTCACGACTTGTGGTCTGAAGTGGGAAATAAGGAATGGGCGGCATCGATTGATGTCCTCAAAGCCGCTATCAGCTAACAGCTTAAAAACCCTTACTGCCCGGCTCGTCACTGCAACACATCAAGCGTCTGTGCATTTATGGCCATCTATCAACGCTTTAGTTTGGCCAAAGCATCGGCCATGGCCGAGTTTATTGGCGCAGCCTGCTTGGCCTGATTGATACGTTCAGGCTGGCGGGCTGTTTTGACTGGTGGACGGTCTACCGCTGGCGGGGTGTCATTCAGCCGCATGGTTAGCGCAATGCGCTTGCGCTGCACGTCCACTTCCAGCACTTTCACCTTTACCACTTGCCCGGCTTTCACCACAGCATGCGGATCTTTCACAAAGCTATTGGCCAGCATCGAGATATGCACCAAGCCATCCTGATGCACACCAATATCCACAAAAGCACCAAAATTGGTGACATTACTGACTACGCCTTCAAGCACCATCCCCACTTGCAGATCGCTGATTTTCTCAATCCCGGCCGCAAAGGTGGCGGTTTTGAATTCGGGGCGCGGATCGCGGCCGGGTTTTTCCAGCTCGGCCAGAATGTCTTTGACGGTAGGCAGGCCAAATTGCGCGTCGGCCAGACTTTCAGGCGACACCGATTGCAAAGCGGCGCGGTCACCCATCGTCGCAGCTAAATCCTTGCCCAATTTTTGCAATAGTTTTTCGACGATTGGGTACGCTTCGGGGTGAACTGCTGATGAATCCAATGGATTATCGCCACCCATAATGCGCAAAAAGCCCGCCGCCAACTCAAAGGTTTTGCCGCCCAAGCGCGGCACTTTCAGCAGCGCTTTGCGGTTTTTGAAAGCACCATACTCATCGCGGTATGCCACTACATTGCTTGCCAATACTGGGCTTAAGCCAGATACCCTCGCCAACAGCGCTGCCGAGGCGGTGTTCACATCCACCCCCACCGCGTTCACGCAGTCTTCCACCACCGCATCGAGCATGCGGGCGAGTTCGGTTTGGTTCACATCATGCTGGTATTGCCCCACGCCAATCGCTTTCGGGTCGATTTTGACCAGCTCGGCCAGCGGGTCTTGTAGTCGGCGGGCAATCGACACCGCACCGCGCAGTGATACATCAAGCTGCGGAAACTCTTTGGCCGCTAATTCAGAGGCCGAATACACCGAAGCGCCCGCTTCGGAAACCACCACCTTCACCGGTTTTTTGCCGTCGATCTGGGCGATCAAGTCGGTGGCGAGTTGTTCGGTTTCGCGGCTGGCCGTGCCATTACCAATCGCAATCAGCTCCACGCCATGTGTGTCGCATAGTTTTTTCAAGGTATGCAGCGATTTATCCCAATCGCGGCGCGGTTCGTGCGGGTAAATGGTGTCGGTCGCGAGCAGCTTGCCAGTGGCATCGACCACCGCCACTTTCACGCCAGTGCGCAGGCCCGGATCCAGCCCCAGCGTGCAGCGCGGGCCCGCGGGCGCGGCCAGCAGCAGATCTTTCAGATTGCGCGAAAAGACTTTAATCGCCTCCAGCTCGGCACGCTCACGCGCGGCGGTGAGTAGCTCATTTTCCAGCGAGACGCCCAGCTTAGTGCGCCATGCTGCGCGCACCACCTCGCCCAGCCACAAATCAGCGGAATTGGCGCTAATGCCAACATGCCGTGCAATACGTTGCTCGGCGCTGCTCCAGATTTTACTGCGCGCGCCGTTGTCGATTTCTTCCGGCAATTGAATGCCGATGCTGAGGATTTTTTCATTCGCGCCGCGCAACACCGCCAACACGCGGTGCGAGGGCATCGCCGCCCATTTCTCGGCAAAATCAAAATAATCGGCAAATTTGGCGCCCGCCTGCTCCTCCCCTTTCACCACTTTGCTCGTCACCAAGCCACTGCTTTGTAAATGACTGCGCAACTGGCCGATCAGCGCGGCGTCTTCACCCCAGCCTTCTAATAAAATGGCTTTGGCGCCTTCGAGCACGGTTTTTACGTCGCTAAAACCTTCGCACACAAAGCCCGCCGCCAGTTTCTCGGGGTCTTGCTGCGGGTTTTTTAGTAATTGCGCGGCCAGTGTGGCCAGCCCAGCTTCGCGGGCGATTTGCGCTTTGGTGCGGCGCTTTTGCTTATACGGCAGATACAGGTCTTCCAGCGTTTGCTTGTTATCCGCGGCGTCGAGCTGGGCGCGCAGCGCGGCGCTCATTTGCCCTTGTTCTGTGATCGTCGCGATAATGCTGGCACGACGCTCGTCCAGCTCGCGCAGATAGCGTAAGCGCTCAGAGAGCAATCGCAGTTGGCCATCATCCAGACCGCCGGTCACCTCTTTGCGATAGCGGGCGATAAACGGCACCGTGGCGCCCTCATCGAGCAAGGTCACGGCGGCGGCCACTTGCGCCGATTTGCAATTGAGTTCCTGCGCCAGACGCTGGGTGAGATTGGACATACGATATGCTCAGATTCGGAAGGTTTGGCATTGTACCCATGCCGCTTGGCTTTCGTCATGGCATAATCAACGTCCGCAGCGGGAAACAAAAACGGGACTCAGATGACGGTAATTGCAGTGTTTAATCAGAAAGGTGGCGTGGGTAAAACCACGGTCACTGCCAATCTGGCCGCCACTTTGGTACAAAACGGGATTGCGCCTTTGGTGATCGATTTGGACCCGCAGGCTCACCTGACTGCCACTTGGGGACTCAATCCCAAATCCAACCAGACCATGTACCGCTTTTATCAAGGTACGTCACCGCTGACCGATCTGATTCAGACCTCGGGGCCCGGCATTCATTTTATCCCCTCGCACCTGGAGTTGGCCCGCGTCGACTCGCAGCTGGGCAAGCATCGCGATCATTTGTGGCGACTCAAACTCGCGCTTGAGGCCGAAATGCTGGCCGGTAGCGGCACGCCGATTATTATCGATTGCAGCCCAATGCTGGGGGTATTGTCGTTTTCAGCCTTGCTGGCGGCCGATTTGATCCTGATACCCGTGGCAGCTGAATACCTGGCGCTCAATGGCGCATGTATGCTGGAGCGCACCCTATTCGGGCTGGAAAAATTTGATCGCCGCCGCGAGCGTCGTTATCTGGTCAATCGCTTTAAAGAAGGCCACGAAACGCACGAAAAAGTGCGCGCCCAATTGCAAAAACACTTCCCGCGCGAATTGCTCAATACCATCATCCACGAAAACGACGACATTATGGCGGCGGTGGGCGACAACCTCGATGTATTTAGCTACGCCCCCGATAGCTCGGCTGGCACAGATTTTAGTTTTCTACTCGATGAGCTGATTGAAAAAGGTCTGATCGGCTTAGAAGCGTAATATTTGCGCGACAATTTTGCATTGCAGCATCCGATTCTTTATTTTCTAAGCTCCCTGCGCTAAACCTAATTCATAGTAATTAAACCGCAGTGGAGAGCGAAAATGAAACTGAATACTTTGGTCATGGCCAGCACCCTTGTTGTGAGCAGTGCATTAAGCCAAGCAGGTGTATTTGATATCACCACCACCTTGAATGGGCAGGTGGCTAGCGATAGCTACACCTCGGCAGAGGATGCAATCCACACGCTGGAAGCGAGCAATCTGAAAAGCCTTTATCAGAATTACACCGGCACAGAAGCGGTGAATGCGCAAATCAATTTCCGCGGCATCCCCATTACCCTAGCCTACCCGAATGCCAATCAAACCCTGCTGACATTGAATATCCCCAGCATTGGCGTCAATCAAACCTTTACAGGTCTCACGCGGGATGAAAGCGAAGACATGTTGGTCAAATATCTGAAAAACAATCCTGACTTGCTCAATGCCTTTAGCAAGGAAAGCGTTAAAGTTTCCCCTGTCGACCCGATTGCCGGTAATCCGAATAGCCTGATGAGCCGTTCCGTGGCCAATGACGCGGCCTTGATGTGGCAAGGCGCACACGGTGTGGGCTCGGCAGATGATAAAAACCATTTTGGTGTAGGCATTAGCTACAACCGTTTTGTGAGCGAGCAGACAGGCAATGCCAAGGAGATGAAAAGCGATGGCTTTACACTGCCATTGACCTACACCCGGCAATTTAACGAGCCCAACCATGAGCTCATCGTCAATATTCCTCTGGGCTACACAACAGTAGACGGGGCAAAAGCGGTTGATGCTAGCGTTGGTCTGGTTTACCGGTATCCTATTCGCAGCAACTGGGTATTATCGGCCGCCACCGCGGTTAGAGCCGCGGGCTCCAAAGATCTGGCTGGCGCTGGCTGGATGCTCTCCGGCTCACTCGCATCCAGCTATGAATTTGGTTCAGACAATTGGAGCCTGACTCTAGCGAATATGGTCGGCTACTACAAAGTCATGAAAATGAAGCTGGATGAGACCGAGTTTAACCCTGGCATTCGCAATATTGCCTATCGCAACGGCCTGCTCTTTGCCATGGACAGCGGCTGGGCTATTGGCGATCAGCCCTTGAGCTGGGAAGCCTTTATCATCGACACGCGTTATACCGGCACCGAGCTATTTAGCAATTATCAGGACGAAATCGGCGTAACCTTTGGCACCAAACGCAGCATTCTGGCCAAAGATGCCGATTTGCGTGTGGGCTTTAGTTATTTGTTTGGCGACAATGTGAATGCCTTCAAAGCCAATTTTGGCGCTTGGTTTTAGCCGAGCTGCCCGCCCTATCTACAGACAAAAAAGCCATCCCACGATGGCTTTTTTCATGGCAGCCCGATTGGCGCTATTCTTGCTTTCAATACAGCAAAAGGAACAAGGAGTGCATCATGAGCATCAATGCCAAAGACTTGAACCAGCTGATCCAGCAAATCGGGCAATTCAAAACCCGGACTCTGAGCGAGCTGAACAGCCAGCCAGCAACTTTTGACATCACCCGCCTTGCTGCAGGGTATATCTCTGAACAGCATTCTATTCATGATCTGCAAGTCAATACAAGCCAGGGTATATCAGGCCTATCAACGCTGGGGCGCAATCTGGCGCTGAGCGATCCCGAAAGTGCCTACCGTATGATGAGCCATATCAATCAGCTGGGCGTGATTTACCCCGCGCAATCGGCGCGCTTGAGCAATATGCAAAGCGGCGTGAGTGAGCTGGCACAGGCGGCAAAGCCACTGAGTAAGATCGATGCCACGGCAGACTTTGCCAGCGTGAAAGTGCAATTACAAAATCTGGCCGATCAATACAATCAATGGCGGCGCAATTTTGACGCCGACCTGCAAGACCCCGAATTGCTGGCGGGCACGCAAGCGGCGCAGGTCGCGCGGTATGAGCTGGCCCAAAGCATCGCCAGCCCCTTCCACGGCGCACAGCATGGCATTCAGGGCATGGCGGCGCTGGGGCTAACGATTGATCCAGTCACCAATATGGCGCAGCTCGATACGCAAAAATTGAGTGCTCTCTGGCAGCAACAACCCAGCGCAGCAGCCGCAGCGGTCAGCGACTTTGGGGCGCATTTTGCCCAAAGCGCCACGCTGCTGACTGAGCAAAATAATTTCTTCGCCAAGCAGCAAGCCAATCTGGCCAAGGTGATTAGTTATATGGACACGAACAAAGCCAAATTGCAGCAGGAATTCGGGCTAGGCGATCCGCCACAGCCATCAAGCAGCGTGGCACGGGCGTATGCGGATTATCAGCGGCGGAATGGACTTGCATAAATCGAATTTACGCAGCATCTACTTGCCAAGGTGAAACACGAAGCATTGCGCACGGCACACCCTACAAGGCTTGATTATCCCAAAAATCTTCAGGAACAAACTGAGGGTTAGTATGTTTTTTCCGAATGACAAGACAAGTCGATAAGAAATACAATTGAAAGTAATGATTAAGAAACATAAACACTCAGCTTAGGCTCTTCAATCGACGAGGACTGCATCATGGCAAAATATCAATTTTTCCAATTATCTAAAGATGGCAAAAAACTTGTACGCTATTTATGCACTGATCGGGAAGATTTCCTTCCAGCCAAAGAGCTTTTGCTTGGGCAGGGCTTTGAAGTCATTGGTGATATGATTTACGCCAGCAATGATCAGGAAGCGATCGATCATTTTAATAGTGGGATGATTTACCCATTGGCGGAATACAATAAGGCAGAAGGAGTTGGTGGTTTGTTTTATTTTGTCAAAGGTATATACGAAGAGGCCCGAGATTTTTATCGCCGCCGAGCAAACTCTTCACACCAAAACAAACCAAATCTTTAGGTATAACGCCGCAAGCCAATAGGATCAGAACTCGTAGATGAATACCCCAATAAAAAAGCCACCCGAAGGTGGCTTTTTTTCATTTTCTATTCACTGTCGTGAATTAGATCATGCCTTTTGATTTCAGCAATTCAAACATTGTTTTGCCGATTTCAGCTGGGCTGCGGGTGTACGCGATGCCAGCTTGTTCGAAGGCTTTGAATTTCTCTTCTGCAGTGCCTTTACCGCCAGAGATGATCGCGCCAGCGTGGCCCATACGTTTGCCTTTAGGCGCAGTGACACCAGCGATGTAACCAACAACAGGTTTAGTCACGTAAGACTTAGCAAATTCAGCCGCTTCTTCTTCGGCAGAACCACCGATCTCACCGATCATCACGATCGCGTCAGTATCAGGATCGTCTTGGAACAGTTTCAATGCGTCGATATGGCTAGTACCTGGGATTGGGTCGCCGCCGATACCGATACACGTTGATTGACCCAGACCCAATGCAGTTGTTTGCGCTACGGCTTCGTAAGTCAATGTACCAGAGCGTGAAACGATACCGATACGACCTGGGTTGTGGATGTGCCACGGCATAATACCGATCTTGCACTCGCCCGGTGTGATAATACCTGGGCAGTTAGGGCCGATCAGACGGATACCCGCTTCATCAACCGCGCGTTTCACGTACAGCATGTCAATCGTTGGCACGCCTTCAGTGATACATACGATCAATTTCACGCCTGAATCAACCGCTTCCAAGATTGAATCTTTGGCAAAAGCTGCAGGTACGTAGATCACAGAAGTATCAGCTTGAGTCTGAGCGACTGCATCACGCATAGTGTTGAACACTGGCAGGCCAAGGTGCTCTGAGCCGCCTTTACCTGGCGTCACACCGCCAACTACTTTTGTGCCGACTTTCAACGCTTGTTCAGCGTGGAAAGTACCGTTTTTGCCAGTGAAACCTTGCACCAGCACTTTTGTATCTTTGTTAACCAAAACGCTCATGGTTTGTCCTTTGTGAGGTGTGAGGGGTGAGGTGTGAGGGGTAAACCCACAACCCAACCATCACAACCTTCTCATCTCAATAAGAACGAAGAAGGGAGCATTAAACGCGGTATACACCTCACGCCTAACGCCTCACTCCTCACTCAATTACAGTGCTGCAACAGCAGCAACGATTTTCTCAGCTGCGTCGTTCAGACCTTGGGCTGAAGTCAATTTCAGACCCGATTCGTCGAGGATCTTCGCGCCCAGTTCAGCGTTATTACCTTCCAAACGAACTACCACAGGTACTGTTACGTTTACTTCTTTCACCGCAGCGATAATCGCTTCAGCAATCATGTCGCAACGAACGATACCACCGAAGATGTTGATCAACACGCCTTGTACTGATGAGTCAGCCAAGATCAGTTTGAACGCTTCGATTACGCGCTCTTTGGTCGCGCCGCCACCAACGTCCAAGAAGTTAGCTGGTTGGCCACCTTTCAGTTTGATGATGTCCATCGTCGCCATTGCCAAGCCAGCGCCATTGACCATACAACCGATATTGCCTTCCAAAGCCACGTAGTTCAGTTCGAACTCGGAAGCTTTCACTTCGCGCTCGTTCTCTTGTGATTTGTCGCGTTGTGCCAGCAATTCTGGGTGACGGAACAAAGCATTTGAGTCGAGGTTGATTTTGCCATCAACGCAAGCTAATTCGCCGTTTTCACGCAGCGCCAATGGGTTTACTTCAAACAAGGCAAAGTCGTTTTCAACGAATGCTTTGTAAGAGCCCAAGATCAGGTTGGTAAACGCTGTAACTTGTTTACCTTCCAGGCCCAAAGCAAAAGCAGCTTGACGGCCTTGGAATGGCTGCATGCCAACCAGAGGATCAACTTCGATTTTGATGATTTTTTCTGGCGTTTCTTCAGCCACTTTCTCGATCTCAACACCACCTTCCGTTGAAACCATGAATACGATGCGTTGTGAGCTGCGGTCTACCACGGCGCCAAGGTACAACTCGCGCTGTACTGGGTACATGTCTTCACATACCAATACGCTGTGAACTGGCTGGCCATCTGCATCAGTTTGATAAGTTACCAAGTTGGTACCGATCAAACGAGTCGCTTCAGCGGCAGCTTCTTCGCGGCTTTTTACCACTTTAACGCCACCTGCTTTACCACGGCCACCGGCGTGAACTTGGGCTTTAACTACAGCAAATTTGCCGCCCAAAGTGTCATAAGCAGCAGCAGCTTCTTCACCAGATGCAGCCAAAATGCCACGTTGTACTGGCAGACCATATTTAGCCAGCAATTCCTTGGCTTGATACTCGTGCAGATTCATCTCTATTTATCCTTTGTGAGGAGAGTGTTGTCGGACAGGCTATTCCCCGCCGTTTGTACCGCATGATGAATGAGAGCACCTGCCCTCACCCACCCTACAAATTCAAATACTTAACGCTTGGCTCTGTAGGGTGCACTGAGCGATAGCGAATTGCACCATTGTGATACTGGTGCGGTGCAATTCGCTACGCTCAGTGCACCCTACATCGTTAAGAATGTAAGCCGCGTTTATCGCAACCTAGCGCCGCCTCATGCATCGCTTCAGCCAATGATGGATGAGCGTGAACGATACGAGCAATGTCTTCAGCTGACGCGTTGAACTCCATCGCCACCACGGCTTCAGTAATCAATTCTGAAGCGAACGGGCCGATGATGTGCACGCCCAAGATACGGTCGGTTTTCGCGCAAGCCAGCATTTTAACGAAACCAGCGGTCTCGCCCAAACCCAAAGCGCGGCCATTCGGGCCAAATGGGAATTGACCTTTTTTGTACTCAACGCCTTCGGCTTTCAATGCCTGCTCGGTTTTACCAACCCAAGCCATTTCTGGGCTGGTGTAGATCACCCAAGGCACGTTATTGAAGTCGATGTGTGGATGCTGACCAGCGATACGCTCAGCCACGGCCACGCCTTCTTCTGACGCTTTGTGCGCCAGCATCGGGCCACGCACCACGTCACCCACTGCCCACAAGTTCGGCAATGAAGTACGGCAATCACCGTCAACAATCACGAAACCGCGCTCATCGAGTGGCAAGCCCACTGATTCAGCAGCCAAATTCCACGTGTTCGGTACACGACCGATCGACACGATCAGTTTGTCGTAGGTTTCAGTAAACGCTTTACCTTCGGCATCGGTGTATTCAACGGTAACGTCGTTTTCACCCTTGGTGATATTGCCGATTTTCAAGCTGGTTTTGATAATCAAGCCCAAGTCTTTGGTGAAAATCTTGTGCGCTTCTTTGGCCACAGCTTCGTCGGCCGCGAGCAGGAAACCCGGCGCGCCTTCGAGGATTGTGACTTCTGCGCCCAGACGTTTCCAGACCGAGCCCATTTCCAGACCGATGACGCCCGCGCCAATCACGCCCAAGCGTTTTGGTACGGCAGGAATCGACAATGCGCCTTCGTTATCGAGTACGAGTACGTTATCAACGGGCGCTTGGGGCAATTGACGTGGTGTTGAACCAGTCGCCAAGATGACGTGAGTCGTTTCTACAACTTCAACTTTGTCACCATCAGCGACTTCAACTTGCCATTTGTCGCCGCCTTCACGAGCAATCCTACCGAGGATTTTCCCGTGGCCGTGCAGGCTGGCGACTTTGTTCTTTTTGAACAAATAGCCGATACCTTGCGTCAACTTGCTCACGATGCCGTTTTTGCGTTCTAGCATCGTGCCAACGTCAAATTTCATGCCTTCAACGGTGATACCGTGTGAGGCAAATTTATGCTCAACACGTTCAACGTTTTCAGATGACTCGAGCAAGGCTTTTGATGGGATACAACCCACGTTCAGGCAAGTACCACCGAGTGAGGCTTTGCCTTCCTTGTTTTTGAATTCGTCGATACACGCAGTGTTAAAACCCAACTGCGCCGCACGAATCGCAGCCACGTAGCCGCCAGGGCCCGCGCCGATTACGATTACGTCAAATGATTGTGACATTTAGTCCTACCTTAACCCAACGCTGGGTATATACATACAAGTCAATGGGTATGTAGCCTACAGCCACATACCCCACTTAAATTAAATATCCAACAACAGGCGGGCTGGATCTTCGATCGCATCCTTGATCGCTACCAAAGACAGAACCGCTTCGCGGCCGTCGATGATGCGGTGATCGTAAGATTGCGCCAAGTACATGATTGGGCGAGCAACGACTTGACCGTTTTCAATCACTGCGCGCTCTTTGGTTGCGTGCATGCCCAAGATCGCAGCTTGTGGTGGGTTGATAATCGGCGTTGACATCATTGAACCGAAAGTGCCGCCGTTAGAAATCGTGTAAGTACCGCCGGTCAATTCTTCAACGCCCAGCTTACCTTCTTGCGCGCGTTTGCCGAAGTCAGCGATGGTTTTCTCGATTTCAGCCAATGAGAGTTGATCCGCGTTACGGATAATTGGCACCACCAAGCCACGTGGGCTACCCACTGCCACGCCGATGTCGAAGTAGCCGTGGTAAACGATGTCATTACCGTCAACCGATGCATTGACGATTGGGTATTTTTTCAGCGCAGCAACGGCAGCTTTGACGAAGAAGCCCATAAAGCCCAGTTTTACACCGTGGTCTTTTTCGAATTTGTCTTTGTACTTGTTACGCAAGTCCATCAACGGCTTCATGTTCACTTCGTTGAACGTGGTCAGGATCGCGTTTTGCTGTTGCGATTGCAGCAAACGCTCGGCCACACGGGCGCGCAGACGGCTCATTGGTACGCGCTGTTCTGGACGATCACCAGTTGGTGCCGCAACGGCTGGTGCAGCAGGTTTAGCCAGGTGGTTTTGTACGTCTTCTTTCAGTACACGACCGCCGCGGCCAGTGCCTGCAACGTCGCTCACGTTCACACCAGCATCAGCAGCAATTTTCTTCGCTGCAGGCATGGCGTTCGCGCCACCCGCTGGTGCCGCTTGAACTGCAGCAGGCGCAGGTGCGGCAGCTGCTGGCGCTGCGGCTTGAGCTGGAGCCGCCGCAGCAACTGCTGCGGTATCGATTTTAGCGATCACATCGAGGCTACCCACGGTCGCGCCGTCAGCTTGAACGATTTCAACCAGAACACCGGCCTGTGGTGCAGGGATTTCCAGCACAACTTTGTCGGTTTCCAGGTCGATCAGATTTTCGTCGCGAGCAACAGCCTCGCCCACTTTTTTGCGCCATGAAATCAGCGTGGCTTCAGAAACAGATTCAGGTAATTGTGGTACCAAAACTTCGATGATCATTGTGTCACTCCAGTCGATTTTTAATTCTTTGTGATCGTGTGCCCGCTAAAAATAGCAAAGGCAAAACGCCAAAAAACGCGGCGCTCCTAAGGAGGGCCGCGTTGCGATTACAAGGTCATTGCTTCTTCAACAAAGGCTTTGAGCTGTGCATTGTGCTTGCTCATATAGCCAACGGCTGGCGAAGCTGACGATGGGCGACCCGCAAAGGTCAATGTCTGCTTCGATTCGAGCACCGCTTCAAGGCGGTGACGGATCTGATGCCATGCGCCCTGATTACGTGGCTCTTCTTGCACCCACATGATTTCTTTGGCGTTTGGATATTTTTGCAACTCGGCTTGCAGCTCTTCGGCCGGGAACGGATACAGCTGTTCGATACGCACGATGGCGATTTCTTTGATTTCGCGCTCGGTACGACCAGCGAGCAAATCGTAGTAAACCTGGCCTGAGCAGCAGATCACGCGTTTTACTTTCTTCGCATCCAGCTCTTGCACCTCGCCGATCACCGGACGGAATTCGCCGTTAGTGAAATGCTCGATTGGGCTGCAGGCGTTTTTCGCTTTCAACAGCTTTTTGCTCATGATGATGATCAGCGGCTTGCGATACGGACGCAGCATCTGACGGCGCAAAGCATGGAACATTTGCGCAGATTCAGACAGCATCAACACTTGTACATTGTGCTCGGCGCACAATTGCAGGTAACGCTCAACACGCGCTGATGAGTGCTCTGGACCTTGACCATCGTAGCCGTGCGGCAAGATCATCGTCAGACCACACAAACGACCCCATTTGGTTTCGCCCGAAGTGATGAACTGGTCGATCACCACCTGTGCACCGTTGGCGAAGTCACCAAACTGCGCTTCCCAGATCGTCAATTCATCCGGCGCTGAACATGCGTAGCCGTACTCAAACGCCAATACCGCTTCTTCGTTCAGGATCGAGTCGATCACCAGGAAGTGGCCTTGGTTTTCAGACAGATTTTGCAACGGGATATGTACGCCATGATCCCATTTCTCGCGATTCTGATCGTGCAGCACAGCGTGACGATGGTTAAACGTACCGCGACCCGAATCTTCACCCGAAATCCGTACGCCCATACCTTCGGTCAGCAACGTTGAGTAAGCCAGATGCTCGGCCATGCCCCAATCCACTGGCGCTTCGCCATTGGCCATCAGTGTGCGTTCTTTAACGATTTTTTCAACATTAGCGCGCAGCTTGAAATCGGCCGGATATTGCGTGAATTTCTCGGTCAAGCGAATCAGATCAGCTTGTGGCACCGAGGTGTTCACCGGATGACGCCAATGCGTGCCCAGGTATTTGGTCCAATCCACCGCGTACGAGCGTTTGTAGTCGGTCAGTGTGGTCTGCTCAACGTGTTCGCCACGGTCCAGCGCATCACGGTAGGCCTGAATCATGCCGTCGGCTTCAGCTTGCGTCACCACGCCCTGAGCGATCAGCTGATCGGCGTAGACTTTGCGCGGGCCAGGATGAGCGGCGATTTTTTTGTACATCATCGGCTGCGTGACAAACGGATCATCCGCTTCGTTGTGGCCGTGCTTGCGGTAGCAAACCAGATCAATCACCACATCTTTATGGAATTTCTGGCGGTATTGCAAAGCGGCTTCAGTCACCAGACAGACTGCTTCAGGATCATCACCGTTCACGTGGAAAATCGGTGCTTCAACCATTTTGGCGATATCGGTACTGAACAGACTCGAACGGTTGTCGCGAATATCCGAAGTCGTGAAACCAACCTGGTTATTGATTACCAAATGAACTGTACCGCCAGTACCGTAACCACGCGTTTGCGACAGATTAAACGTACCTTGGTTAGTACCCAAGCCGATAAATGCTGAATCGCCGTGGATCAACAGTGGCAATACTTGATCACCAGTCAGGTCTTTACGGCGGTGCTGACGCGCACGCACCGAGCCTTCGACTACTGGGTTCACAATCTCAAGGTGAGACGGGTTAAACGCCAGCGTCAGGTGCAATGGGCCACCAGGCGTAGGAATATCCGAGCTAAAGCCCATATGATATTTCACGTCACCGGAAGCCAGTTGCGTGTTGTAACGGCCTTCGAATTCGCCAAACAGATCGCGTGGCAATTTACCCAGGATGTTCACCAGCATATTCAAACGGCCACGGTGGGCCATGCCGATCACCACTTCCTGCACGCCAGCAGCACCGGCAGCCTGATTCAGATAATCCACTGCCGGAATCATGCTGTCGCCGCCTTCAAGCGAGAAGCGTTTCTGACCGACGTATTTCTTGTGCAGGTATTGTTCCAGCGTTTCTGCTGCCGTTACTTGCTTCAGAATGCGTTTTTTCTGCTGAACATTAAAGCTTGGCTGCGAGCGGCGGCTTTCAAAGAACTCCTGCACCCACTTGCGCTCTTCACCATTGGTGATGTGCATGTATTCCAGACCGATATTGCCGCAGTAAGTCTGCTGCAAAAAGCCCAGCACTTCGCTTGGTGTTGCGCGCTCAAGGCCATCGATATTGGTACCGAGCTTGATGGCCATATCGCTGTCGGTAAGACCATGCGTTTTCGGGTCCAGCTCTGGAATCGGCGCTTTGTCCATGCGTTGCAGCGGGTCAAGCTTGGCACCACGGCTACCCATAATCCGGTAAGCCGAAATCATGCGCAGCAAGTTAACCTGGCGCTCGGTGGCGGCTTCATCCACCACACCGACTGCGCGTACAGATTGCTTGGCCAGCTGGCGGAACGACTCTTCAATCGGTGCACGCACCACATCGCGGGCTACCGAGCCCGGTGTTTGCTGCAACTGATCGAAGTAAGTGCGCCATTGCGCGTCGACTGACGATGCATCAATCAAATATTGTTCGTAGAGGTCTTCTACAAACGGGGCATTCCCGCCGAACAGCTGGGAATTCGTTTCAAGTTCTTTCATCATTGCCGTGTATCCATTTTTTTCCGCCCTGCTTGCAAGCTAATGCCTATTGGCAAAAAGACAGCAAGGCCGGTCAATGCAGCTACGCCCCAATGCTCATCACACTAGGGCGCAGGAACCGCGGTTAATGCATCAACCGCGCTTGTCCATAGGTACGTAATCGCGTTTTTCCGCGCCAGTGTATTGCTGACGTGGGCGACCGATCTTCATGCCTGGATCAGAGATCATTTCGTTCCAGTGGCTGATCCAGCCTACAGTACGCGCCAGCGCGAAGATCACTGTGAACATCGGAACAGGGATACCCAAGGCCGATTGAACGATACCTGAGTAGAAGTCAACGTTCGGGTACAGTTTACGTGACACGAAGTATTCGTCTTCCAGCGCGATTTTTTCCAGTTCCATTGCCAGCTTGAATTTCGGATCATCTTGCAGGCCGAGTTCATTCAAGACTTCGTGGCAAATACGGCGCATTACATTGGCGCGTGGGTCCATGTTTTTGTATACGCGGTGACCAAAGCCCATCAGTTTGTGGGTTTTCGCTTTCACGCCTTCCATGAACGCTGGCACAGCTTCAACCGAACCGATTTCGTCCAGCATCAGCAATACGGCTTCGTTCGCGCCACCATGCGATGGGCCCCACAGACAAGCGATACCGGCAGCGATACATGCAAATGGATTTGCACCTGACGAGCCTGCCAGACGTACTGTCGACGTTGAAGCATTTTGCTCGTGATCTGCATGCAGCGTGAAGATCACGTCAAGTGCACGTACCAGCACTGGATTTGGTTCGTATTTTTCACATGGTGTAGAGAACATCATGTGCATGAAGTTCGCGGTGTAGCTCAAATCGTTACGTGGGTAAACGAATGGCAGGCCTTGGTTGTAGCGGTAGCACATGGCCGCAATGGTTGGGATCTTAGAGATCAGGCGGAACATTGCCACTTTGCGGTGTTCTGGATTGCTGATGTCCAAGCTGTCTTGGTAGAACGCAGACAGCGCACCAACGACACCGACCATCATCGCCATTGGGTGCGAGTCACGACGGAAACCTTTAAAGAAGGCGGTCAACTGCTCGTGAACCATGGTGTGGCTCATGACAGTTTTTTCAAATTCCGCTTTTTGCACTGCAGTTGGCAATTCGCCATTGATCAACAGGTAGCATACTTCGAGGTAATCAGACTCTTCAGCCAATTGCTCGATAGGATAACCACGATAGTACAGCTGACCCAGATCACCATCGATGAAAGTGATTTTCGATTCGCAGCTAGAAGTTGCCAAAAAGCCTGGGTCAAAAGTAAACATACCAGTTTTAGAAAAACTGCGGATGTCGACTACATCTGGACCCAAAGTAGATTTCAAAACAGGCATTTCCAGCGTGTTCTGGCCATCGTTATAAGTCAGCGTGACTTTCTTTTCCATCGTGTTGCTCCTGTTAAAGCGCTTCGGTAATGCGCTCGGCAATGCCGGCTGCGTTATTGTTTGTTTCGCCATGACTGCCTGCATTGGCTGCAGCAATCTGCGCGATCATCTCGGCAAGTTCAGGGTCTGGACAGACCGATTTACCGTTGACGTATTCCAAGAAATCCCAATCTGGCAGCATCAAAATTTGCTCGTACACCGCCAGTTCTTGCTCGTTCAATGTCGGTAGAACTTCATTCACAAAACGTTCAAGTTGCAAATCCAGCTCCAACAAACCGCGCCGTGAACGCCAGATAATTCGTTTCAGTTCTACTTCATCCATTGCACACCCCTAGTGAGTATTGGCCTGCAGATTAACTTCAAAAAAAACCTACAGGCACATACCCCTCTTATTAGCTAATACGTTTTACCATCAGATCTTTGATCTTGCCGATGGCCTTAGTCGGATTGAGCTCTTTCGGGCACACATCCACACAGTTCATGATGCTGTGGCAACGGAACAGGCGATATGGGTCTTCCAGATCATCCAGACGCTGGCTAGTCGCTTCATCACGGGTATCAGCAATAAAGCGATAAGCCGCCAGCAAGCCAGCCGGGCCAACGAATTTGTCTGGGTTCCACCAGAACGACGGGCAAGAGGTCGAACAGCATGCGCACAAGATACATTCGTACAGGCCATCGAGCTCTTTACGATCTTCTTGGCTTTGCAGACGTTCACGATCGGGCGCGGGGCTGTCGTTGATCACGTAAGGCTTGATCGAGTGATATTGCTTGAAGAACTGCGTCATATCGACGATCAAGTCACGAATCACTGGCAAGCCTGGTAATGGGCGAACTTCGATCGGCTGTTTGAGCGTGTCTATGTCAGTAATACAGGCCAAGCCATTTTTACCATTGATGTTCATCGCATCCGAACCGCACACGCCTTCGCGGCATGAACGGCGGAATGACAATGATTCATCTACGACTTTGAGTTTCACCAAGGCATCGAGCAGTTTACGTTCAGTCGTGGTATCGACTTCAACGCTGATGTCTTGCATATACGGTTTTGCGTCTTTATCAGGATCGTAGCGATAAACACGGAATTTGACGGTTTGAGTAGCCATATTCGATCCCCTTAGTACGAACGCGTTTTGAGCGCGATCGTGTCAACAGTCAAAGGCTTCATATTGACTGGTTTGTATTCAAGTTTGTTACCTTCACGGTGCCACAAGGTGTGTTTCAACCAGTTAGCATCGTCACGGCCGTTTGGACGCTCAGCAGTGTCTTCAGCATCATCACGTACGTGCGCGCCGCGAGATTCTTTACGTGCTTCTGCAGAGATCATCGTCGCTTTGGCGACTTCGATCAGGTTTTCCAGCTCGAGTGCTTCAAGACGTGCAGTGTTAAAGGTTTTCGATTTGTCAGCAATTACGGTGGTTTTCACCATTTGCTCAACTTCCAGAATCTTCGTTACGCCTTGTTTGAGCATGTCGTTAAAGCGGAATACACCACAGTGCGCTTGCATCGTGCGCTGCATTGCCAAACGTGCTTCGTTGACGTTGGTGCCTTCTTTCTGGTTGTCCAGACGAGCCACACGCGCAACTGAACGCTCAACGTCTTGCATCGCCAATTCTGGCAAGTCTTTTGGCGCAGATTTGATGTAGTCGATCATGCTATTGCCGGATGATTTACCGAATACCAGCAAGTCGAGCAATGAGTTGGTACCCAAGCGATTCGCACCGTGAACTGATGCACACGCGCACTCACCCGCAGCGTAGAAGCCTTGAACGATCTGCTCGCCCACCACCACTTCGCCTTTGTAGTTGGTCGGAATACCGCCCATTTGGTAGTGGCAAGTTGGTACAACTGGGATTGGCGCTTTGATTGGGTCAACGCCGGCAAACTTGATTGAAATTTCACGAATGCCTGGCAATTTCGACATGATCACTTCAGGGTCGAGGTGTGTAATGTCGAGCAAGACGTGGTCTTTGTTTGGACCACAGCCACGGCCTTCGTTAATCTCGGTCACCATCGCGCGGGACACCACGTCACGTGAGGCCAAGTCTTTGGCGTTTGGCGCGTAACGTTCCATGAAACGCTCGCCCTCCGAGTTACGCAAAATACCGCCTTCGCCGCGTACACCTTCGGTAATCAATACGCCTGCACCAGCAACGCCAGTTGGGTGGAATTGCCAGAATTCCATGTCTTCCAATGGAATGCCTGCACGAGCCGCCATACCCAAGCCATCACCGGTATTGATAAAGGCATTGGTCGATGACGAGAAGATACGGCCAGCACCGCCAGTCGCAAACAAGGTGGCTTTAGCTTGGAAAATCACGACTTCAGACGTTTCCATCTCCATCGCAACCACGCCTTGCACATTGCCTTGCTCGTCGCGAATCAGATCGAGCGCCATCCACTCAACGAAGAATTGCGTGTTAGCACGTACATTGCGCTGATACAGCGCGTGCAACATCGCGTGGCCAGTACGGTCAGCAGCAGCACAAGCACGGCGCACAGGTTTTTCACCAAAGTTGCTCATGTGGCCGCCAAATGGCCGCTGATAGATCGTGCCATCAGAGTTGCGGTCAAACGGCATACCGAAGTGTTCAAGCTCGATCACCACGTTTGGCGCTTCACGGCACATAAATTCGATTGCGTCCTGATCACCCAACCAGTCCGAACCTTTTACAGTGTCGTACATATGCCAGTGCCAATGATCTGGCTCTGAATTACCCAAAGAAGCCGAAACACCACCTTGCGCTGCAACAGTGTGCGAGCGAGTTGGGAATACTTTCGACAATACGGCAGTTTTCATGCCCGCTTCAGAGAGTTGCAATGCGGCGCGCAAACCGGCACCACCCGCGCCAACGATAATGGCGTCAAACTTGCGAACTGGAATTGACTTGGTCATGCAACACCCCACACTACTTTAACCATATAAACCAAGCTACCGATCAACCACAGCAGCGTCAGAACGTGCATCGTCAGGCGAACGCCTACGTGCTGGATGTAATCCATCCAGATATCACGCACACCAACCCATGCATGCCACAGCAATGCAGTGATCGAAATCGTGGTCACCACTTTGACCCAGGTATTGGCAAACAGCGCTTGCCACGCTTCATACGAAGCACCGTTCGCACAGAGGATAAATGCCACTACACCGATGGTGTAAACCAGCATGATGACCGCAGTAACCCGCTGCACCAACCAATCGCGCAAACCATAGTGCGCACCCACTACATGACGCTTTACCATGTTAGCGCTCCGATAATCGCAGTTAGAGACAAGCTCACCGCCAAGACCACATAAGCCGTCGCGCGAGCTGTTTTCAGATCAGTGCCTTTGTGGATATCCAAAAACAGGAAACGCGTACCCGCACAGGCGTGGTGCAGATAGGCCCACAACACGGCCAACAGGAACAGTTTGGTCACTGGATGAGCGATGCATTCCTTAAACGCAGCAAAGCGTTCAGCGGAAGACAAAGTGCCCTCCAAGGCATACAACATGAATGGGATGGCGGCGAACATCAGCGCACCACTAATCCGGTGCAAGATGGACACAATCCCTGGCAATGGCAGACGGATCTGCCACAGCGCAAGGTGCTTGGGGCGTGCTTTTTGCATACGCTCTATTCCTCTGTATTAACCAAACGAAGTTTTACTACTAATTACAATCTGACCCACATCAATGCGCCAGCTTGATAAAACCTGCAAACTACTCTTAGGCTGCAACAGATGGCTCAAACGCCAACTGCTCAGTTTTAAGCCAAGCCACGCTCCAAACCTGCGGCTTGCCTGAAAAATCTTTGGCCAAACGCACTAGCTGCAGCAGCGGTTCATTCAGCTCAACTTGCAACAAGCGAGCCTCGGCTGAACCCGCACTCACCGCGCGATAGCGGGTTTCGCCATCCTGCAGACGGACACCAAAATCGCGCCAGCACAACTCGCGCAAATTGCCTTTCAACTCACGAATCCGGCGCATTTCCAGCTCAGGAAAATTCGCTTCGGGCAACAGCAACTCTTCTAGTCCGACGATCTGCCCCGACACCCGCAGCAAGCGTCTGACCTGCCACAGCGCTGCGCCACGGCGCAGGCCTAAAATCTCGGCCAGTTGTTCACCGGCATGAATCCGCACACAACCGAGCAATTCAATCTTGGCTGTTTCGCCTTTGGGATCTGTCAGCAGCGCAAAGCGCCCGCGCATCAGAAAATCACTCATCCCGGCAACGAAAGTACCCACACCCTGACGGCGATACAAAATCGAATCGGCCACCAATACATCCAGCGCCTTGCGAACCGTACCCTGACTTACGCCAAAGCGCTGCCCCAATTCAACCTCGCTGGGCAGGCTTTCATCTTCCTGCCATTCGCCCGCTTCAACGGCCGCCATCACCTCGCGGATCACTTGCTTATATAAAGGTTGTGCAGCCAATTTTTTCATGTACGCGCTTTTTATCATGTTGTCGGCGCAGAGTCTACTACAGTCTTATATAAGACAAAAGATACAATACATTTTAGCCAGCAAAACCGTCACTTTTTTCCACAAAAATCTGTAGCGTGATAAACTTGCGCAGCTAAATCAAGGCAATGCAACTTGCGTTGTGCGCCTTAAACGCACCAAGTCTAATTTTGTCGTCGTTGGCGAGCCTATCGCCGCTACTCGGAGTCGTTCTCACATGTCGCAAACAAAAAAACCTGTACGCGTTGCCGTAACCGGCGCAGCTGGCCAGATCGGCTATAGCCTTTTATTCCGCATTGCCTCTGGCGCGATGCTCGGCCCAGACCAGCCAGTGATCCTGCAATTGCTGGACATCACACCATCATTGCCAGCGCTGAACGGCGTAGTGATGGAACTGGATGACTGCGCATTCCCGTTGCTGCAAGGCATCGTACAAAGCGACGACCCTGAAGTAGCGTTTAAAGACGCCGACATCGCCCTGTTAGTTGGCGCGCGTCCACGCGGCCCAGGTATGGAGCGTAAAGACCTGCTCGAAGCCAATGGCGCGATTTTCACGACTCAAGGTAAAGCACTGAATAAAGTCGCGAGCCGTGACGTTAAAGTACTGGTCGTTGGTAACCCAGCGAACACTAACGCCTACATCGCAATGAAAAACGCACCGGATCTGAACCCGGCCAACTTCACTGCCATGATGCGTCTGGACCACAACCGCGCGCTGACGCAAATCGCTCAGAAAACCGGCTCTGCAGTGACTGACGTGACCAAGATGATCATCTGGGGTAATCACTCAGCGACTCAGTATCCAGATTTGTTCCACGCTGAAGTGAAAGGCGCGAATGCCGCTACTTTGATCAACGATCAAAAATGGCTAGAATCTGAGTTCATCCCAACCGTGCAGCAACGTGGCGCGGCCATTATTAAAGCACGCGGCCTGTCGTCTGCTGCTTCTGCAGCCAACGCAGCGATCGACCATATCCGTAACTGGGTACTGGGCACTCCGGAAGGCGATTGGGTAACGATGGGCGTTCCAGCAAATGGCGAATACGGCTACGAAGACCTAATCTACGGCTACCCAGTCACTTGCAAAGATGGCAAATACACCATTATCCAAGGCTTGGAAATCAGCGAATTTAGCCGCGCACGCATGGATGCAACAGCTAAAGAGCTGGCAGAAGAGCGTGATGCTGTGAAACACCTGATTGCTTAATTCAATCGGTGGCACAAAAAAGCCCATCAATCTGATGGGCTTTTTTTTATTGCCATTGAATGCCGATTATGTGGGTATACGGCTATAGGCAAAGCTTGAATTGGTCTACAAACATATACCTGTCACTACACATTCATCAGAAAATAAAAAAACCACACCGAAGTGTGGTTTTTTTATTGGCATATTAAAACTTAAGCTGCTTTATTCGCCGCTTTAGTTGCTGCAGCCACTGATTTGGCGCCAGTTTCAACGGCAGCTACAGTTGCTTCAGTCAGATTAGCAGCGATGCGCTGGCTGGTTTTTTGTACGGTATCAAACGCGGTGTTGGCGCTTTCAACTGCGTTTTTGATCATATTCACCGCTGCGCTGCCTGCTGGCGCTTGCTGAGCAGCTTGATCCAGTGAAGTCACCAGGTTTTTGTTAAATTCCAGCACTTGTTCTTCGATCAGCTTGTTCAATTCAGCTTGAGTGCTGCTTGCTGCTTCGTACACAGTGCGCGCCACAGCGATGGTTTTTTCCACACCAGGTTGTGACAGGGTTTTTTGCAGCTCAACCAGATCCTGCACGCTTTTCACTTGTGACAACGTTTTGGCGGTTTCTGCGTTTTCAGCCAGCAAATCACGAGCGATGCTCAACTGCAACTGAAACAGACGCTCGGCACCAGCCAGAGCGATGTTGGTCAGACGCAAAGATTTCTCAAGATTAGCTTGGCTCAGTTCGGCAAATTGTTTTTGTGCGTTAAACATGGCATTTCTCCGGTTAATGGTGCAGTGCAATAACGCCATTCTTATCCGCACAAACCCGTATGTCAAGTATTTTTTGTGCGTCGCACAAAAACTTTAGCAAAACCGGCGTCAACTCCCCATCTGCTTTTGCCTGATGGCCAGAATAGCCTGATTTCTCAGCGTTTTTAGCAAATTCAACTGATCAGGCGGCAGCTGCAGCGAGTGCGCCAGCATACGGTCGGCGTAGAACAAGCCAATCGGTTTTTTATCAATCACCACCGGAAAAACCACCAGCGTTTTGGACTGCGATACAGTCCTGTACCAGGTGGGAATACGCTGGGCAATGCTTTCCGCATCCACGTCTTCGATAAATACATCGGCGTTTTTAGCCAGCACCAGCTGAAATACATCCACCAGCGGCGACACCGGAAAATTAAAACGCGGCAAGATGGCATCCAGATCTTTGCCAAAACCAAAACGCGCCACCATCGTGCCTTTTTTCAGATCGCGGGTACAAAAAAGCACCCGGTCAAAGCCAACGCTGCGAAACATGGTCTCCAGAATCATGCGCAAGACATCGTTCAGATTAAAATCCCCCACCAGCGTATTGGTAATGTCCTGCACCCCGGCGGATAACAACGCCGCCGGATTACTCAACGTCATTGGCTCGGCCGAGCCAGCATCGCTGTTGCCCCCCTCTGCTGCAGCGGCTGACTGAGCTGCAGTCGGAGGCTTCACGCCAGCCAACGTGCGCAAACTATTGGCAAACTCGGCTTGCCCCAGATCGATTTGTAAAATGGACAGATAGGCTAGGTATTGCTTGGCGGCATCGTGCAGGATGTCCTGAAAGTCCCGCTCGGACCACGACACCACTGCCGAAAAACGCTTAATAATGTTCTGGGTATGCAGCAGCGCTTCGTTAGGCTTCATGCTGACCAGCGGCAGCATTTCGCTGGCCAGATTGGCAAAGACGCGCAAACGTTCGGCCTGATTGGCCGGTTCGCGTACCTTGCTGGCAGACAAAGGCCGCATGCTGGTCACAATGCGATCGGGAAAATTCCATTCTCCGGCAATCGCAACTCCCAGATCGGCATAACTAACGCCCAATATGGCCTCGGCGGCCACCGACTCGGCCTCGCCGGTCTGGCTTTTGCGCTTGATAATTTCTAGGCTTTCTTCATTAAAATAGAAATGCGTTAGCAATCGCCCCAGATGCTGGAACATGCCACAAATCAGCGCTTCTTCGGCGTCTCGCCAGCCGCTTTTATCGGCCAGCTTGCGGCACAGAATCCCGCCAAAAAAGATTTCCAGCACCACATCACGCAAACGCGCAGCATGGCTTTTGTTCTGCATGTGCTCAAACAACAAAATCGTCACCGCCAGGCTGCGGATCCGGTCAAATCCCAGAATCACAATGGCGCGCGACACCGTGCTGATTGCGCCGCCAAACTGGCCAAAGCTGGCGGAATTCACCACCTTGAGCAATTTATTGGTCAGCGAGAAATCCTGCAAAATCACACCGGACAGGCTTTGCACCTTTTCGGCCTGCGATTCGTCAACGCGGTTGATCGCATTAATCGTTTGCGAGAGCGCTGGAAAATCAGCCGAGTGCCGCATGCGCCGCAGCAAAAATTCCACCGTGCTATGCCGCCCCTCTGCCGCCTCGGCCTGAACGGCTTCACCCGCCGCATCAAGCCAGCTCAGCAAGGCGGCGCGCATATCTCCGGCGTCGGCGTAACGTGACTCAGGGCTTTTAAACAGGGCCGCCATCACCAGATGATCGAGTTTCTCGTCGATCTTATCGTTAAAGTTCGACGGGGGGACAAAGTTCTCATTGGCGGTTTTGTACAGAATGGCAATGACCGTTTCACCATCGGAAACCAGCTTGCCGGTCAGCATCTGATACAAAATTACGCCGCAGGCAAAAACATCGGCCTGCGCGTCAACCGGCAGATTATTGATCATCTCGGGGGAAATAAAACCAGCAGTTCCGGTCAGGCCTTCATAGTGCTGACCGCGCTGGCTGGCCACGCCAAAATCCATAATGCGCGGGCGGCGGCTTTCGTCAAGCATGATATTTTGCGGCTTCATATCACGATGAATCACGCCCTTGGCATGCGCAGCCTGCAGTCCTTCCAGAATGGCCGCCATCATCTGCACGGCGGCCACGGGCGACATCTTCTTTTCGCGCCGCAAATAGTCGGCCAGCGTTTCACCGGCCACGTATTCAAAGACCAGACAGGGGTGCGCATGATCGGCAAATGCGTCATACAGCGTGACAATATTCGGATGCTGAATCCGGCTGACCAGCTGCGCCTCGGCCAGCGCTTGTAGCGGCTGGCTGTGCAGCACTTTGATTGCAACCTGACGGTCCAGATGGGTATCCCGCGCCAGATACACCAAGCCTTGCGCACCCTGGCCAATTTTCTTTTCGACCTGAAAACGGCCCTCACCAAACGACTTCATCTCACACCCGTTTATTCTATTTTGCTGCAATATAGCCCGAGCAGCCGTAAGGCAAGAAGCTCAATAGAATAAAACTGACTATCGAGGGAAAAATCGGCCTGAAAACCAACAAAAACCAGCCAAGAACGCGCGCGAAGCCGCCCATTCGTCAGGTATCGCCCGCTGGCACCAGCACGGTACGGTTGCCATTGCTTTCCATACCGCTGACTATCCCGGCGCTTTCCATTTGCTCAATCAAGCGGGCTGCGCGGTTGTAGCCGATGCGGAACTGCCGCTGCACCGCCGAAATCGAAGCCCGGCGACTGCGAATTACATGCGCAACGGCCTCGTCGTACAAAGGATCGCTCTCTTCGGCATCGCCCGGCACACCCGACCAGTTACCGCCCGCTTCAGCTTCATGCGCCGGATACAGCACACCCTCGATGTAATTGGGCTCGCCCAATTGCTTGAGGTATTCAACCACGCAATGCACTTCGGCATCATCGACAAAAGCGCCATGAATCCGCTGCGGATAGCCTGTTCCCGGCGGCAGGAACAGCATATCGCCCTGCCCCAGTAAAGCCTCGGCACCCATCTGATCCAAAATCGTGCGGCTATCAATTTTGCTCGATACTTGGAAGGCCAAACGCGTCGGAATATTGGCCTTGATCAGGCCGGTAATCACATCGACCGACGGGCGCTGCGTGGCCAAAATCAGGTGTATCCCCGCTGCGCGCGCTTTTTGCGCTAACCGCGCGATCAGTTCTTCGATTTTCTTACCGGCCACCATCATCAGGTCGGCAAACTCATCGACCACCACCACAATCATCGGCAGATGCTCGAGCGGTTCTGGGTCATCTGGCGTCAGCGTAAACGGATTGGTCAACTTTTTGCCTGCCGCTTCGGCCTCGGCGACTTTTTGATTAAAACCGGCTAAATTCCTGACACCCATCGCGCTCATCAGGCGGTAGCGTTTTTCCATCTCGCCCACGCACCAGTTCAGCGCATTGGCGGCCAGCTTCATATCGGTCACCACCGGCGCGAGCAAATGCGGGATGCCTTCGTACACCGACAATTCGAGCATTTTCGGGTCGATCATAATAAAGCGCACTTCATCGGGTGTGGCTTTAAATAGGATCGACAAAATCATCGCATTGACGCCCACCGATTTACCCGAGCCGGTGGTACCTGCCACCAGCATATGCGGTGTTTTAGCCAGATCGGTGGCGACGGGTATACCGCTGATGTCCTTGCCCAGTGCGATGGTCAGAGGGGATACCTGCCCATGGTATTCCGGCGCGGATAAAATCTCGGACAGCCGGATCATTTGCCTTGTCGGGTTAGGCAATTCCAGCCCCATGCAGGTTTTGCCCGGAATCGTCTCCACCACGCGCACCGAGGCTAGCCCCAGCGAGCGCGCCAGATCTTTAGCCAGATTGACCACCTGCGCGCCACGAATGCCGGTCGCGGGCTCGACTTCAAAACGCGTAATCACCGGCCCGGCATAAGCATCGAGCACGCTGACCTTGACTTTGAATTCGTTAAGTTTTTCTTCGATCAGAATACTGCGCTCAAGCAAGTCCTCCTGACTTACCGTAATGGTCTGCACCGTGGCGGGGCGCAATAGCTCCAGCGGCAAGCACAAACCGTCTTCACCGCGCCAGGCTGGATCTGCCGCCGCACGCGGCGCGGGGGCTAGCGCATCCGGGCGCAAAAATGTGGTCGGTCGCTGTGGGGCGGATACTGCGGGCGCGCTTGCGGACGTATCACTCGATATACTTACCGATGTATCTTGCTCAATGGCATATTCATACTGCCCTACAGCCATATACCCATGCATTGAAGATGGGGCCGTAGATGCTAGACTGGCTAGATTTGCTGCGGGATTGAACAGTGCAGCTGCTGGCGAAAAGCCCTCTTCGCTCATGGCATCAGGTGCTGGCTGAGTAAGATCAAGCTGCGGCGACACTGGCGCTGGATGACTTGCCAGCACAGACGGATTGAGCATCTGCGAAATTGCGCTGACCTGGGCTGGCGTAGTCGGGCCCTGCAGCGCCGGACTGTTTTGTGCCTGCGAAATCGGGCTCCCTTGCACTTGCAGAGTCGGACTCAGTTGCGCTTGCAGCGCTGGCACAATCGATGCCTGCGTTGCAGAGTGAGCTGATGGCTGCGATGCCAGGCTGACTGATGCCGCAGGCATCGTTTGCTGCTGGCTGGATTGAAAAATCCGGATGACTTCGGGCGCAGGCGCACGATGGGCCACAGCCGGGGTTGGCGGCGGCGCTGTGCGCTGCGGAGTTGCGGCCTTGGGCTGCACTGGCGTTGCGGCACCCGAGCGATAGCTGTGTGTTGGCGTAATTTTCGGGCTCGGGCGCTTGCCGCTGTGAATATCCTGCAAACGCTCGCGAATTTCGGACGGATCAATCACTGGCAGCGGCTCTGGCGCTTTACGCTCGGGCATTTTTGCGCCTTCAATCGCCAGCTTGCGCTGGCTGCGCTCCAGATTGCGCTGAATATGGCTCATATCGAGCACCGGCAATTCGCGCCGACTTTTGCGCGGTGCCGGAATCGGCTGACTCGGTGTTTTTACCTGCTCGGCCGATAGAAAATCTTTGGTCTCGCTCACCGCTGAAACGGGTGACACTTTTAAATCAGGTACAAGCGCTGACGAGCTACGCGTCAGCGATGAAACGGACTCAATAGCAGCCTGATTCACTGCGCGCGGCAATGGCGCTGCCTCTGCTTGCATCTGGATGGTGCGCTCCGGCTGCGGCGTGCTGGCTAGCTGAGATGTTGGCGGCACATCGCTGACCGGCTCACTGATCACTGGCTTCGCATCAGATTCAATACGCGGCTCTGCCAGGGTATTGGCTGCTAGCTCATACTCAGATTGGCTTGTATGCTGATACCCCTGAGTACGAATCAGGGCCGCACCTTCGCTCTGTTGCGAGGCAGGCTGCTGGATAGACGGCTGAGCGCTACTACCAGCACGTCTATGCGCTGTTGCATCAACCCTGGTCTGAGGCGCGGATGGGCTTGTGCGTTGAGTCTCGAAGCCCGGCGCGAGGTCAGTTGAAACATCAGTCGGCTCAACGCTAGCCTCAGGCTTAATGCTGTGCAGTACGTCGGCCATTTTGGCGCCGATCTTGCTAGACACCGGTTGAATCAGCGATTTCAGCGAGCCCACACCTTTGGCTGCGGCCAGGCTAACCGAAGAGAGCGGCAATTCAAACATGCCGTCCAGACGCGACGCCTCGGGCACTTTAGCCGCTGCGGGCGGCTGATCTTGCTCTGGCTTCTCGCTGCGGGCTTTTTTCGCCGGGTCAATGCCCGACAAATCGCCTTCCAGCTTCTGATTTAACACCTCAAACAACTGCTGTATTTTCTTCATGACGTTGATGCCGCCCGATCTAACACGACAAAATACTTATGCACAGCCTGCAACACTTCAAAACGACCAACAAAGCCGGCGGGAATCACCGCCGCCTCGCCTGCGCTGACCACTACGCCTTGCTCATGCTCGTCCACCAGCCGCACCTGACCGCTGATCACGCAGAAAAACTCTTCCTTGTCCGGCGCAAAGCGGATATTCCAGCTTCCCACCTCACACGCCCAGGTGCCGCAAGAGAGCACACCATCGTCCGAGGTGTAGTGGGCCCAGGTCGTGCGCAAAGGCGTGCCCGAGACGCGGCGATCCTCGCGTGGCTGATCAAAATTGGGCTCGACGGCCTGATTAAAATGGGTAATGCGCGCTAAAGTCATGCAAAAAATCCAGAAATTTGATGAGGCCCGATTGATACGGAGACCTGATACATACTTGGGGCAGATTCATATTTGGGAGCAGACTCATGCCGGGCAAGGCAATGCAGCTGCAAGGCCCTATTCCAAATCACTATTCCAGTCATCCGGCCGCATCAGTGCATTGTCAAAGCGTGAATACATGCCCTGAAACACCAAGGGCACCCGCCCGACCGGGCCATTACGGTGCTTGCCGACGATGCATTCGGCCAAACCTTTGTGCGGGCTATCCGGGTTGTAGTATTCATCGCGGTACATAAACATAATCAAGTCGGCGTCCTGCTCGATTGCGCCCGATTCACGCAAATCGGACATCATCGGGCGTTTGTCGGTACGTTGCTCGACCGAACGCGAGAGCTGCGAGAGCGCGATAATCGGGCATTTAAGTTCACGCGCCAGCCCCTTGAGCGAGCGCGAAATCTCACCCAGCTCGGTGGCCCGGTTCTGATCTTTCGCACCCGCGCGCCCTGCCATCAATTGCAAGTAGTCGATCACAATCAGGCCAAGCTGACCACCGCATTGCCGCGCCAGACGCCGCGAGCGGGTTCGCACATCCAATGCAGTCAGCGCACCGGTTTCCTCGATAAAAATTGGCGCCTCAGATAATTTGCCCACCGCATGCGTCAGCCTGAGCCAGTCTTCGTCCTCAAAACGACCGGTTTTAAGCTTGTGCATATCAATTTTGCCCACCGAGCCGACCATCCGCATACCCAGCTGCGCCGCGCCCATCTCCAGCGAGAAAATCGCCACCGGCAATTTACTGTGAATGGCGACGTTTTCAGCGATATTGACCGAAAACGCCGTTTTACCCATAGAAGGACGGCCAGCTACAATAATCAGATCGCCGCCTTGCAGACCGGAGGTCATTTTATCCAGATCAATAAAGCCGGTTGGCGTACCGGTCACTTCGGACGGATTGTCCTGCTGGTAGAGATGATCAATGCGCTCGACGATTTCTTTCAGAATCGGCGGCATGGTGTGAAAACCCTGCTGCCCTTTAGCCGATTGCTCGGCGATCTGGAATACCTTGGATTCGGCCTCGTCGAGCAATTCTTTGGCGTCACGCCCGTTCGGGAAAAACGTGCCATCAACGATTTCGGTGGCCACAGCCGAGAGCTGGCGCAATACCGATTTTTCACGGACGATTTCCGCATAACGGCGAATATTGGCCGCCGATGGCGTATTTTGTACCAGCGAGCCCAGATACGAGAGACCACCGACATACGACAGATCATTGGTCGTATCGAGTGATTCTTTCACCGTGATCACATCCGCAGGGCGGTTGTGCTCGATCAGCTTGATGATGGCCTGAAAAATGCGCCGGTGATCTTCGCGGTAAAAATCCTGCGCACCAATCACATCGGCGATGCGGTCAAACGCCGTGTTTTCCAGCATCAGGCCACCCAGCACAGACTGCTCGGCCTCGACCGAATGCGGCGGGATGCGGTAGGTGGCTGTCTCGTCAACTTGCGCTGCGGCATTGTATTCGGCTTGCATGTCGCGAACTAGCTCGGTAGGATATTCGTTCATTTTCACTTTTATGGCGGATGTGGGCAGCAGATTAAAGCGCTGCCGACGATGGTTGTAACGCAGCAGGCCCACAGACTCAGGGCTTGCAAGAGAATCATTTTACTCCGCCGCACCCTTGATGACCATGCAGTCCATCCGTAAATCAGTCCTGGTTCCCCATTCTGCCGCACAAATGTATGAGCTGGTTGATCGCGTTGAAGATTACCCGCGCTTTTTGCCGTGGTGTGGCGGCGTTGAAGTGCACGAGCGCAGCGAGCAGATTCTAGATGTCACCGTCAAAATCGAATTTCTTAAAGTGAGTACTTTTTTTCGTACCCGCGATGAGAAATCGGCCAATGAAATCGTCATGCATTTCGTTGACGGGCCATTTAAAGCTCTGACCGGTATCTGGCGCTTTACCCCGCTGATGGAAGACGCCTGCAAAATCGAATTCGAACTCGATTACGAGTTTTCCAGCCGCACCATTGACGCCGTCATTGGCCCGGTTTTTGGCAAGATCACTTCAACTTTTGTCGATGCTTTTGTCAAAGAAGCCGACCGCAAATACGGATAAATCCATGACAAACACCGACACCCTGATGACTGTTGAAGTCGTTTATGCCACGGCGGCGAAACAAAAATTGCTGCGTGTAAAAGTACCTGCAGGCAGCACGGCGCAATACGCGATTGAAAAATCGGGCATTCTGGCCGAGTTTCCCGAAATTGATCTGGGCACGCAGAAAATCGGCATTTTCGCCAAAGCGGTCAAGCTCGATACCGTGCTACGCGAAAAAGACCGCGTTGAAATCTACCGCCCACTGATCGCCGACCCCAAAGAAGTCCGCCGCCAGCGCGCAGCCGAGGGCAAGGCGATGAAAAAAGGCGGTGGCGAAGCTTAAGAATCCTAGCGACCCTTAATTGGCGCGATGGCCCGCGCCTTTTCCCTTCACAATCAAGCGTTTGATCATGAAGGAAGAGCTGCGCCCTGAATTTTTAGAATGAACTTACCCAGCAATTGCAATACAATGTTTCCCGTATAAGCCGCCATTAAAAGTCGGCATCACCAACAAGAGACATTCGAGCAGACCTATGGGTACGTTGAGTAAAAGCATTTTTATCATTATTTTGTCGCTGATTTGTTCGTTCTTTATCGGTAAATCGATTTACGAAAAAGAACAGCTCAATCAGGCGCGCACCATGGCCAATATGGTCGAACATATTGGCCAGTGGGCATCTCAATATCGCGGAATCTGGACCAAGGAAGCCAAAGGTGAAATCGTTGATCAGGGCTCTCACCTTGATACGCTGACCGTGTCGCTGGCCAACGAAGACAATTCGGTCACCAGCGCCGAAGACATGGCCACCACGCTGAATTTCCACCTGAAAAACCCGGCACTGGTGCAGCGCGAAATTTCCGATTTGATGATCGCAGATCAGAGCAAAGCGTCGTACCGCATTACTTCGGACAAATTCATGAATGTACGTAATAGCCCGACGGCGTTCGAGCGTAAAGCCATGGAATATATGCGCGCCAATAATGTCACCGAATACAGCGAAGTCAACAATGGCCGCACGCTGTATGCGCGTGGACTAATCGCTACCGCTGCCTGCATGCGCTGCCATGAATCAGCAGAAAAAGCCCCGTATGCCGTACGCAGCCTTTACCCGACGCAGGGTTATGGCTATGAGCTGGGCAAGGTGTCAGGCGTAATCTCGGTCAAGATCCCCTCTTCATACAGTGCCAGCACCATTTTCAGTGCCTTTAATCTGCTCAGCCTGATCGCATTAGGCATTTTTGGCTTCGTCGTTTTTCTGCTATGCCGACGCAAAGCCGATCAAGACTGAGCAGCCCAGCCTGACTGCGCGGCATAGGGCTCACCCGAAAACGAATTAGCCGAGTTTGCCCTCGTCAGCCAGCTGGCGAATTAGCTTGATGGTGTCGATATCGGCCTCTTGCCAGGCCGACTTCAGATAGCTCAAATACTTATCCAGCTCTGGGTCAGCGCCAACGGGGTGCGGCGTTTCATAGCTGAAACGCACAAACAACGCGCCCTCTTGCGGCTCTTCGATTTTCATCCACAGCTGCCCACCCAGATGCATCTCGCTAGGCTGAGTGTCATAGTGCACCGACAATTCGTGCTGATAATAGATATGGTCAATTACCTCGAGCTTGCCCATAACAATGCGGCGATGAATGCCTTGCTCGTGCCGGTGAGTCACTGCCGCCTCATCAATATGCTCGACAAATTCCATTGGCGATTCTGCACGGTAGACTAGGCCTTGCCAGAGCTGGTTGCGCGTTAGCAAGTTTGCGCCAGGGTGCAATAAATCGTTGATCTGAACCAGATGCTCAAATTTCATCAGTCGGTACTCGCTACGCAAAACTGCAGATTATAGCCAATCATCACGGAATCAGCCCGCCGCGCTTAGAGCGATTTAAAATCAATTTCGCCAACATGATTGAATACATAATCCGGTTTATACGGAAATTCATCGAGCATTGGCAAGGTGGTCACCCCTGAGAGCACTAGCGCGGTTTTCATACCGGCCTCCATGCCACCCACAATGTCGGTATCCATTCGATCGCCAACCATCACACATTCTTCCGGATGCACACCCAGCTTGCGGCTGGCCAACATCATCATCAGCGCATTGGGTTTGCCGACGATGTAGGGCTTTTTGCCCGTCGCCGCCGAAATCGCCGCCAGAATCGTACCGGCCGCCGGCTCATTACCGCCCTCCACCGGGTCAATCATATCGGGATTAGTACCGATGAATTTGGCGCCATGATCAATAAAGCGCACGGCTTTTTTCAGCTGCTCAAAGCTAAAAGTCGACGATTTGGCGACCACCACATAATCGGGGTTGGATTCAGAAATCGAAAACCCAACGTTATACAGCTCATTAATCAGGCCACCGCCACCAATCACATAGACCTTGGCGCGCTCTTTTTGCTGGCGCAAAAACATTGCCGTTGCCATCGCGCTGGTAATGAAATTCTCCTCGGAGAGGCCGTGAATGCCAAGTGATTCAAGCTTGAGTTTCAAATCCAGCGGGGTTTGCTCGGCGTTATTGGTTAAAAACAAAAATGGCGTTTTATCAGCCAGCAGTTTTTGCACAAACTCATTGGCACCATCAATCAGCTGCTTGCCGCGATAAATCACGCCGTCCATATCGGAAATAACACTGGTCACCATAAGACATCCTCTTGGGGTATAAGGCTAGAGATTAATAGAATAAAGCGCTAGCGAGCAATACATCAATGTATCTAGCAAAACATCTAGCGCTCGGCAGCTGGATATTTCTGCGCATTGAGCTGCATTTTGTGCAAGATCGCCTCTTCCATATCGACCCCCAGCTCATCGGCCAGGCGTAGCATATAGAGCATGACATCGGCCATCTCCTGCGCGATGGGAGATTGCTCATCGATATCAAGCTGGGCAGCTTGCTCGGGGGTGAGCCATTGATAATGTTCAAGCAGCTCGGCCATTTCGACCGACATGGCCATCACCAGATTTTTGGGATTGTGATATTTACGCCAATCACGCTCGTCGGCAAATTGACGGACTTTGATCGAGAGTTCGGCCAGATTCATGGGTTTTTTAAGACTTTGTGAACAGTAATCCGTAGAATACGCCCCCTAAACAGAGGAAAACCAGCATGACGATGAAAAAATACGAATTAGAAAAGCGCAAAGCAGAAAAGCTACACAATGATTTACACGGCGCCAGTACACCGGATCGCTTTGGCACGGCCAGCGCAAAAGAAAAACAACGCAAAAGCGGGATGAATAATCTGATGAGCAAACTGCTCGGAAAAACCCAGGCCAAATAATGCAGCGCACGATTTTCGATACGCCAGTGTTGCGGCATATTCTGCCGGGATTGGGCCGGCTGATGCTGCGAATTGCAGGCTGGAAAATTGAAGGTGAATTTCCCGATTTACCCAAATATGTACTGATCGGCGCCCCTCATACCAGCAACTGGGATTTTCCGATCGGCATCGCCATCTGTTTTGCGCGGCGGCAAAAAGTGTACTGGATGGGCAAGCACACGCTGTTCTGGGGCCCGCTTGGACCGATTGCCCGTTGGCTAGGCGGCATCCCGGTTGATCGCCGTCAATCGAATTCACTGGTCGAGCAAATGGTGCAGGTGTTTGGCGAGCACGAACAACTGGTGGTGGCCATCCCACCCGAAGGAACACGCAAGAAAGTCGAAAAGTGGAAGACCGGCTTTTACTACATTGCCCTCGGTAGTCAGCTGCCCATTGTGTTGGGCTTTATCGATTTTGGCCGTAAGGTTGGCGGGTGTGGCGAGGTGTTTTACCCGACAGGTGATCTGGAAGCCGATATGGCCAAGATTCGGGCTTTTTATGCGCCAATAAAAGGCAAAAACCCGGAAAACCAGTAAGCTCGCATCATTTTAACGCGCTACCGATGGCAAGCTAAGTCATCATTGCATAGCAAGCTCGAAATCGAGCAGACAACAAAAAACCCAGCTTATGCTGGGTTTTCTACTTACTTAAACAAACAACTCTGAATTACAGAGGTTGGATGTTAGAAGCTTGTTTGCCTTTAGGGCCAGTAGTTACTTCGAAAGAAACTTTTTGACCTTCAGCCAAGGTTTTGAAACCTTTAGACACGATTTGAGAGAAGTGAGCAAACAGATCTTCGCCGCCTTCGTCTGGAGTGATAAAGCCGAAGCCTTTAGAGTCGTTGAACCACTTAACGGTACCTTGTGCCATTTTTCGTATCCTAAATTGCGGAATTATATAAAAGATGCACGAAAATCAAGGGAAAGCACTGCGGTACGGCCTAGCCACTACAACATACATCCACTGCTTGAAGATCCTGCGGTTGATATATTCGCCGAGCAAAGCTGGGCTGGCAAGCACTTTTTGCACAAAAACCACAAAATCTGAGCAAAATCGCATAATTGCGACGCGTTAATCCGCCAGACGTGATTTTTTACCCACCCAGCTGCGATTTAAACGCCATAAACTCGGTTTGCAGCGCCGCCAAGGCTGCTTCTAGTTGCTCGACCCTTTCACGCAAGTCCGCCTGAGCCGATGGCGTAGCGGTGCTCTGCAGAGCGTTTAAATCGATTTCACCTGCAAGCAGATGCGCCCAGCGTGGCTCGCGCGCGCCGCTCTGGCGTGGCAATAAGCACACCAAAGCGCCGCTGCTGCGTTCGGCCAGCTCCTGCAAAAACGCTTCTATGGCCGAAATATCGGCAAAGCGGTGCAAACGCTCGCAGTTATTACGCAACTCCCCCGCCGTTTGCGGGCCACGCAGCATTAGCGTGGCCAAAACCGCAACCGATTGCGTCGGAATCTGCAGCACCTTGCCCAGCTGATGGCTATAGCGGGCAACTCGACCGCTCAGGTGATCCAGCACCCAGCCCGCATTTTTCAGCTCATCGAGCGCCGGGATCAAATCCGCCTCGCTCAGCTCCATTACGGGCTCGCGGCTGGTTTTCTGATTGCAGCCGGCGAGCAGGCCATTGAGTGTCAGCGGATAGGTATCGGGTACGGTGCGTTCTTTTTCGATCAGCACCCCCAGGATACGAGCCTGCACCGGACTTAATTCTGCAATTTGCGACATACACGACTCCAAAGATCCATGCCGAAGAATGGAAAAAAGCTATAAACAATGGAGACGATCATACCGTGTTTCTTACAAACTACAGGAAAAATTGCCATGTCAAACTATCTGCAACCAATCAGCCTGGGAATCAGCTTGTTTATTCTGAGTTCGGTCAGCTTTGCCGCCGACATCCGGCCTATGGAAGGCCGCTGGGCTATCACCAGCAGCTTGCCTGAGGCGCAAAGAGCCGCAATGGTCAAAATGCCACCAGAAGCGATGCAGCAAATGCGCAAGCAAGGCATGGAAATCGATGCCAAAGCGGGCACCATGACCGTCACACAATGTCTTGACCGGGCCAAACTTGAGCAATGGCACCAGATGGGGCAAGAGCCGAACACAAAATGCGAGAAACCCAAGATCGTGCAGCAAGGCAATACCGTCACGATGGATATGAAATGCAGCCAGCCCAGAGCGGCCACGATGCACAGCGTGATTACCTTTAGCAATCAGCGTGACCAGTATCAATTTGAACATCTGATCAAGGCTGAAGGGCAGGAAATGCGTATGAAAGGCCATGCCAAACGCACCGGAGCCTGCCAATGAACACGCCTCTGGATATTGCCGGCATCAATCTAATCAACCCGGCGATAGAAGACTGGAATGCATTTCAGGATTTCAAAGACGGGCTAGCCGATCATGCCCCGCAAATCGAGGCGCTGATCGCCAAGCTCAAGCAAGAAGGCAATGACAAGGTCACGCTAACCAATCTGTTTCGCGAATTTCACAATATCAAGGGAGATGCGGGCCTGTGTCGCGTTACTTTTGTGATCCCGATCATGCATTGCGCCGAGACACTACTCTCGCGCCTGCGTGATGGCGAAATCCGCTTTACCGATGGTCTGGCCGAGATTTTTCTGCTAACACTCGATCGCATCGAACAAGCCACCGAACTGCTCGCCGAACAGCAAAATCTGGCCCCGCTGGCACTGATCTCGCTGGCCAATGGCCTGCACAATCTGGCCCACCAAACGCCCAGCGAAATTGATACGGCGACCAGCCGGCTGATCGAAGCGGTCACCGGTTTCAAGCCCGGCAGCGCACTCAACAAAGACTTTACCCCTGCCGCGCAAGCGCGCAGTACGCAGGAGCTGCATCAGGATCTGATTTTCTTTCGCGAAATGGCGATGCAGCTGGAAGCCCGCTCGGCGCTGTTTCATGGTCGCACCGAGCGCAATCTGGGCTATGCGCTGGCGACCAATAAAATGGCGGGCAACCGGGTTGACCCGGAACAACTGGAAGCGGCGGTGTATCTGCACGATATCGGCATGATGTTTTTGCCCGAGTCGCAATGGCTTAGGCCGGAAAAGCTCTCGCCTGCCGCCATCGTCGAGCTGCACAAACATCCACGCTGGGCAGCCGAGATAGCCAATCGCTTTGTCGGCTGGCAAGCGGCAACGCAGATGATTTTACAGCACCATGAAACCGTTACCGGCAATGGCTATCCGCACGGTTTAAGCGAAGGGCAGATTTGTGACGGCGCCAAAATTCTGGCGATTGTCGATGCTTTTGAAGCCATTTTGCTCAAACACAGCCACCGTGGCCAGCAAAAATCAACCTTGCGGGCGATTGCCGAAATCAATGCGTGCGACCGGCAATTTGCGGCCGAATGGGTTCAGGCCTTCAATCAGGTTATCCGCAAACAAATCGAAGATACTCAATAGGGTATATCTCTGCAGATCAATTCTAGATTTACCTACAGAGAAATACCCCTATTAGATCTTCTCCATCGGCAATAGATAGCGCCACTGCCCTGCTTCCAGAGCACCCAGCGGCAAACGGCCAATCCGGTTGCGTTTAAACGCTTTGACGGTCAATTTGGCCACATCGCACAAATCGGGCACCACGCCTTCGGCATTGGCGCGAATCACCATGCGCAATTGCTGCTCGCTCTGGCGGCTGGTTTTCCAGCCTTTGATCGGCTGCTCGTCAAACATTTTGACGGCATTCATCGCCTCAATCTGGCTGTCAGCCGCCACCTGATCAAGCCAGACCAGATATTCCTGCTCATAATCATTGATTTGCGCCAGCTTGGCGGCCAGACGTGCATCCTGCGTCAGCAGCACCAGCCCGCTAGCCTCGGCGTCCAGACCAAACGGCGTTGTCAGCCGCGAGCGATGTTTTTTCAGCCAGACTATCCCTGATCTATCATCGGCGGCGCGATTTTCCGGCACGAAAAACTGCGTATATTCCTCACCCGGCCACACCGCCACGCCGACGGGTTTATGCCAGATCAGCGTCACCTTGTCGCTGGGCGCGAGCGCGCTGCTCAGCAAATCGCTATCAACGATTTTAATGTCCTGATGCGGCAGGACGCGGCTACCGAGGACATCCACAATTTGTCCATCCACCTGCACGCGCCCTTCGGCAATCAGCACATCGGCTTGCGTGCGCGAGCACAGCCCTAGCTCCGCCATGCGTTTGGAAAGGCGGATTGCGTCTGGATTATCTTGGCTCATGGTGCGGATCTCATTGCTAAAACGCTATTGTACGCAGTTTCAGCGACTTCAATCGAGGCGAACTTTCCCACGCAGCGATTTAATGCTGCCGCGCTGGTTCTTTTTATCCATCCGTGTTTGTTGCGAGCCCCAGCTTGGTTTGGTTGCACGGCGCGCCTTGGGTTTATGCGCGACCTGATCAATCAGCGCCTGCAAACGCTGCAAAGCTTCATAGCGATTGGCTTCAAGGCTGCGTGAAGCCTGCGCCTTGATAATAATGATGCCGTCTTTGCTAATCCGTTGATCGGGCCAATGCAAGAGCCGGTTTTTTAGCTCATCGGACAAGCTCGACGCGCGAATATCAAAGCGCAAATGCACGGCATTCGAGACCTTGTTGACATTCTGCCCACCCGCACCCTGCGCGCGAATCGCGGTGATGATGACCTCATCTTCATAAATGAGTTGGCTCATCGAATTGAATCTCTCCATAAGAAAACAGCCGACCTAGGTCGGCTGTCTGATTGCTGAGGCAACGGCGCTTTAAACGCGCTGACCTTGGGCAATCTGAATAATACGCATGGTGTTGGCACCCGTGTTCACGCCATTGCTTTGCGAAGCCAGCGTGACAATCACGCGATCACCTGGCACCACTTTGCCAGTGCGCAGCAGCTCAAGCTGGGCATAAGCCACGTGCGCCTCGCGATCAGCACCGATATTGGCATCGACCATAATCGGCGTTACATGGCGATACAGCGCCAGCTTGCGATAGGTATTCACTTCCTGTGTAAATACATAAATTGGCACACCGGTGATATAACGCGACAGCCACAATGCCGAAGCGCCTGAATGCGAAATACATACAATGGCTTTCACATTCATATTGCTGCTGGCGTACACCGCCGCCATGGTGACGGCCTGATCGATGCGCTCGAAATCGCTGACGTTATCGAATTCGCCTTCGATTTTGCCCTCGCCCGAACGCTCGGCTTCAAAGCAAGTCCGCGCCATCGCCTGCACCGCTTCCAGCGGATATTTACCCGCCGCCGATTCAGCCGACAACATGACCGCATCCGTACCATCCAATACTGCATTTGCACAATCGGAAACTTCGGCGCGGGTTGGTACTGGGCTGGTAATCATTGATTCCATCATCTGCGTGGCCGTGATGGTCAGTTTGTGCTTTTTACGCGCGAGCTTGATCATGCGTTTTTGCAGCGCGGGTACGGCTGCATCGCCCACTTCAACGGCCAAATCGCCACGCGCCACCATGATGCCGTCTGATGCATCAAGGATTTCTTCCAGATTGGTAATCGCTTCGGTACGCTCGATTTTGGCGATCAGCAAAGCATGGCCGCCGGCTGCGCGAACCAGTGTGCGCGCCATATACATATCGGCCGATGATTTCGGGAATGACACGGCAATGTAGTCTGCTTCAAGTACCGCGGCGGTCTTGATGTCTTCCATGTCTTTCGCCGTCAGCGCCGGGGCTGTGAGGCCACCGCCTTGGCGGTTAATCCCTTTGTTATTCGACAACGGGCCACCCACTGTAACCGTCGTGTAGACTTTAGCGCCAACAACAGAATCAACCACCAGCTGGATTTTGCCGTCGTCCAGCAGCAACACTACGCCTGGCTCAACGTCATTGGGCAGCTCTTTATAATCCAGACCTACAGTGTCTTGGTTACCCAGCTCGCACTCGGCATCCAGCACAAATTTTGCGCCTTTGACCAGCTCGATTTTATTTTTTTCAAATTTGCCAACGCGGATTTTCGGGCCTTGCAAGTCGGCCAGTACAGCGACTGATTTACCCAGCTTTTTGGCAATCGCGCGCACGGTGGCGGCGCGATCAATATGATCCTGAGCGGTGCCGTGCGAGAAATTCAAACGAACGGTATTTACACCGGCCTGAATCAGGCTTTCCAGTACGGCTGGATCGGTTGAAGCAGGGCCAAGCGTGGCAACGATTTTTGTACCGCAATGCATAAAAGAAAGTCTCCGAGAAGAAAAAGCTGGTTTGTCAGGCCGAACAATACGCCACTCTGATCACGAAAGACATGATTTAAAGCAGGGAAAAAGCTAAACCTGTATTTTTTTTCAATATTTTTTTCGAATCAAAATTGCAAAAGGTCAATCCGGAATTTGCGTAATTTTACTACATCCAAAGCCAGACTCAACGCGCAATCGCAGTGCACTATCCAAAGCCACGATGAATCAGTGAGCAATCAGCGCCCATGGTCGTGAAGATTGCACCAAAGACAGGCCAATCCGCGCTGACCGCGCACCATAGCAGTGCAGATTCAGAATAAAAGCTATAGGGTATTGCTCTACAGATTAATAAAATCATTACCTGCAGAGCAATACCCTATAAATCAGCACCAATTACGTTTTCCTCTGCCGCAGATCAGCGAAATCAAGCACGCTGTTGCTTTTATTTCACGTCGGCCTTTTTCTGCCGTGCCCGCGCTTTTTCTGCGGCCTGATACGCCAGATAGTAACGATTCACCGTCGAGACATAATCCACCATGCCACGGCTGACTGAAGTGAGCGCCACCTGCTCGACATGACCCACCCAGATATTCGGGTTCAGCCCCTTGGATTTGGCAATCCGCCGCAATTGCGCCAAGCGCCCTTCGCCGGCGTTATACGCCGCAATCATGAAATACAACTGGTTTTCTTCACTGATGCCTTCGCGGCTGTACATTTTGCGCAAATAGTTCAGATAAATGGCCGCGGCCGAGATATTGCCTTCGTTGCTGTGCGGGTCACGCACGCCCATGGCCCGGGCGGTTGACGGATTCACCTGCATCACGCCGGTCGGGCCATTCTGACGGATCACCGGGCTAAGTTTTGATTCTTTCTGGCCGATAGCGGCCAGCAGCAGCCAGTCCAGATTATTGGCCGCCGCAGCCGCCTGGAAAATCGGCGCAAAAATGGCCAGTTTATCCATTGAGGTGACTTTGTCGCTGCGCTCAACCTTGCCATCCACAATCAGATGCCGACGGGTCAGCTCAATCGCTTTATCGAGCGAAGTAAATTGCCGCGAAGCAATATAATTATTCAAATCATTGGCCAACGCCGGATTGGCCTGATCCACCAGCCATACCAGGGGGCTGCGCGCGCTCAGGCATTCGCCCAGCTTGAGCTTGCCATACGTGGTGGCCCACAGTTTGTAGACGGCACGGCTGCTGAGCGTTTGCTGCTCGGAGTTGGTATTGATGTCGCGCAAGACCATCTCGGCATTGTGGCCGATGGGTGCTTCGTCAAGAACAAGCTGCTTGTCCTGCTGGCTTAACAAGCGGCGAGCATAGCTGCCGCTGGTCAATATCAGCGGCAACTCAGCCAGCGTGGAAAAAGACAGCGCTTGCTCACGCTGCCCAAGCAAGCACCATTCATCGCTGGCATAGGGCTCGGTCACGCCGACCAGGCTTTTTAGCGATTCGGAAAAAGGAATCATCCCCGCAGCAATATCACCTCGGCCCTCGCGCAAAGCCGGAATCAGCTCGCCCGCATCCACAGGAATAAATTGCAGACGAATCGGCGGGCGCGATTTGGGCCGACGGCGGTTCAGCTCGGATTCAAAGCCTTGCAGCATCGCAAACTCCAGCCCGTGCGGTTTGCCGTCTTTAATAAAATAAGTCGATGGCCCCAGCGCCACCAGCACCCGCAAGCGGGCTGGCGGATTTTGCGGATCATAGGGCTCGCCCTCTTGCGGCGGCGTTACAGCAGCCATTGCAGGATGATGACTTTCGGCTGCCGCAACTGGCTTTTTCACTGGCGTCCGGCTCTCCTTTTTCGCCCAGAGCGCAGCAGGAGCAAGCAGGAAAAAACTGCATAAAAACAATAGCAAAGCACGCCTCATTCGGGCTTCTCCAGCATAGTTATGGCCTGATTCTATATCGCGGCATGTCAATGTCCAAACGCAGGCCGTATAATTGCGGCTCGGAAAATCACACCCCAAGTACACCCATGCCTTTGCTTATTGTTGAAAATGCTCACCTCGCCTTCGGCCACTGGCCGCTCTTAGACGGTGCCAATCTGGTGCTGGAACCTGGCGAACGCGTGGGGCTGATCGGCCGCAATGGCGCGGGCAAATCGTCCTTGCTGAAAACTATTGCTGGCGTGAACAAACTCGACGAAGGCGCGATCCGCCTGATCAATAATGCCCGCATGGCTTTTGTGCCGCAGGAGCCGGTATTCGAGCCGGGGCACACCGTCTACGAAGCCGTGGCCGAAGGTCTGGGCAATGTACGTCAGTTGCTGATTGATTACCACGCTGCAATTCACGATCTGGATGACTCGGATGAAGGCATGCAGCGGCTGGCCGATTTGCAGCACGAGCTGGAAAACCAGGACGGCTGGCGGCTTGATTCACTGATTGCCAATACCATGTCGATTCTGAATCTGCCACCCGATACGCCAGTCAGCGCCTTGTCTGGCGGCTGGAAAAAACGCGTTGCACTGGCGCGTGCGCTGGTCACCGAACCCGATGTTCTATTACTCGATGAGCCAACCAATCATCTGGACGTCAGCGCGATTGAATGGCTGGAAACGCTGCTAAAAAATTTCAGCGGCAGTGTGTTGTTTATTACCCACGACCGTAGCTTTCTGGATAACGTCAGCACGCGCATTGTTGAACTCGATCGCGGCAATATCGTTAGCTTCCCCGGCAACTTCTCGGCCTACGAAGTCAAAAAAGCCGAATTGCTCGCCGTGGAAGAAACCGCCAATCGCCAATTTGATAAAGTCCTCGCTCAAGAAGAAGTCTGGATTCGCCAAGGCATCAAGGCGCGCCGTACGCGCAACGAAGGCCGTGTGCGCCGTCTGGAAGCGCTGCGTCGTGAACGTGCCGCACGGCGCGAACGCGTCGGCAATGTCTCGTTCCAGCTCGATGCGGGCGAGCGCAGCGGCAAACTGGTTGCCGAGCTGGAAAACGTCAGCAAGTCGTACACCAACCCGGATGGCAGCGAAAAGGTACTGATCAAGAATTTCACCACCCGATTGCTGCGTGGCGACAAGATCGGCCTGATCGGCCCCAATGGTGCGGGCAAAACCACGCTATTGAAAATGATTCTGGGCGATTTGCAGCCCGATACCGGCAGCGTCAAACAGGGCACCAATTTGCAAGTGGCCTATTTTGACCAGTTCCGCGAACAGCTGGATGAAGAACAATCGGTCGCCGATACCGTTGGCCAGGGCAATGATTACGTCGAAATTGGCGGCCAGCGCAAGCACATCATCGGCTATCTGGAAGAGTTTCTATTCCCGGCCGAGCGCGCGCGCAGCCCGGTGAAATCACTGTCGGGTGGCGAGCGCAACCGCCTGCTGCTGGCGCGCCTGTTTACCAAACCGGCCAATATTCTGGTGCTCGATGAGCCAACGAATGACTTGGATATCGACACGCTGGAATTGCTCGAAGAGCTACTCGCCAGCTACACCGGCACTGTGTTTGTCGTCAGCCATGATCGCGCCTTCCTTGATAATGTGGTGACGCAAACCATCGTTTTCGAGCCCAATGGCGTACTGCTGGAAAACGCGGGAGGCTACGCCGACTGGATCAGCGCCCGCACGCGCATGCTCACTGCACAGGCCGAAACCAAGAAGGCCGCCCCTGCAGCAGCTAACGTGGTGGTAAAAGCGGTGGAGGAAAAACCCAAGCGCAACAAGCTGAGTTTTAATGAAAACCGCGAACTGGAACAAATCCCTGCCGAGCTGGAAGCACTCGAGGCTGAACAAGCAAAATTACAACAATCTTTACTCGATCCTACAATTTATCGCACCGAGCCGATCAAAGCGCGTGAAATGCAAGATAGAATTGAGCAAATTGAGTTGCTGACGCTTGAAAAGCTTGAGCGCTGGGAAGCCTTGGAGGCCAAGAAAAATCTTTGACATCAGTCTATTGGATAAGCACAAAACGCCAACCAATCATTTAACCCGGCACACCCTGCGCGGCCTGCGCAGCGGCTTGCTGGGTTTTTATGGCGTAATGGTGTTGCTCGTGCTGCTGACGCTAGCCTGGATCACCGTGCGTGATTACCATCAGGCCATCGCCGAGGCTCGACGTAGCGATCAGTCGCTGGCGCGTGCACTCGATGAAAATGCCACGCGTGCTTTTCTGTCGGTCGAACAGGCGATGCAAAACATCGCCGAAGATCTGGATCGCCATGGCGGCGTCGATCGGGCCGACGAATATCTGATGCATCTGCAGCTCAAAGACAAAGTCAGGCTCACGCCGCAAATTCGCGGCATTATCACCATCGATGCCAGTGGCAATATCCATAGCCACGGCCTTGAATACCCGGCTCGCAAAATCAATCTGGCAGACCGAGCGTATTTCCAGTATCACCGCAATTACAGCACCACCCAGGCTTTTATCAGCGAGCCCATGCTCTCGCGCACCGATGGCAAATGGCTGATTGCCTCAACCCGCCGGATCAATGCGCCTAATGGCGACTTTGGCGGCGTGCTGCTCTCGGGGATGGAGCCGACCTATTTTCTGAAGTTTTATGAATCGCTTAATTTAGCCGAAGGCGTGTCAATCCAGCTATTGCGCAGCGACGGTGTGGTGCTGGTCAATTACCCGTTTGACGAGAGCAAGCTGGCCACTAACGAGCGCCAGAATGATTCGCTGCTATTCGAGCAATTGCGTCTGAAACGTCACAGCACACAAACCATCAAGTCCACGCTGGGCAAAGAGCAATTATTGACCTTTATGGTGAATCAAAGCGAATTGCCGCTGATTATCACCATCCGGCACGATCTGGACATCGTGCTGGCGCCGTTTCACGAACAAACTGTCACGCGCATTCTGATGGCGCTGGGGCTGATGTCGATTGTTTCGATGCTGCTCTATATTCTGTTGCGCCAGATCCGCCATGTTGAAGAAGTGGAAGGTCGGCTATTTCTGACCCAGCATACGGTCGATGAATCGCCAGACCTGACGCTGTGGTGCGATCACAGCGGCCTGATTCGTTATGCCAATAAAAGCTTGGCCAATCTATCTGGATTTAGCCGACAGGAGCTGATCAGCCAGCACTTTGTTGATCTGTTTGCCGAGATGGACGACGAGGACTGGCTGGCGTACTGGCACCGGCTGCAAGAGCAGAAACAGATCAGTATCGAAAGCCCGCTGCAAAACAGCCAGGGCGACAAGATTCCAATGGAGCTGACCTTTTCGCTGATCAAATTCCAGCGCGAAGCCTATGTCTGCTGCACGGCGCGTGATATCTCCGAGCGCCGTCTGGCCGAGCAGGAGCTGCGTCAGCACCGCGATCAGCTGCATGAAATGGTGCAGGAAAGAACGGCTGAAATTCGCACCGTGCTGGACGCCAGCCCGCTGGCCATCATGCTGTCGATGAATGGCGTTGTGCGCCTCGTCAATCCAGCGTTTGAGCTGCTGTTTGGCTTTGCCAGCAGCGATATTATCGACACCGAAACCCGACATATCTTTAATTCGCCCGAGCAATACGAAAATATCCGCCAGAAAATCTGGTCACGCATTGCCACCGGCGGCGTGTATCGGGGTGAAACCGAGCTGTACCGCCGTGACCACACGCCGTTCTGGGCCATGATTTATGCCAAGGCGCTGGTGGCTGGCGATATGAGCAAGGGCATGATTGCCGTGGTGGAGGACATCACCTCGCAACGGATCGCCGCCCAATCGCTGCGCCAGTCCGAGCGGCTGAACCGCACCATTATCGATCAGACCGCCGACGGCTTTTTGCTGATCGACGCCGATCATCGCATTCGCGATGTCAATCACTCGTTCACCCGCCTGCTGGGCTTTAGCCGTGAAACGCTGATCGGCTTGAATCCGCAAACCATCTGGGGCGATACCTGTACCCCGTTCTTCCCCGCAGACCTGATGAATCTTGCCCTGCAAGGACATACTGCCAAGGATATTGAACTAGCTGACCAGCACGGCCAGCTTCATCCTTTCCTGGTCAATAGCGGTGTCGTGCTCGATGAGCAGGAAAACATCGAATACGCCTATGCCTTCTTTACCGATATTGCCCAGCTCAAGGAAATCGAGCGCCGCTTGGTCGATGCCAAAGACGCCGCTGAAAATGCCAATCTGGCCAAATCATCGTTCCTGGCCAATATGAGCCACGAATTGCGCACGCCGATGCACGCCATTTTGTCGTTCTCCGAAATGGGGCTGGCCAAAACCAGCAAGCTGGAGCTACCCGAAGCCAGCCATCTGAATCGCTATTACGAGCGCATCAACGCCTCGGGCAAACGGCTGCTGGTCTTGCTCAACGATTTGCTCGATATGTCGCGCCTTGAAGCCAATAAAATGAGCTACGACAAAGGCAAGCATAGCCTGCAGCTGATTGTGCGCATGGCGATTGCCGAAATGGGCTCTTTGCTCGCTGGCAAGCAATTGCAGCTGGAATTTAACGAGCAGCAGGAAGAAATCAATACCATTTTCGACAAAGCCCGCATTACGCAGGTGATGGTCAATTTGCTCTCGAATGCCATTAAATTCAGCCCCAGCGGCAGCGCCATCGAGATTTCGGTCAATCCGGTAGACCTGCTGGAAAACGGCGAACCAGCGGTCAGCATTGAAGTGCGCGACCATGGACCGGGCATTCCGGAAAACGAGCTGGAAACCATTTTCGACAAATTCATCCAGAGTAGCCGCGTGCGCATGGGCGGCGGCACCGGGCTGGGGCTGGCCATCAGCCGCCAGATTATGCTCGATCATAACGGCCAAATCAGCGCCAGAAATCACCCGGATGGCGGCGCCATTTTCACCTTGCTGCTGCCCGTCAATAGCGCCAGCTAGTAAACCGCTCGCACCGAGCTGCCCTGTTCGTCCCGGGGCAATTGGCGTACAATCGCGCGTTTTTCCCCAGCCTTGATTGCAAGGCCAAGAAGACCAAGACCATGCCGGATATTCGCAGTGAAGTGGCACGTCGCCGTACGTTTGCCATCATTTCCCACCCTGACGCGGGTAAAACCACGCTGACTGAAAAACTGTTGTATTTTTCGGGCACGATTCAGGCTGCCGGTACGGTCAAGGGTAAAAAAGGCGGCAAGTTTGCCACCTCCGACTGGATGGACATCGAAAAGCAACGGGGTATCTCGGTGGCTTCATCGGTGATGCAGTTCGATTACCGCGATCACGTCGTCAACCTGCTCGACACGCCGGGCCACCAGGACTTCTCGGAAGACACCTACCGCGTACTCACCGCCGTTGACTCGGCGCTGATGGTGATTGACGCGGCCAAGGGCGTGGAAGCGCAAACGATCAAATTGCTGAACGTCTGCCGCATGCGCCATACGCCGATTATCACCTTCATGAACAAGTACGACCGTGAAGTACGTGACAACCTCGAGCTGCTGGATGAAGTAGAAAGCGTACTGGAAATCCGCTGTGCGCCGATTACGTGGCCGATCGGGATGGGCAAGACTTTCCGCGGCGTGTATAGCATTCTAACCGATGAAATTATCCTGTTCACGCCGGGTCAAGGCCCGCTCGATGAAGTGGAAATTATCAAAGGCATCGACAATCCGCGTCTGGATGAATTGTTCCCGCTGGAAATCGAAAACACGCGTATGGAGCTCGAACTGGTTCGCGGTGCGTCGCACCCATTCGATCTGGAAGAATTCCTCGCCGGCACTTTGACGCCGGTGTTCTTTGGCTCGGCGATCAATAACTTCGGCATTCGTGAAATCTTGAACGCGCTGGTCGATTGGGCACCGCAACCATCGGAAAGCCATGCGATTCAGCGCGATGTAACGCCGACGGAAGAAAAATTCTCGGCCTTCGTGTTCAAGATTCAGGCCAATATGGACCCGAAACACCGCGACCGGATCGCCTTCTTGCGCGTCTGCTCGGGTGAATTTACCCGTGGCATGAAGTTCAAGCATTTGCGCTTAAACCGCGAAATTGCCGCCAATTCGGTCGTGACTTTTATGGCGCAAGGTCGCGAGCAGGTTGAAGAAGCCTACGCCGGTGACATTATCGGTCTGCCCAATCACGGCAATATCCAGATTGGCGACTCGTTTTCTGAAGGCGAATTGCTGTCGTTTACTGGCATTCCCTACTTCGCACCGGAAATGTTCCGCATTGTGCGCATCAAAAACCCGCTGAAGATCAAGCAACTGCAAAAAGGCTTGCAACAGCTCGGTGAAGAAGGCGCAGTGCAGGTTTTCAAGCCATTGAATGGCGGCGATTTGATTCTGGGTGCAGTCGGTGTGCTGCAGTTTGAAGTCGTTGCGTCGCGGTTGCTGAACGAATACGGCGTGGAAGCGATGTTTGAATCAACGCCGATTTACACCGCGCGCTGGGTGTCGTGTGATGATGCGAAAAAACTCGCCGATTTTGAGAAAAATCTGGTCAACAATCTGAGCCGCGACGCCGCCGACAGCCTGGCTTATCTGGCCACCAGCCGCGTGAATCTGGATCTGACAATGGAACGCTGGCCGGAACTGAAATTCCACGCCACACGCGAACACGCCATTACGCTGTAATCGATCTTAGATATACACACAAAGGGTATTGCTCTGTAGGTCTTTTCCAAATTGACCTACAGAGCAATACCCTTTCTCATTTCAAAGTCAGTTCGTTTTACACGCCAGCAACAAATGGAAAATCCACTTCCGGTTTGCGCTGCGCGATCAAATCGCTAATCGCTTTGGCCGAGCCACAGCATTCGGTCCAGCCCAGCGTGCCGTGACCCGTGTTCAGCCACAGGCTTGGGTAGCGAGTCTGGCCGATATAGGGCAGATTGCCCGGCGTCGCTGGGCGCAACCCCGTCCAGAATTCAGCGCGGGCATAATCCATGCCCTGCGGGAAAATCTGGCTGGTGCGATCAATCAGCGCCTTGCAGCGGATCGGATTCAGGTCGAGGTTGTAGCCATTAAATTCGGCCGTACCAGCGACGCGCAAGCGATCACCCAAACGTGAAAACACCAGCTTGTAGCCATCGTCGGTCAAGCTCACTGTGGGCGCAAAATCGGGGTCAATCACCGGAATCGTCGCCGAATAACCTTTGGCCGGATAAATATCGAGCGTGATGCCCAGCGGCTGCAAATACTGCGGGCTGTAGCTGCCCAGACAGACGACAATCTGATCGGCCTGCAAAACTTCCTCGCCCTCTTCCTCGCTGCACACGCGCACCGCTTTAACGTCATCCCCTGCGCGAATCAGCGCTTCAATCGCGCAGTCATAGCGAAATTGCACACCCAGCGCAGCACAGCGATCAGCCAGCTCGTTGGTGAATTGCCGCGCATCGCCCGATTCATCGCTGGGCGTATACGTGCCACCGACAATCGGATAACGCGATTGCGCCAGCGCCGGCTCAATGGCCAGACATTCTGCGGCGGTTTTGACTTGGCGATCTAAGCCCACCTCGCGCATCAGTGCAGCAGCCGGAATGGCGGCCTCATATTCGGCGTGGTCAGTGTAGTAATGCAGAATGCCTTCGGTACGCTGATGGTATTGCACACCGGTTTTGGCGCGCAGGCTTTGCAAGGTCGCGCGGCTATACAGACCAAGGCGCACCAAATTTTGCAGGTTGGCTTTGGCCTGCGCTTTGGTGCATTGCTGCAAAAAGCGCAAGCCCCAGCGCCATTGATTCCAGTCGGCTTTCAGGCGAAATAATAAGGGCGCATCTTCTTCACCTAACCATTGCAGCGTTTTCCACGGTGCTTTGGGGTTGGCCCATGGCTCGGCATGGCACACCGAAATTTGCCCACCATTGGCATAACTGGTTTCCCTAGCTGGCTCCTGCGAGCGCTCGACCACCGTCACATCATGCCCTTCCTGCGCCAGAAACCAGGCACTTGTCACCCCGATAACCCCTGCCCCCAATACGATGATTTTCATTTGGCGCTCCCCTGACTTGTTTGCCGCTATTATGCCGCGTGCGCAGTAGGGATCGAAGCGGATTCTGGCCTGAAGCTGCGGCAGATCAAGTTCGCCAAGTGTATTCACAATACAGCGGGTCTATTGATGTTTGGGTGCAAGTTGATACCGAATTCATAGTCGGATCAAAAAAAGTCGATTAGACTGCCTACATTCACACTTTTGTCAGCTGACACGCCAAAAAACCAGCATGAACCTGTCACTTCGTCCCGCCGTCATTCTGGCCATTCTGCTCGGTCTGCTGCTGCCCGCCAGCATCAATGGCTATTTGAGCATCCGCACCGATCTGGCCAACGCGGAAAAAAACATTCGGCAGGATCACGAGCGGCTGGTCGAAATTCTGGTGCTGGGTATGCAGGAGCCGCTGTGGAATCTGGCCCCCGAATCGGGCAAGCCGCTGCTCGATTCGGTGATGAGCGATCCACGGGTGATCCGCATCGTGGTCAACGACGCTTCGCTGGGCGTTTTTCTGAACAGCAACAAACCCGAGCGTCGTCTGGGCAAGCTCTCATCGCTCTCGCATCTGGTCAGCAAGCAAGGCAATGTCATCGGCAATGTCACGCTGGAGCTGGACGACGGGCTGGCCAAACAGGCCATTGAGCGCAAGCAGCAGCAATATCTGATTGCCGTGGCCATTCAGGTGGCCTTTAGCTTGGGGCTGATTTTGTTTTTGCTTAATTCACGCGTCCTGCGCCCGCTGGAAAAACTGACCCAGCAATCGACGCAGTTGGCGAACGATCAGCTTGACCGTCCGTTTATCTGGCATCGCGAAGATGAAATCGGCCAGTTGGGCAGCGCGCTGGAGCAAACGCGGCAAGCCTTGCAAAAAATGATCAGCACGCTGGAACAGAAAAACCTGCAGCTTGAGGCCGACCTGATGAGCCGCCAGCAAATTGAATCGGCGCTACGGGTTAGCGAAGACCGCATGCGGCGACTGGTTGAATCAACACGCCTGATCCCGTGGGATGCGCGCCCGGAAGAATGGCGCTTTACCTATGTGGGCCCGCAAGCCGAACAGCTGCTCAATTATCCACTGGCCGTCTGGTATAGCGAAGGCTTTTTAAGCAGCTATCTGCATCCGGACGATAGACACTATGCCTATCCGCTATTTGCCGATGTACACGAACCGGGGCAAGTTTACGAATTCGAATGCCGCCTGCTGGCGGCCAATGGCAAGGAAGTCTGGGTGCAAATCATGGCTACCTGCGATCTGGACCCGGCAGGTTTACCGCACCTGCAGGGTTTCCTGTTTGACATCAGCCAGCGCAAACACAATGAAATCCAGCTGGAGAGCTATCGCCATCATCTGGAAAACGCCATTGAAGACCGCAGCCGCGAATTGGCCACCAGCAACCATGAGCTGGAAATCCTGACCAATATTCTGACGCACGATTTGCGTACGCCGCTGCGCACCATCGAAGGTTTTAGCCAGGTACTGGTCGACGACTATCAGGACAATCTGGACAGCAACGCGCGCAATTACCTGCAAAGGATACGCGGCAGTATCAATGGCATGGCGAGCCGGATTGACGATTTGCTGATGCTGCAGCAATTCTCGCGCACGGAAGTACGGCCACAAAGCGTTGATCTGAGCGCGATGGGCCACGACATCATGGATGAAATCACCATGCTGCAACCAGATCGCGCCTGCGAGATCACGATTACCCCCGATCTGAATGTGGATGCTGATCCCCGGCTATTGCGTATCGCCTTGTTCAACTTGCTGGAAAACGCGTGGAAATACTCGCAAAGCAAGGACATCATCCGGATTTCGCTGGGCAGCACGCATGTGAACGGGCAAATGGTGTATTACGTCGCCGACGAAGGCATCGGCTTTAATATGTCGCAAGCCAAAAACCTGTTTACCCCCTTCTACCGCCTGCACTCGCAAGCACAGTACAGCGGCAACGGCATCGGGCTGACGGCTGTGCAGCGGATTATCAGCCGTCACGGCGGGCGCATCTGGGCCAAATCAACGCCCGGTGAAGGCACCGTTTTCTATTTCACACTGCCAGAGCAAGCGCTCAAAGTGCAGGAAGTTTAAGTTATCTGCACCACAGGGCTTGCATTACAGAACGAATGTTCTATAATCGCCCTACCTAACCCATACGCTCAGGATCACATCATGGATGACAACAAAAGCAAAGCACTCGCCGCCGCATTAGCCCAGATTGAACGCCAGTTTGGTAAAGGCGCGATTATGAAAATGGGCGACAACCAGATCGAAAACGATCTGCAAGTGGTCTCCACCGGCTCGCTGGGGCTGGATTTGGCTCTGGGTGTAGGTGGCTTGCCACGTGGCCGTATTGTTGAAATCTTCGGGCCTGAATCATCAGGTAAAACTACGCTGTGTTTGCACGTGGTTGCCGAAATCCAGAAGCTGGGCGGCGTGGCTGCGTACATCGACGCAGAAAACGCCCTCGATCCGATCTATGCGCAAAAACTGGGCGTGAATGTCTCTGACATGCTGATTTCTCAGCCAGATACCGGCGAGCAGGCACTGGAAATCGCCGACATGCTGGTTCGCTCTGGCGGTGTGGATATTATCGTTGTTGACTCGGTTGCGGCGCTGACGCCCAAAGCCGAGATCGAAGGCGAAATGGGTGACGTACACGTCGGCCTGCAAGCCCGCCTGATGAGCCAGGCACTGCGCAAGCTGACCGGTAATATCAAACGCACTAATACGCTGGTGATCTTTATTAACCAGCTACGCATGAAGATTGGCGCAATGATGCCGGGGCAAAGCCCGGAAACTACTACTGGTGGTAATGCCTTGAAGTTCTACGCTTCGGTACGTCTCGATATTCGTCGCATTGGCGCGGTGAAAAAAGGCGAAGAGATCATCGGTAACCAGACCAAGGTTAAAGTCGCCAAAAACAAGGTGGCACCGCCATTCCGCGTGATCACGTTTGATATTCTGTACGGCGAAGGCATTTCGCGTGAAGGCGAGATTATCGAGCAAGGCGTGGCCAACAAGATCGTCGAAAAATCAGGCGCCTGGTACAGCTACAATGGCAACAAGATCGGCCAAGGCCTGGAAAACTCGCGTCAGTTCCTGAAAGACAACCCGGAGCTGGCCGAAGAAATCATCAAAAAAGTACGCGATAAACTGATTGGCAGCAGCTTGCCGATTGAAATGGGCGGCGACGATCTCGAAGCAGCCGAATAAGCACTTCGCAATGCACAATCAAAGTTCACACAATTAAAGTGCACGCAATCAGAAGGCTCTCCTAGCGGGAGCCTTTTTTATTGAATCGAGCTGGAGCACAAGCATGGTTTCCCTGCGCAATAAAGCACTGCAAATGCTGGGTCGACGCGATCATTCGCGCGCCGAGCTAGCGCAAAAACTCAAGGCCCACACCGAAAAACCCGAAGAAATCCCGGCGCTGCTCGATGATTTCGAGGCGCGCGGCTGGCTATCGGATAGCCGCTTTGCCGAACAATGGACGCATTACCGCAGCCAGCGCTACGGCGTAGGCAGACTCAAACAGGAGTTGCGCCAGCGTGGTGTGGCCAGCGAGATTATCGACGCCAGTATTGAAGCCGTTGCCGAGCAGGAAATCGAAACCGCACGCCGCCTGTGGCAGAAAAAATTCGGCCAAGTGGCCACCGATCCCAAAGAGCGCGCCAAGCAGCTGCGTTTTCTGGCCAGCCGGGGATTTAGCACCAGCGTGATTTACCGCGTGGTCAGCGGTGCGAGAGATGGATATGAGGTCACTGAATATGAAGGCGAATATGCGGCTAATCCCGATGTTGATCTGGATTAGCATATACTATACAGGGTATTGACCTGCAGAGCATATTGACATTCATCCATAAAGCTATACCCCCACAGAAAGCAAGCCAAGACCAAATCAAGATTCAATCTGCCGCGTAGCTGCGCCAAATCTTCAACCACCGGGCTTGCAGCGCAGCGCTTTGGTCGTGAAGCGACACAAATCCACTGCCCGCCTACCCGCCAAAGCCAGTTTGCATTAGAATCGATACCCTTGTTGTTAAACTGCGCGCGCGTAAGATCTATATGAAATCATCCCAGATTCGCCAGAAGTTCCTGGATTTTTTTGCCAGCAAAAGCCACCAGATCGTCGCATCATCGTCGCTGATCCCAGCCAACGATCCGACCATTCTGTTCACCAATGCCGGTATGAACCAATTTAAAGACGTGTTTCTGGGCTTCGATAAACGCCCGTACACGCGCGCCGCGAGCAGCCAGAAATGCGTTCGCGCTGGCGGCAAGCACAATGACCTGGAAAACGTCGGCTACACCGCGCGTCACCATACCTTTTTTGAAATGCTCGGCAATTTCTCGTTTGGCGACTACTTCAAACGCGAAGCGATTTTGTATGCGTGGGAGTTTCTGACCTCGCCCGAATGGCTGGCTATCCCGAAAGAAAAACTGATGGTCACCGTCTACGCGACGGACGACGAAGCTTTTGACATCTGGAATAAGGAAGTGGGCGTACCGGCCGAAAAGATCGTCCGCATTGGCGACAATAAAGGCGCGCCGTACGCATCAGACAACTTCTGGCAAATGGGTGACACCGGCCCATGTGGCCCATGTACCGAAATTTTCTACGATCACGGCCCGCAACACTGGGGTGGCCCTCCGGGATCACCTGAAGAAGACGGTGATCGCTATATCGAAATCTGGAACAACGTTTTCATGCAATTTAACCGCGATGAAAACGGTGTGCTGCATCCGCTGCCCAAGCCATCGGTCGATACCGGCATGGGTCTGGAGCGTATTTCGGCTGTCATGCAAAAAGTGCACGCCAACTACGAAATCGATCTGTTCCAGCATTTGCTCGCCGCTGCGCAACGCGAAACCGGCGCGACAGACGCGAATTCACCGTCACTCAAAGTCATCGCCGATCATATCCGCTCGTGCGCATTTCTGATCGCTGATGGCGCTTTGCCAGCGAACGATGGCCGTGGCTACGTATTGCGCCGGATTATCCGCCGCGCGATCCGTCATGGTTACAAGCTGGGCCAGAAAGGCTATTTCTTCCATAAACTCGTTGCACCACTGGCCGAAGTGATGGGCGATGCCTACCCGGAACTGCGTACGCGCAAAGATCACATTATTGACGCACTGAAAACCGAAGAAGAAATCTTCGGCCGCACGCTGGAAAACGGCATGACGCTGCTCGACAGCGTACTCGGTGACGGCCAGCAGGTACTCGATGGCGATGTGGCGTTCAAACTGTCGGACACTTATGGCTTCCCTATTGATCTGACCGCCGACGTGTGCCGCGAGCGCAATGTCACCGTCGATATCGCCGGTTTTGAAGCCGCGCTTGAAGCGCAGCGCAAGCAATCCAAAGCTGCTGGCAGCTTTAAAATGACGGCAGGTCTGGCTTATGAAGGCGAAGCATCGTGCTTCCACGGCTACACCGAAGCGAGCCGCGCAGCCAAAGTGATTGCACTTTATAAAGGCAGCGAACAGGTTCAGCAATTGTCCGCTGGTGAAGAAGGCGTGATCGTCCTTGACCATACGCCGTTTTACGCCGAATCGGGCGGTCAGGCCGGTGATGTGGGCGTGATTGCGGGCAACGGCGTGTTTAATGTCACCGACACACAAAAAATCAAAGCCGACGTATTTGGCCATCAAGGTCAGATCGTCAGCGGCAGCCTGAAAGTGGGCGACGCCGTCACGGCCAGCATCGACATTGCCAAGCGCCAGGCCAGCCAGCGCAATCACAGCGCGACGCATTTGCTGCACGCCGCCTTGCGCGAAGTGCTCGGCACGCATGTGGAGCAAAAAGGCTCGCTGGTTAATTTTGAGCGCACCCGTTTTGACTTCTCGCACCCGAAAGCGTTGACGAGCGATGAAATCGCCCAGATTGAAAACCTGGTCAATCAGGTGATTATGGCCAACGACGAAGCAACTGCGCGTTATATGAGCTACGACGACGCGATCAAATCGGGTGCCATGGCGCTGTTTGGCGAGAAATACGGTGACGAAGTTCGCGTACTGAAAATGGGCGACTTCTCGACCGAACTCTGTGGCGGTACGCACGTGAGCCGTACGGGTGATATTGGCCTGTTTAAGATTGTGTCCGAAGGCGGCGTTGCGGCCGGTATTCGCCGGATCGAAGCGATTACTGGCACTGCCGCACTAGCGCTGTCGCAAGCACAGGATGCCGAGCTGAAAGCAGCAGCAAGCATTGCCGGCGCTCAGCCGGGCGAGCTGTTGTCCAAGCTGGAAAAACTGCAGCTTGAGCTCAAAGCGGCCCAAAAAGAAGTAGCCCAGCTCAAAGGTCAGATGGCGTTTGGCCAGCTTGAACAGTTGATCAGCAGCCAGTTGCGCACAGTGAATGGCGTGCAATACCTGGGCAGCGTGATTGACGGCGTAGAAAGCGGCATGTTGCGCGAAATGAGCGATAAGATTATGGATCGTCTGCAAAGCGGCGTGGCCTTGCTGGCCTGCGTTAACGACGACAAGGTGAGCCTGATTGCCCGCGTATCGAAAGATCTGACCGGCAAAGTCAAAGCGGGCGAGCTGGTGAATACGGCTGCGCAAGTGGTTGGCGGCAAAGGCGGTGGCCGTCCGGACATGGCACAAGCCGGTGGCACCGACGTGAGTAAAGTTGAAACAGCGATGAGCACGGCAAGCGACTGGCTGAAAAGCAAGCTGTAATCCCAAGCTGTAATCTAATGTGTAATCGGTTTTTGGCTGCTCAAGCATGTACTTCACCGATCAAAATGGCCACCCATGGGTGGCCATTTTTATGGGTATACGCATGCAGGCATTGATGATATTAAGCTACAGACATATACACACAAGGGTATATTATGACAGATAAACCGGACTTTGAACTGGGCCACTATCGGCACTACAAGGGTTTTGAATACGAGGCGATTGATCTGGCCCGCCATTCCGAAACTTGCGAGTGGATGGTGATTTACCGCCAGCAGTATGGCGAGCGCGGACTTTGGGTGCGCCCGCTGGCGATGTTTACCGAAGATGTGGTGATTGATGGCATTTCGCAAGCACGATTTGCAAAAATCTAAAACTAACATCAGACTGACACCCGCGCCGCACATCAGCGGCGACACACGATAAAAAAACCGAGGGAGAACACCATGGCTGGCGCCAGTTTACTGACTTTAATCGACGATATTGCCACCATTCTGGATGACGTGGCGGTGATGACCAAAGTAGCGGCCAAAAAAACCGCCGGGGTATTGGGCGACGATCTGGCGCTCAATGCCGAACAGGTCAACGGCGTACGCGCCGAACGCGAGCTGCCGGTGGTCTGGGCTGTGGCGGTGGGCTCGCTGAAAAATAAAGTGATTCTGGTGCCTGCCGCGCTGGCCATCAGCGCCTTTATTCCCTGGGCAGTGATCCCACTGCTGATGCTGGGTGGTTTATACCTGTGCTTTGAAGGCGTGGAAAAGCTGGCGCATAAATTCCTGCATAAAGACGACGAGGCCGAGCAAAGCGAGCATCAGGCGCATCTGGCCGCGCTCAGCGATGAATCAATTGACCTTGTTGCGCTGGAAAAAGAAAAAATCAAAGGTGCGATCCGTACCGATTTTGTACTCTCGGCCGAAATTATCGTGATTGCGCTGGGTACGGTGGCCGATAAATCGCTCAGTACGCAGTTTATGGTGCTGGCTGGCATCAGCGCGATTATGACGGTTGGGGTTTACGGTCTGGTCGCCGGGATTGTCAAACTGGACGACGCGGGTTTTTATCTGCTAAAAAAATCCAATGCCCTGCTCAAGGCGCTGGGCGGCGCTCTGGTCGCCACTGCACCCAAACTGATGAAATTGCTGACTATCGTCGGCACCGCTGCGATGTTTCTGGTGGGCGGTGGTATTCTGACGCATGGCGTTCCGGCTCTGCACCATGGCATTGAAGCTCTGGCTAGCCAGAGCGGCGCGATTGCTGGCGCGCTGGTGCCTAGCCTGGCCAATTTGCTGGTTGGCGTTGCAGCCGGTAGCGTGGCGCTGATCATATTCAACCTGCTCAGCCGCCTGAAAGGTAAAAAAGCCGCGCATTGATCAGCAACAGCATCGCAGTGCGATATTTCAGGCAAGATTACACATAGAAAAACAGCGAGGAGACACCATGCCAGCATCGCGTTTGCAGCTGTATGCTGCCAGCCTCCTCTTGGCGCTGGCCAGTGCAGCCAGCCAGGCCAACTGCAGCAAGCCATTCAAGCTGGCTCTGGAGCAATGGCCACCTTATGTGTACACCAATCCACAGGGCAAACCGGCCGGGCTGGATATTGAATTGCTCAATGCCATTTTCACCGAGGCAGGCTGCCAGCTTGTTCTGGTGGCCGAGCTGCCTCGCAAACGGCGTCTGGCCGAATTTATGGCCGGCGAGATCGACATTATGCTGGCGGCATCCGATACCCCGGAAAGACGCGAATACAGCTGGTTTACCCGCGCCTACCGGCCTGAGTCGGTCAGCCTGTTCAGCCACCCGGCACAGTTGGCGCAATATCGGGAAATCAGCAGCTTCTCGGATCTTTTGCGCCGCCGCATCAGCTTGCTGGCACCCAATGCCGGCTGGTATGGTGAAGACTATAAAAAACATCAGGATGCCCTGCTCAAAGCGCATCTGGTATCACCTTTTGAGTCATTCACGCAGGGCATCAAGATGTTTGCCGCCAAACGAGCCGAGCTGATTATGGGCGACACAGGTGCCATCGTTCATGAAGCACGACGGCAAGGGCTATCAATCAGCCCCTTGCCCAATCTGGTCGTCAGCGCACCGGTGCATTTCATGCTGAGCAAAAAAAATGTCACTGAGGCCGATGTGCTGCAGCTCAATAATGCGCTCGACAAGCTCGAACAACGCGGCGTACTGAAAATGATCCGCACCCATTACGGCATGTAGCGGTGCAACACATTGGGCAATTCAATCAGCAAAAAAGCAAAAGCCCCGAAAATCGGGGCTTTTTTATGCTTAGCTTAGCCAGGGGCGTGGTCGTGGTGCAGGCCGGGATTCTTCGGCTTCGGCCACGGTGAGTAGCCGCAGCTGGCAGGCGTACTGATGTTCGTGGTGTTGAGCCAAATCGGCTTTGGCAGCAGTTTTTTGTGCAGTGGATGCGTACTGATTGCTATCGTTTTCAAAATTGCTTTCGCAATCACCAGCAGACATATCAAAGATGTACAACATGATGTGGCCCTCCCCAAGTATTTCAAAATCCGCGATTCGCGACGGAGACCCTTACAATTTATTCCTTACAACTTGAATATCGGCCTGTTCTGTCAGAATTTCAATCCTTTTCTAGGGTTTTCTGAAAATAAATTCTGAACGGATAAAAAAAGGAGCCCGAAGGCTCCCTGATAATGATCACTCACACAGTTCACAACGAGCCATCCGCTCGATATAAAAGTGCAAGTGGTGGCATTAAAATATCAATATTCATCCATGCTCGGACAAGAACAAATCAGGTTACGGTCGCCATACACGTCGTCGATCCGGTTCACCGATGGCCAGAATTTATTATCGAGCACATACGGCAGCGGGAAGAAGGCCGTGTCGCGGCTATAGGCACGATTCCACTCACCCGCAATATCGCCTTTGCTGTGCGGCGCATTTTTCAGTGGATTGTCTTCCAACGTCCACTCGCCGGCTTCCACTTTGGCGATCTCGTTGCGAATCGACACCATCGCGGCGATAAAGCGATCAAGTTCAGGCTTGGCTTCTGATTCTGTTGGCTCGATCATCAGCGTACCCGCCACCGGGAAGCTCATCGTTGGCGCGTGGAAACCGTAGTCCATCAGGCGCTTGGCGATATCCACCTCAGTAATACCGCTCGCCGCTTTGAGTGGACGAATGTCGATAATACATTCGTGCGCTACGCGACCATTCGCACCGCTGTACAGCACTGGATAGTGCGCACCGAGTTTCTTCGCCACATAGTTGGCGTTGAGCAGTGCGATCTCGGTGGCATTTTTCATGCCGGCCGCGCCCATCATCGTGATATACATCCACGAAATTGGCAGAATCGACGCCGAGCCAAATTGTGCCGCCGACACTGCACCCTGCCCTTGTGCCACGCTCGCGTCACCGACTGTAATCGGTGCAACAACGTGGTTGGCCATGAATGGTGCCAAATGCGCCGCTAAGCCAATCGGGCCCATACCGGGGCCGCCGCCGCCGTGTGGAATGCAGAAGGTTTTGTGCAGATTCATGTGGCTCACGTCGGCACCGATGTCGGCTGGGCGAGTCAGGCCAACCTGTGCATTCAAGTTCGCACCGTCCATATACACCTGGCCACCAAACTGGTGAATCGTCGCGCAGATTTCTTTGACTGCCGCTTCAAACACACCATGTGTCGATGGGTAAGTCAGCATCAGCGCAGCAAGGTTGTCTTTGTACAACTCGGCTTTGGCTTTCAGATCAGCCACGTCGACGTTACCGCTCTCGTCGCAATCGACCACCACCACTTGCATATTCATCATTTGCGCCGTGGCAGGGTTGGTACCGTGCGCAGATTTTGGAATCAAGCAGATATTGCGGTGCGCATCGCCACGGCTTTCGTGGTAACGGCTGATCGCCAACAAACCAGCGTATTCGCCCTGCGCGCCCGAGTTAGGCTGCATACAAATCGCGTCAAAACCAGTAATGGCTTTGAGTTGATCGGCCAAGGTATCAACCAGAATCTGGTAGCCCTCGGTTTGTTCGCTTGGCGCGAATGGGTGGATATTGCCAAACTCAGGCCAAGTTACCGGAATCATTTCGCTGGTGGCGTTGAGCTTCATCGTGCAGCTGCCCAATGAAATCATCGAGTGATTTAATGCCAAATCACGATTTTCCAGACGTTTCAGGTAACGCAACATTTCGTGTTCGGTGTGATAGCTATTGAACACTGGGTGCGTCAGGTAAGCCGAAGTACGTACCAACTCAGCCGGAATCGCGTCGCTAGCCGCAGCGTCGAGCACTGCCAGATCAGCGTCTTCATAAACAGTCCCGGTAAACAGTTTCAACAGCGTTGCGAGATCTTCTTGTGACGCGGCTTCGTGGAATGCCACGCCCAATACGGTATCGCTCACTTGGCGCAGATTGTAGCCCGCGTCTTGTGCTGCCGCGTAAATTGCCGCGGCCTTGCTCGTTTCTACTTGAACAGTATCAAAGAAAGCGCTGTGAACAACTTTACCGCCAGCTTTTGTAATGCCCGCAGCAAACAGCGCAGCCAAGCGGTGAACACGTTGCGCGATACGTTTTACACCCGCTGGGCCGTGATACACGGCGTACATGCCGGCCATATTGGCGAGCAGCACTTGCGAGGTACAAATATTCGAGTTGGCTTTTTCGCGGCGGATATGTTGCTCGCGCGTTTGCAGCGCCATCCGCAGGGCCGTTTTGCCTTTGGCATCGATCGACACGCCAATAATCCGGCCTGGAGCCGAGCGTTTCATGTCGTCTTTGAATGCAAAATAAGCCGCGTGTGGGCCACCAAAGCCCATTGGCACGCCAAAGCGCTGCGTGTTACCGACGGCCACGTCCGCGCCCAATTCGGCTGGAGACTTCAATACCGCGAGTGACAGCAAATCAGCAGCCACAATCGCCACGCCGCCTTTGGCTTTGAGTGCTGCGATCGGGCCAGACAAATCAGCCACCACACCATCAGCGCCCGGATACTGGAACAGCGCACCGAAATAATCGCCAGCACCAGCCTGATCTGCAGCACCCACCACAACTTCAAAGCCGAAGTATTTCGCGCGAGTGCGCACCACGTCTAGTGTCTGAGGCAATACCTGCGCATCAACAAAGAAAACGTCTGCTTTCACTTTCGACACGCGACGCGCCATCGCCATCGCTTCGGCAGCTGCGGTGGCTTCGTCGAGCAAGGAAGCATTCGCCAGCTCAAGGCCGGTAAAGTCGATCACCATTTGCTGGTAATTCAGCAATGCTTCGAGGCGACCTTGGGCGATTTCGGCTTGGTATGGCGTGTACGCGGTATACCAGCCCGGGTTTTCCAACACATTGCGCAAAATCACGCCCGGCGTCAGGTTCGGGTAGTAACCCAAGCCGATAAAGGATTTTTTAATAATGTTTTTGCTGGCGATGGCTTTGAGTTTCGCCAGCGCTTCATGTTCTGGCAATGCATCAGGCAGGTTCAGCGCTTGGTTAAAGCGAATATCGGCTGGAATTGTTTGGCCAACCAGATCGTCGAGCGATGTCGCGCCAATTTCAGACAACATCGCAGCCTGATCAGCGCTATTGGGGCCAATGTGGCGAGCTACAAACTCGTCGCGATTAAACAAAGTAGAAAGCGTCATGGTGTACCTTCAGGGTCAAGGCGTGGCAAAGCGCAGCTAAAGAGCCGCGCTTTGCGATAAATTATTCTTTGAAATCAATCTGTATGTAGGGTTGGTTAGGCCATTCCATTATTTGTAAAAAATACACAAAGGCATCCGGGCCGTAACCCACCATGCCAGACAAAAATGAACGGCAAACGGCGGGTTACGGCCGAACAGCACTCGCGTTTTTAATACACATTGCGGCGGCCTAACCCATCCTACGTTTTTTTAAACGCCGATTTCTTTGCTGTATTCCGCCGCTGTCAGACACTTGTCCAGATCAGCCACATTCGCTGGCTTCACGCGGAAGAACCACGCCGCGCCGTATGGATCGCTATTGGCCAGCTCTGGCGAGCTTTCGAGTTCAACGTTCACGTCCACCACTTCACCGGCGATTGGCGCGTAAACGTCAGAAGCGGCTTTAACCGACTCAACCACACCGGCTGTTGCATCCGCGTCGAGCTGAGCGCCGACTTCTGGCAATTCAACAAATACGATATCGCCAAGCAATTCTTGCGCGTGGTCGGTAATCCCGATGGTCACCGTGCCATCGCTTTCAAGACGCAACCACTCGTGGCTGTTTACGTATTTCAGTTCTGCTGGAACATTGCTCATGATTTTTTCCTGTGAGGGGTAAGGAGTGAGGTGTAAGGTGTATAACTCTGCACTTTACCGACTACTCACTCTCATCAATAAATACTACAAGGTCAGGCTTCAGAGTGGATGGATCGGGTTTTACCCCTCACACCTCACTCCTAACACCTTACGAAAATACTTTTTTGCCATTGCGTACAAACGGCATTTTGACGATGCGAACGTCGGTCAGCGTGCCGCGCAAATCAACTTGCGCCGTCACGCCAGTTCCGGCCGGAACGCGGGCGATGGCGACCGAATGTTTGAGTGTAGGCGAGAAAGTACCGCTGGTGATGATGCCTTCACCAACGCCTTCAACGACCACTTTCAGGCCTTCGCGCAATACGCCGCGGCCTTCGAGCACCAGACCAACCTGTTTGCATTTCACGCCTGCGGCCTTTTCAGCTTCCAGCGCGGCGCGGCCGATGAAGTTGCGATCAGTTGGCTCCCACGCAATCGTCCAGCCCATGCCGGCTTGCAATGGCGAAATGGTCTCGTCCATATCGTGACCATACAAATTCATGCCGGCTTCCAGACGCAGCGTATCGCGTGCACCCAGACCAATCGGCGCAACGCCAGCGCCGATCAGCGCTTTCCAGAATAGCGGCGCTTCTTCCGCAGGCAACATGATTTCCAGGCCGTCTTCTCCCGTATATCCAGTCCTAGCGATAAACCAGCCTTCTTCAACGCTGCCAAATGGGAAACCCTGGAATACTTTCAGGCCTTTAATCGTGCTTTCCCACTCTTCGTGCAGCACTTTGCACGCTTTTTCAATCGCGTTCGGGCCTTGCACGGCGATCATTGCCAGTTCACGGCGCACGGTCAGCTCAACAGCGCGGCCTTCGGCTTGCTTGAGCATCCACGCGATGTCTTTATCGGCCGTACCGGCGTTCACGACCATGCGGTAGCCGTAGTGGGTCAGGTAAACAATTAAATCATCGATGACGGTGCCCTCGGGCGTCAGCATGCCCGAATACAGCGCCTTGCCTTCAAAACCAAGCTTTTCAACATCGTTGGCAATCAGCGTACGCAACCAGTCTTTCGCCTCAGCGCCGGTGATGTCGATGACGCACATGTGCGAGACATCAAACATGCCTGCATCGCTGCGGACGATTTCGTGTTCTTTAAGTTGTGATCCGTAATGGATAGGCATCGCCCAGCCAGCGAAATCAACGATTTTCGCGCCAGCTGCGACGTGTGAGTCGTAAAGTGGGGTAGTTTTTGGTGCGGCAGCTTCGGTAGTTGCGGTCATATCGACTTCCTTAGGGTATACCCTTGCAGGCCGCTACTTTATTGATGTAGCGGGCAACACCCCTCTGTCCTGTCACCTGAGATTTTCCAACTGCTGCGCAGTTGTTAGCCCCTTCGGCGGCTCTTTTGAGCACTCTCCAGAGTTTTTTGGATTGGTTTCAATCCGGATCAAGCAGTCCTTTGACCTGAGCGATTCGCGGGTGCCATTGCGCCTTCGGTGGTATTTATCAAGTGGATAAATACACTCTCCTGCTTAATGGGCTGGATTATCGAGGGAAGTGTAGGTAATGGCAAGACGGAAACACGAAAAAATAGCCATAAATGATAAGCGTGAAACGGCTTCATGCCAGCATGACAGGTGCCGCCGTGAGACGCTTCCCTAAAACGTCTTGCTCTCCCAAACCAAATCCAATCGCCTGATAAAACGCCTTCGCTGGCACGTGCGAACCGGTATACAAAAAAACTGCGGCATAGGATTGCGCGAGCAAATTTTGTTCAAATTGCGCCATCAACTGTTTGCCCAAACCTGTACCTTGCAATTCATTGGCCACGCACATCTCTTTGATTTGAAAATGCCAGCCGTCGATCCAGCGCTCGCCCCAGCCAAACACCAAACCCACTGGCACCTCATCGGCCAGCAGGCCCAGACCATAAAAACGCGGAAACTGGCTAAACGCGGCAAAACGCTCGCGTACCGCGTCAATTTGCCAGCCGTCATGCCAAGGTGCGGCGTTAAACACGCGCAAGTACAGATCGCAAAACGGGGCCAGATGATCGGGGGTGAGTTCTACAAAGCGCAGCTGCATCGGTCTTTTTACCATGAGGGTTTCATTGCTAAAGCGCGATCTTAGCAGCAAAATGCTTACAAAATAAAACAGCTTTTAAAAATATAATAATCAGCCTTTGCGAGACCAGTATGAATCTGAAAACGCATCATCCGCTAGTTTTCCCCGGCCTGATTATGGCGGCCATCGCGCTGGGCATGCTGATCCACGGCCCGATTACGCAGCTGCCCAACTACCACCATTTCGCCGACCGCCGCGTGTGGCTGGGCATTCCGAACGCCGCCGATGTGCTGTCCAATCTGGGCTTTGCGCTCGCCGGTGGCTGGGGGCTGCTGCGGCTGGCGCTCAATCGCCAGCTGGTGCCCGGCGTACGCGTGGGCTATGGCCTGTTTTTTGCTGCGGTATTGCTAACCGCTGTTGGCTCGGGCTGGTATCACCTTGCGCCCGATAATGCGCGGCTGATTTTTGACCGCATCCCGATTGCAATCGCCTGCGTCGCCCTGCTCGCCGCAGTATGGCAGGAATGCCACGGCCAGCACGAGCGCCGCAGCGTGCAGATAATCTATTGCGCAGCTTTGGCGCTGCTGGGCTATCTGAGCGTCTGGTGGTGGCAATACACCGATAGGCCTAGCTTTGCCGCCACCGCTTTACTCAGCCCAAGCCCGGCACAAGGGCTGGGCGATTTGCGTGCTTATCTGCTGCTACAAATGCTGCCGCTGATTCTGATTCCGCTGCTGCAATGGCAAGCCAGGATCAGCAGCGCCCAACGCCGCGCTTTTGGCGCAGCGATTGTGCTGTATGCCTTGGCCAAAATCGCCGAGCTGCAAGACCACGCGATGTTCCACCAACTGGGCCTCATCAGCGGTCACACCCTGAAGCACTTGCTGGCCACGGCGGCAGCAGGCGTACTGGTCTGGCAGATGGGGAGAAGCTAAATTTAGCCCGTTGTACTTCCGCTCACACAGCTAGACAGCAGCTACAACTGAGTCAATTGATGGGGTATATCCATCTAGCCATTTTCAAAATTTGACTACAGAGCAATACCATGCCACGTATATGCCACCACTGGGCAGAATGCGCATATCAAACCCAATGCGCTGCAAACACAGATTACAAGTGCGATCAAAGCACCAAACAAAACCGGTACTTTCATCGGCACAATGATATTGATCACACCGGCTGCGCGGCTTCATGCTTGTATAATTTGTGAAACATTCTGCTGCTGCGCCAGATCATGCCTATCCCACCCAGAAATATCCTGAAAACGCTGGTCGTTACCTCCACCCCCGCCGAATATCCGTGGGACGAATGGCTGGATGTAGCCAGCAGCTATGACGAGGCGGTTGAGCTGCTCAATACGCAATCTTACGGGCTGATTTGCGCCGAGGCCGCACTCAGCACCGACAATTCCAGCGCGGCGCGCCTGTGTCGCTATATCCGCAAGCAAGGCTTGCACACGCGCTTTTATGAAATGCGCTCGGATTACAAAACGGCCGATGCGCGGATTATTATGCATTTTGGTGGTGATGGCGTGGTCGATCGCGGCTTGAAAACCGTATTTGCCATGGCCTGTGGCATGACCACGTTTTAAAGGTAATGTTCTTATTACGTGTGAGTGGTTTTTAGCGCCTTCGGCGCGGTGTTCTTGCAGTCGCAATCCGCGACGGGGACTCACTTTCTTTGCTTCGCCAAAGAAAGTAAGCAAAGAAAGGCAGGCCCCCGCCTGCGGCCCTCCGGGCTTCCCTCGGTCGGTCGCGAGCCAAACGGTAATGCTGTTTGTCTCGCTCCACTCCCTCGGCGATGGGCGACAGGGGGTCTCAAGCCCTAGATCCAGCAGAAAGACTCGAATCAAGAGGAACTCAGAACATTGCCGTTTTAAATCGCGCCGCGCGTATTCACCCACGTCAGCTACACCAGCAACTGATGCAAGCCATATAAACTTACCCCAATCAGCCCACCGACCAGCGTGCCGTTCACCCGTACAAACTGCAAATCAACGCCGACGTTCACTTCCAGGCGCTCGACCATCACTTCGTCGTCCCAGGCTTTGAGTTGTTCGGCGATAAAATTGCCGATCTGGCGGCGGTAGCGTTTGACGAGCTGGCCTGCGGCAATGCGGGCGTGGCGGTTGAGCCAGTCGGATAGGATCTCGTCGTTCGCCAAACGCTGCGCCAGATGGCTCAAGCCCTGGGCCAGCTTGCTGCGCAGCGCCGAATCAGGCTCTTTCAATTGCCCGGACAACATGCTGATCACGTTGAGCCACACTTGATCCAGTGTGTTCATCAGGGCTGGATCGCTGAGCATTTTCTGCTGCGCGCCAGCCAGACGCGCTTGCAGATCTGGGTCGGTTTTCAGTCGCTCTTGCAACTGGGCCAGCGTGTCATCAAAGTGCACGCGCAAGGTGTGTTGATCATTTTCGCGCATGCCCTGCACTTCACGCGCCGCGGCATGGACGAGTTTGCGCGCCAGATAGCGCCCGCCCGCTTCATCCAGTGCAATCCATTTCAGATAATCGAGTTCGGCGGCGATCAGCTGCGCCAGATGTTGCTGCAGCTCGCTCTTTTGCAATTGCGCCTCCACATGCCTGAGCACGGCATCAAGCAGATGCTGGTGTGTGCCGCTGTACCTGACCCACTGCAAAACCTCGGCCGCCGGTGCAGACAGATCGATTTTACCCAGCTGGCTGCGCAGCAATTCACGTAGGCGCAGCTGCATCTGCGTTTCGCTCAGGCTGTGCAAAATATAATGAAATAACAGCGCCAACTGATCGGTGCTATTGCGGGCGTTGGCAGGCTGCATCAGCCAGGCAGACAATTGCGCGGCAGGGTTGAATTCACTCACCTTGGCCATAATGCGCTCGGTGGATAGAAAATGCGCTTCGATAAATTCGCCCAGACTATCGGCGATGCGGTGCTTATTTTTCGGGATAATCGCCGTGTGCGGAATCGGCAGATTCATCGGCTGGCGAAACAGCGCAGTGACGGCAAACCAGTCGGCCAGGCCACCGACCAGCGCGGCCTCGGCAAAGGCTTCGATAAAACCCAGCCAGCGCCAATCCGGGTACTGCATGCGCAGCCAGATCACCCAGACCAGCAGCAGCGCCATGGCAATCAACAGCCCGGTAGCTCGGCGCTTCATGGCGCGCAGGCGTGCTAATTTGGCGGAATAAAGCGCAGTGGCCATGGCAGATACCTTGCGTAAGGGCTTGCCTTGAGTTTACGCAAAATTAAGCCGAACGTCTTGTCGGGCAGCAAAGCAAGCACAGCAGCTCTTAAGGGTATAGGCCTGCAGCACAATTGGTAATTAACTTACAGCTGTATACCCTGATGAGCCATGAAGATTTAAACGATGCGCACTTTCACCGCTTTACCTTTGAGTTTGCCTTTGTCATTGCCCAGGCGCTTGATCACCTGCGTCGCATAGCAGCGATCAACCGCGACGTAGGTTTGAAATTCAAACAGATCAATCTTGCCGATGGATTCAAACTGCAAGCCGCCATCGCCAGTCAGCGCGCCGACAATATCGCCCGGGCGTACTTTCTGTTTGCGGCCCGCGTCAAAGCACAGTGTGCTCATGCGCGCAGGCAGCGCAAAATCGCCTTCGATGGTCAAATCGTCCTCGCGCCCTTTCGGCAGCTCGGTTTTCAAATACTCTTCGATCTGACGCTGGCGCTTGGTCTGGCTTGGCGAAACCAGGCTGACCGCGTGGCCTTTATTGCCCGCGCGGCCAGTGCGGCCAATGCGATGCACATAGACTTCGGGGTCGTGCGGCAGCTCGTAATTCACCACCAGCGACAATTCTTTAATATCCAGCCCGCGCGCAGCCATATCGGTGGCGACCAAGATCGGGCAGCTGCCATTCGCAAAGCGCACCAGCATTAAATCGCGATCGCGCTGATCCAGCTCGCCATGCAGCGCAATCGCGTCAAAGCCGTCTTCCACCAGCGAGTCAGCCAGCGCCATGCAATCGGCACGGGTATTACAAAACACCACGCTTGAGGTCGGCTGATGATGGGCGAAAATGCGTTTGAGCAAATCAGGCTTGTCGGCGTTGTCTTTCACCGCGTATGCCGCTTGCACGATATACGATTGATCGTGCAGCGCCTCAACCGTCACTTCGACTGGGCTGCGCTGAATGCTGCTTGAGAGTTTGCGGATGCCTTCCGGGTAGGTTGCTGAGAACAGCAGCGTTTGCCGCCATTTGGGCAGAAAGCCGATCACATCCTGCACTTCACCGCCAAAGCCCATATCGAGCATACGGTCGGCTTCGTCGAGCACCAGCGTACTGACTTGTTTGACGATCAGCGTTTCTTTGTGCAAATGGTCCTGAATCCGGCCCGGTGTGCCAACCACCACATGCGCACCGTGCGCCAACGAGGCGGCCTGTGGCGCCAGCGGCGTGCCGCCACATAAAGTTAAAATTTTCAAATTGGGCAAATGGCGACCTAAGCGACGCAAGTCTTTGCTGACCTGATCGGCCAATTCGCGCGTTGGGCACAAAATCAGCGCCTGCGGGCGGAACAGCGTGAGATTGAGCTTGTGCAGCACGCCAATCCCAAAAGCCGCCGTTTTGCCGCTACCAGTTTTGGCCTTGGCGATCAGATCGCGCCCTTCCAGCACCAGCGGCAGGCTGGCGGCCTGAATCGGTGTCATAAACTCGTAGCCCAAGCCAGCCAGATTGTCGTGCCAGTCCGGCGTGAGTTGTTCGAGCGTGGTAAATGACGTTTTTTGTGCCATGGTATTGATGCTGCCTTTTGAGTGTTCTAATACAAACTGTTCGGATAAAACCGGTTCGAATAAAAACGGCCTTGATCAAAGCGCTATCTCGCTTGAGCAAAGCCGTTGAATGATTTACGAATTTCACTATTTTACCTGATTTGACGCGCAGCTTGTCAGCTTTCTACCTTCACCCAATCCAGCCAAACCCTAGTTCAAACCCTCGTTCAAGCGATCAGCAGCCGGATTGCGTAATACACCACCATCCCCGCGCCAATGGCCAGCAGCAGCCGAGCCGTTTTCCACATCACCGCGCCTGTGGCTAGCATGCCCCATAACTGCGGATTGAGCAGATCGGTATTCAATTGACCTTTCGTCAAAAAAACCTCAGGCACGACAATCGCCGTTAATACCGCAACGGGTACATAGGTCATGGCCTGACGCAAACGCGGCGGCAAGCGATCACCCACGCCGGGCAGAAAAAACACCAATCGCAAGGCGTACGTCACCGCCGCCATGCCCAGCAACATTAACAATAACGAGGGTATATCCATACAGAGAAATCCTTATCTATTCTACAGCGCAATACATCGGCAGGTATCAAGCAGAAGGTGAATGGGCGAGCGGCTCGGTACGTGCCGCCAGCATACCGGCACTCACCCCAACAATCACCGCCAGAATCAGCCCCAGCTTATACGGCAGCCCCGCCGCCAGCAGCGCGGTCGCGCCAGCGCACAAGGCGGCAATCCACTGCGCACGCGAGACCAGCATGGAAACGACGATGCCGGTAAAGGTGGCGACCATCGCAAACTCCAGCCCCCAGTGCTGAATTTGCGGCACAGCCTGCCCCAGCACAATGCCCAGCGCGGTAAAAATAATCCAGGTCGCGCAATTACAGACGCCAGAGCCGAGCATATACGCGCCAATGGGCTGGGCGTTCTGATTCAGCCCCGATTGCACGGCGGCGAATGTTTCGTCGGTCAGAAAATACGCCAGAGCGGCCCGCCGCCAGAATGGCAAATACGACAGCGGGCTTTGCAAGGTGGCGCTATAAAGCGCATGACGCAGATTGACCACCAGCGTCGTCAGCACAATCACCGGCCAGCTGGCGCTGGCGGCAAGCAGCGTCAGCGCCAGAAATTGCGCCGATCCAGCGTAGACAAATACCGACATCGCCAGCGCGGCCCACGGCGGCAGGCCTGAAGGCGCGGCCAGCGTGCCAAAAATCAGCCCGAAAGGCGCAACGCCCAGTTGCATCGGCAAAGTAGCCAGAAAACCGGCCTTGAAAGACTGCAGTGATGGTTTTGGATTCATCAAACGATGGTAACTGGCGACGGTGAAATTGAACAGGCTGGTTTCCCCCATATGATGCCCGTCTGATTTTCCCATCCGCTGCAGACGAAAAAAAGCTGATGCGGCTTTGCAGCCAGCATCAGCTTGTGGACACCGTAATGGTGAGAGAGGCTGGTGGGGGATTACGCCCCGGCACCAGCATTAACAGCAACGCAATCAGGCCAGATCGAAGCGATCCAGATTCATCACCTTGCTCCAGGCGGCGACAAAATCATCGACAAACTTGCCGTGTGCATCGCTAGCCGCATACACCTCGGCCAGTGCGCGCAGCTGCGAATTGGAGCCAAAGACCAGATCAGCCAGTGTGCCGGTCCATTTAAGCTCGCCCGTTTTACGATCCCGACCTTCGAGTACGCCTGCACTCGCGCTGGCCTGCCATTTGGTGCTCATATCGAGCAGATTGACAAAAAAGTCATTGCTCAACACCTCGGCGCGTTTGGTCAGCACACCGTGCGGGCTCTGACCAGCGTTGGCGTTCAGCACACGCAAGCCGCCGATCAGAACAGTCATTTCCGGCGCAGTCAAAGTCAGCAATTGCGCTTTGTCGATCAGCGACTCCGCTGCCGCACCTTCCAGGCCCGGTTTGCTGAAATTGCGGAAGCCATCGGTTTGCGGCTCAAGCACTTTGAATGAATCAACGTCGGTCTGCTCCTGGCTGGCGTCGGCGCGACCCGGCGCAAAAGGTACGCTCACTGTCACACCGGCTTTGGCGGCGGCCGCTTCAACTGCGGCACAGCCACCGAGCACAATCAGATCGGCCAGCGATACTTTTTTGCCGCCGCTGGCGCTGGCGTTAAAGTTTTGCTGGATACCTTCGAGCTTGGCCAGAACACGCGCCAATTGCGCAGGCTGATTCACTGCCCAGTCTTTTTGCGGTGCCAGACGGATGCGCGCACCATTGGCTCCACCGCGCTTGTCACTACCTCGGAAGGTCGATGCCGACGCCCAGGCGGTATTGACCAGCTCGGCAATCGACAAACCGGATGCCAGCAGCTGCGCTTTGAGAGCGGCAATATCGCTGTCATCGACCAGAGCATGATCGACTGCAGGGATTGGATCCTGCCAGATCAGCACTTCAGCGGGAACCAGCTTGCCTAGATAGCGGCTGCGTGGCCCCATATCGCGGTGTGTTAGCTTGAACCATGCGCGGGCAAAAGCGTCGGCAAAGGCTTGTGGACTCTGATGGAAATGGCGCGAAATTTTTTCGTAGGCCGGATCAAAACGCAGCGACAAATCGGCGGTGGTCATCATTGGTGGGTGTTTTTTTGCCGGATTGTGCGCGTCGGGAATCATATGCTCGGGCTTGCAGTTTTTTGCCACCCATTGGTGCGCGCCAGCCGGGCTTTTGGTCAGCTCCCACTCGTAACCAAACAGCATGTCGAAATAGCCATTGTCCCAGGTGGTCGGATTGGGCTTCCAAGCACCTTCGATCCCGCTGGTCGTCGTATGCTCACCCTTGCCGCTGCCAAACTGGTTAATCCAGCCTAGGCCTTGCTCTTCAATGCCTGCCGCTTCGGGCTCTGGCCCAACGAGCTTGCCGTCGCCAGCACCATGCGCCTTACCGAAGGTGTGGCCACCGGCGACCAGCGCCACAGTTTCTTCGTCGTTCATTGCCATGCGGGCGAAGGTTTCGCGCACATCGCGGCCAGACGCAACAGGGTCAGGATTGCCGTCCGGGCCTTCGGGATTCACATAGATCAAGCCCATCTGCACAGCGGCAAGCGGATTTTCCAGCTCTCGATCACCCGAATAGCGGCTATTGGGTTTGTCACTGGTCGCCAGCCAGGATTTTTCCATCCCCCAGTAAATGTCTTCCTCAGGCTCCCAGATGTCAGGGCGACCACCGGCAAAACCAAAAGTTTTAAAGCCCATCGACTCTAGCGCGACATTGCCAGCCAGAATCATCAAATCGGCCCAGGATAATTTTTTGCCGTATTTTTGCTTGATCGGCCACAGCAGACGGCGGGCTTTATCCAGATTACCATTATCAGGCCAGCTATTGAGCGGCGCGAAACGCTGATTGCCAGTACCTGCACCGCCACGACCATCGTGAATGCGGTAAGTACCCGCAGCGTGCCAGGCCATACGGATCATCAAACCGCCATAGTGCCCCCAGTCGGCCGGCCACCAGTCCTGAGAGTCGGTCATCAGGACTTTGAGATCACTCACTACGGCGTCCAGATCCAGCGTTTTGAATTCGGCGGCATAGTCAAATGCATCGCCCATTGGATCGGATTTGGATGAATGCTGGTGCAAGATTTTCAGATTAAGCTGATTGGGCCACCAATCGGCATTCGATTGCGCACCGGTCAGCGTATGTTTGTTGGCGACACCCGAAAATGGGCATTTTGCTTCATTTGACATGGCATTCCCCTTTGGAAAATGAGTGCTAAATAAATAATGGTCAAAAGTTCTGACCCGATGCCAGTTGTTGCGCAAAGCGCAGCAGTAAGCTCGGGAATTTTTGCCTTGCTGCTTTACGGATTTACTTTAGGCTTGCGCGGGCTATACATCAAATTGCATTTACCAATCAGGGTGATAGCCTAAACTGTGCTAAAACAGCTTGAAAAATAACGCGCTTTGAATCAATTGAAGGATTCCCCGCCACCAGCCAGGCGCAAGGTCTCCGAGCCGGATATATCCCTATGCAAGTAGCCGCCCCGCCCGACAATGAAACCGAACGCCTGCACACCCTGCACAATCTGTGCGTTCTGGATACCGAGCCGGAAGAAGAGCTGGATCGGATTACCCGGCTGGCAGCGCGCCACTTTGATGTGCCGATTTGTTTGATCTCGCTGGTCGATCAGGATCGTCAGTGGTTCAAATCAAACGTGGGCCTCAATAGCACGCAATCTTCACGCAAGGAATCATTTTGCGCCCATGCAATATTGCATTGGGGGGCATTGATTGTTCCTGATGCGCATGAAGATGAGCGCTTTGCCGATAATCCCGCCGTCACTGGCTATCCCTTTGTGCGCTTTTACGCGGGCTATCCAATCCGCTCGCGACAAGGCCATGCGCTGGGTACGCTATGCCTGATTGACACCCGGACACGCACTTTTTCTGATGATGAAAAAGCCGATCTGCACGATTTTGCCGTCATGGTGCAAACCTATTTTCAGACACGGGAAAACGACCAGCACATTAATCAGGTCGAGCGGCACTTGGCCAGTGCGGAAGAAATTTTTCAAAAAGTGTTTGCTCAGGCCGCAGTCGGCATAGCACTGGTTTCCCCTGAGGGGCAATGGCTTAAAGTCAATCAGAGCCTGTGCAAACTGGTGGGCTATGACCAGCAGGAAATGCAGTCATTAACCTTTCAACAGATCACTTATCCTGACGATCTGCACACCGATTTACAGTACCTCAATCAGCTGGTCAGGGGCGATATTGCGACTTATACGCTGGAAAAACGTTATATCCGCTCTAATGGCCAGATCGTCTGGGTTGAGCTCACCGTGTCACTGATGCGTGATGCGCAAGGCCAGCCTTTGCACTTTATCTCGGTGCTCTCAGACATTGATGCCCGTAAACAGGCCGAGTTTGCCCTGGCCGATTTGCGCCATAATCTGGAGCAACGTGTCGAGATACGCACGGCCGAAATGGCGGTGGCGATCAGCCAGCTGAATCATCAGATGGAAAAGCGGATTGAAATCCAGCAAGAGCTGCAGGCGGAAAAAGAAAGATTCCAGATTACGCTGGAAAATGCCGTCGATGCCTTTCTTGAAATTGATCAGAATGGCCAGATCATCGCTTGGAACCTTGCTGCCGAGCAGATGTTTGGCTGGTTACGCAAAGAAGCACTGGGCAGAAAAGCAGGCGACATGATCATCCCCGCCCGGCGACGCCGTCCATACTGGGCAGAGCTCAAGCGCTATCTGAAGCACGGACAAAGCGGCACATTGGGTCGGCGGCTGCAAATTGTGGCTTGCCGCAAAGATGGTGAAGAATTCATTGCCGAGCTGACGCTGAGCGAAAACCGGATTGGCGAGCAGCGTCTGGTCGATGCATTTGTGCAAGATGTGTCAGTGCGCGAAGCGGCAAAAAAGGAAATTCTGGAACATCGCAGGCTACTCAAAGCAGTGACCGACCATTTGCCGGCGCTGATTGCCTATGTCGATACCTCATTGCGTTATCTCTTTATCAATCAGGTGTTTCAGGACTGGTTTGGTATTAGCGCCGAAGCCTTGCTGGCGATGCGGGTCACCGATCTGCTCGAAGAATCAACCCATCTGCAAATCAGCCCGTATATGGACAGGGTACTGGCCGGAGAGCAGGTGGCTTTTGATAGCGAATTGAACACCTTGCAAGGCTGCCAGCAAGTTCACGTCGATTTTATTCCCCATATTGATGAGCTTGGCAAAGTCACTGGTTTTTATATTCAGGTGCAGGACATCACCCAGCGCAAACAGCTGGAAAACCAGCTAGCGTTTGAAGCCTCGCACGATCAGCTCACCGGCCTGCCCAACCGGCGCGCTTTTATGCTAGCGCTCGATGCCGCGATTGCCCGCGCCAAACGGCATCAACAGCCAATGGCCTTGCTGTTTCTTGACCTAGATGGTTTCAAACAACTGAACGATGCACATGGGCACGAGTTTGGCGACAAGGTCTTGCAATATTTTGCCGCAACGATCAGCGCAGCCAGCCGCGAAACCGATACCGTCGCCCGCCTGGCTGGCGATGAATTTACAATGATTCTGGAAAACCTAGGAGACAATGACAGTGGTGCAATACAGGTTGCCCAGCGGATTTTGGAGCAACTAGCGGTGCCCTGCCTTATCGATGGCCACAGCGTGCAACTGAGCAGCAGCATTGGTATTGCGCTGACCCACAGCGGCGATGAACTGGCGTCCGAGTTGTTACTGGCCAAAGCCGATGCCGCCATGTATCAGGCCAAAGCCGCAGGCAAAGGCCGCTTTGCACTGAACTGAGCGCATGGCTGATGGTTTATAGCTGGCGCGGCAATTGCGCCAGCAGATAATCAACCAGACTGGTGAGCTTGGGTCTTGGTCTGGTATCGGGCAAATACAATAAATGAACCGGCAAGGCTGGCGGCAAAAAATCGGGCAACAGCGGTATTAATCGCCCGGCATGAATATCTTCGGCTAGCAACACTTCAGGCTGCAGCACAATCCCCGCTCCGTGCAGCGCAGCTTGCCGCAATGCCTGGCTGTCATTGCAGGCCAGACGGCTTTTTGTCGGCCAAGCTTGCTGATTAAGCTGCAGCGGCTCAGGCCAGCCCTGCCGATGCCCCCAAACCAGATGAGTCAGGCAATGATGCTGCGCCAGATCAGCTGGCGACTGCGGCGTGCCGTGCTGTTGCAAATAGGCAGGAGACGCACACAGCAGCATGCGGTAGTCGGGCAAGGCGCGCGCAACCAGATTGGCATCCCTCAGTGCGCCAGTGCGGATGGCCAGATCAAAACCGTCTTCAATCAGATCAACACGGGCATTGCTCAAGATCAGCTCCAGTTTCACTTGCGGGTATTGCGCCAGGTAATCAGCCAGCAAAGGTGCGATCAACATCGCGCCTAGATTCACCGGGGCGCTGACCCGCAGCAAACCTTGCGGCGCCACTTGCAGGCTTTCTATCGAGCTTTCTGCCCAGCGCACCTGCTCCAATATTTTCTTGCAATTATCAAAGTAGTTGATGCCCGCCATCGTCAGGCTTTGCCTGCGCGTGGTGCGCTCGATCAGTCTGGTTCCCAGCTGGGTTTCCAGTTGCTGAATATATTTACCCACCATCACGGCCGAAATAGCCAGCGCCTGAGCTGCGGCACTAAACCCGCCCTGCTCAACCACAGCCACAAACACCGCCATGCAACGCAGTTTATCCATCATTACTAACCAAAAATTAACAATTAACTAATTCTAGCCGCATTTATCAATCAATTGATTTACATAACAATCCATTTATTCCTTTTAGCAGAAAACCAACATGCATCTATCCTGCACCAGCCGCCCCTATCAGGCCCTTTCTTTTACCCAGGCTTGCGCAATGATTGCTGCGGCAGGATTTGACGATGTGGCCGTGTTTTATAACCAGAGCAATCATGGCCCGGCCATTGCCGTCACTTCGGACAGCAGCGCAGCCGACATTGCAGCTGCACGTCTGGCTTGCGCCAATGCGGGGCTTAATCCATCGCTGCTGCTGGCAGGCGAATGGCCAGCGAGTCAGGCGCAAAGCAAAAGCATTGCTCAATACCAGCGCCTGATTGCGAACGCTCACCAACTGGGGGCGAGCGCTTTGCTGGATTTCGGCTGCGAATCACCCGCGTTGCTGCCCGGCTATCTGGCCCTGATGGAGGCCATTGCGCCGATGGCGCAAGAAGCCGGCATCAGTATCACGATTAAACCCCATGGCGGCATAAGTACACAGCCCAAGCAGCTACTAGCGTTGAAAGAGATACTCCAGTCTGATGTTTTCATGCTCAGCTTTGACCCCGGCAATCTGCTGTATTACAGCCAGGGGCAGATCAAGCCCGAAGATTGCCTGGCACTGCTGGCGCCGTTCAGCGGCAATCTGATTATCAAGGATTATCTTGCCGGGCCAGCAGGCCCGACGGTTCAGCTCAATCCGGGTGACGGCTGCGTCGATTTTCCGGCCTTGCTGCAAGGTTTTGCCCGTTACCAGTTTAGCGGCCACGTTTATCTGGAATGTGTGGCAGGCGAGCAAATTGATGAAATTCACCGCAACGTCCAGCTAAGCCAGCAACGCATCACGCAATGGATCAGTTCGAGCACAGAGCTTGAATCAGCCCACTCAACCCAGCCTTAAGGAGCTCACCATGCCCATCAAAACCCTGCTTGAACAGCGATTTTCCTGCAATTATTTCGATCCTGCCCAGCGCTTGAACGAAGCCGACATTGCCGAGCTGGTCAGGCTTGCCACACTGGCACCCAGCGCTTACAACGGGCAGAACTGGCAATTTATTGCGGTTCATTCCAGCACTAGCAAACAAAAGTTGCTGCAACACGCTTATGGCCAGCAAAAAGTAGTCGATGCGGCGGTGACTTTTATTGTCTGCGGGCGGCTGGACTTGCATCAGCAATTGGCCCGCACTCTGGCTCCGAGCGTCAGTGCCGGAATTTTTACGCAAGACTTGCTCGATACAATGGTGTATTACGCCAGCGAGGGCTATCACAATCAGCCACAGCGACAGCGTGATGAGGCCATCCGCTCGGCTTCACTGGCGGCGATGACGCTGATGCTGGCGGCTCAGGGCATGGGGCTGGCAAGCTGCCCGATGATCGGCTTTGACGCAGATGCCATCACACAGGAATTTGGCCTGTCCGAGCATGAAATTCCGGTTATGCTCATCGCAATTGGCCAAGCTGCAGACAATAACTGGCCACAAAAGCCCAGAAAGCCGCTGACCGAAGTACTCACGTTTGCCTGAAACAAGCAATCAGCAGAACATTCAGAAAAAGTCGGGGTATATTCACCCAAAGCTTATTGCAAAATAGGTCTGGGGATATACCCATGAAATGCAATCAACCCTCAATTGGGGGTTAATTGCGTTAGGGTCAAGCAGGTGAGAGATCTGGTTTAAATTAGACTGGCTCAATAAATTGACTAAAGTGCGCCGTAAACTTGCCCGATGGCATATAGGCCGCCAACCAGTCGATTTCCTGTTTGACATGCTCCATCAAGACGACCACATGCATGGGGTCGGTGTTATTGGCAAACCAGAATTCTTTGCGCCAAACCGAATGTGGCAAATCCAGCGGCTCACTCTGCAGATTTAACTCATCAAACAAAGGTGCACGTTGCTGATAATCATTGAGTGCCAGAATTTCGCTAAACGGGCTAATGACCTGCGTCACCTCGATCACAAATGCACTCATATCAGACGACATTTGCACCAGATTGGCATATGCTTGGCAATCGAGATCGAGCAGTTGAAATTCGGCACGGCAACAGGCGGGACACATATAGCCGAGCGAGTTGTGCATCAAATCAGCCAGATGCTCCTTTCTATGATCGCCGTCCAGCTCCGGATAGGCATGGCTGCATCTGTAAATCATTTGCTTGAGCTCTAATGCCATTTCCAACACCAAAAACGTAAGAAATAATTAAGAATAGTACAATAATTTCTGACAAAAAAGTACCTTCGGTCAATTGACAGCATGTTACCCATACTCTACCGCGATGATGAATTAATCGCCATTCACAAACCCAGTCATTTGCTGGTCCACAAAACCGATCTTGATTTTTTTGAAACGCAATTTGCCCTGCAACAATTACGCAACCAGATTGACCAGCACGTTTTTCCGATTCACCGGCTGGACAAGGCCACATCAGGCACTTTGCTGTTTGCCTTGAATCCGGAAATGGCCAAACTGATGGGCGAAGCCTTTGCCAATCGGCGCGTAGATAAACATTATCTGGCTTTGGTGCGTGGCTGGCCAAGCAATGACGGCATAATTGATTACCCATTGTCGGTTCAGCAAGATGATATGGACGAGCGTTGCGCGACGGATCGTAAAACACCGCAGGACGCACAAACGCAGTATCGCTCGCTGGCCCAGTTCACGCTGGATTGGAGAATTGATAAATACCCCACCAGCCGCTACGCCCTGCTGGCGCTCAATCCGGTCACGGGTCGCCGCCATCAGCTCCGGCGACACTTGAAACATTTGAGCCATCCGATTGTAGGCGACAGCACTTATGGCAAAGGCCGCCACAATCGGGCATTTGCCGAAGCGTTTGAAGTAGATCGGTTGCTGCTGGCCTGCACCTCCCTCGGCTTCACGCATCCACGTACTGGTACGACACTCACCATCCAGTGCCCAGTGGCCGGAGACTTTGCCCAAATCCTCAAGGGGCTGGATGCCTTAAATACCCTGCAGCAAAACGCGCTGGCTTGGGATACACCTTGTATCACCAGCCCGCGCAATCGGAGTATCTGGGTTTGACGAACATCCAGAATTAAAGGCTATATCCGAGCGTTACTTTTGTAATAACGATCGGCGAAAGGTGAGTTTTGTTCAAACCCGCAATCAATACGCTAAATACCCAGCTTTCATTTCTGTAATGGCAGTCATTTTTTACGCTATGCTGTCAGCAAATCCACCACGCCTCTACTTCCATGAAGATCAAAACTGCCGAACTGATTGAGCCCCTTGTTGCCTTGGGCGCTTTGGTATTACTTTGTTTTACCGTGTTTGCAATCATGAAACCTTTTCTGGCTGCAAGCTTATGGGCTGCAATTCTGGTACTTTCGACCTGGCGCCCTTATCTGTTTTTTGTCAAAAAGCTGCATGGCCGACGCGCGCTGGCTGCGGTGTTGTTGCTCAGCCTGATGTGTATTTTTTTGATGCTTCCGATCATTTATGCCGCCAGTGATTTTGCAGATGTTGGCGTGAACTTTATTGCCAATGTGCGCAACAGCTTTGAATCAGGCTGGCCTGCCTTACCCGAATGGCTAGTCACCTTGCCGCTGGCGGGCGAAGCGATCAATGAATTCTGGCTAGGGCTAGGCGCTCATGATGCCAAAACCATGTCGATGATACGCAGCATGATTGCCCCTGTAACCCAATGGCTGATTGTCATTGCCAGTGAAGTGGGTGGCGGGCTGATCATGATGCTGATGAGCCTATTTATTGCTTTTTTCATCTATCAGGATGGCGAGCATATTCGCGATTGGGTACGCGGCCTGATGGAACGGGTGGCTGGTGAGCGCAGTGCGGAATTGCTCACCGTGTCTGTGGGGTCGACCAAGGGGGTGGTGTACGGTTTTCTGGGTACTGCGGTGGCCCAGGCCGTGCTGGCTTGGTTTGCCTATTTGCTGGCAGGTGTACCCAATGCCATGTCATTAGGTTTTGCGAGCTTCATTCTAGCCTTATTGCCGGGCGGTCCGGTTTTACTGGGTTTACCAGCAGCGGCCTGGTTGTATCATCAAGGCGACATTGCTTGGGCCATTTTTCTGGCGGCATGGATGCTGCTGGTGGTGAGCTCAGCTGATAACGTGATTAAGCCACTCTTGATCGGCAAGGGTAGCAAACTCCCCTTTATCCTTATACTGTTTGGCGTTCTAGGTGGTGCGATGGCTTTTGGTATGCTTGGAGTTTTTATTGGCCCCGTACTACTCACAGTCTTTTATGAAATTGCACGCAGCTGGATCTTGCACGCTCAGCAACTACCACCCGATGCCGTCATTGGCACTGCGGATGAAGTAACAAAAGAACAAGTCGCTAAGTAATCAGAACATAAAAAAGCCCGCAAGATCTGCGGGCTTTTTTGTTTGGCAAACTGCTTGTTTAGAGCTTGAATTTCTGAACCAGACCAGCCAGTTGGGTAGAGACAGATTTGATTGAATGAGCTGCGCCCACTGTGCCTTGCGCGGCTGACATTGTGCCACTGGAAGACTGCGCCACTTCATCCACATCATTTCGAATCTGCATACTGGCCCCTACTTGCTCGGACAAGGCATGGCCAATCGCACCAACAACAACCGAGGTGGCCTCTGTCTCCTGGCGAATGGCTTTCACTGCTTCACCACCTTCTTTGGCCTGGCGAATACCTTCTTTCAACTGAATGAACATATCGTCCATACGGCTCTTGGCATTCTGCCCACTTCCCTGAACGGCAGTAATTGTTTGGCCGATTTCCTGTGTCGCAGCACTGGTTCGCTCAGCCAGTTTTCGGACTTCATCGGCGACCACCGCAAAACCGCGACCCATATCACCTGCACGGGCAGCTTCAATTGCAGCGTTCAGTGCCAAGAGATTAGTTTGATCTGCTACATCACGAATTACGGCAATGACCGCCGAGATACTGGAAACGCGCTGAGCCAAATCATCAATGCTGCTTTGGGTATCACCTACTGCTTGCTCGATATCGGCAAAGCGATTAACCGCAGAAGAAATCACCGTTAAACCTTTGGCAGAAATTTGCGTTGCAGATTCGCTTTGCTGGCGAGCAGTCGAGGCCTGTTCGGCTGCTGAGCGGGTTTGCTCGGCAAAATGTTCGGCGGTTTGTGCGATACGAGTGGCTGCGCTGCCTTGCGCTTCAATCAGGCGATTGCTGTCTTGGGCTCGCGACACAATATCATCACTGGTATGGTGCAGCGTACTCACGGCCTGAGACAATTGGGTCAACACGCCACGCAAAGAAGAGCGCATCCGCAGTACCGACCCATAAATACTATGCTCGGAAGCACCTTGCACTTCACGCGTTTCTTGCAAGTTGCCATCAGCAACCGATTGAACCAGTTTCAATACTTCAGCCGGCTCACCACCCAGATCATTCAGAATGCGGCGAACTGCCGTCAGCATGAAAAATGCGACAATAGCGGCAACAACCAGACAGATAATGACTTGCCAGCGAGCCTCACTCCAGAACCGAGCATCGGCTTCGGCAAAACTAACTCCGTTACCAACAATCCAGCCCCAACGTGGCGTTTTTTGTGCCACAGACAACAGCTGGACGACTTTGCCATCACGGATTGAAGTCCAAGGATATTCGGTCAGTGCACCACCCGATTTTTGAATCGCAGCAGCCACAATGTCTCCAATGCCATTGCCTTTTTCATCTTGCAGTACTTCATTGAATGCTTTGCCGTGAATTTGCGGGTCTAGCGGAGCGGCGATGAATTTCAGATTTTCATCGGTCACATAAACATATTCTGATTTATGGTATTTGTTTTCACGCAGAATTTGGGTGGCAATGGCCTTGGCTTGCTCTTCCGAAAGTTTGCCGCTTGCAGCCAGATTCTCCAGCTGAACAATCGTCAGATAAGAACTGGTCATCAACTGCTCGATACGCGCGCGGTTGTCCTTATTGCTCATATCACGCATCGTGCTCAAGCCCACCACCATAACGGCGATCAGGGCGATGAGCACGCCTACCGACAAAGCCCACGCTTTCAATTTAAGTGACATAGTCTGCTCCCAACGCTGTAGTCAAACATAATAATTTTGCAACAATACAACCAAACATTAGGATTGTCTTATGCTTTTAGTTCACCAGATCCCAAAAGCAGCACTTTCCCCCGCATATGTAAATCAAGCTTAGTATCAATTTGTAAAAAAATAAGGGACAAGCGACTAATTAATTTTTCAATTGTATGACCTTGCTCGATCTTGACGTTAAATGGCAAACGACCACCATTCGCGAGATAAGCGCTGGCCAGATTGAGTGCTGCACTGCCATCGCCAAAATTTTCATAAATGCTGAAATGATCTGCCGTAAAACTTCGCATCAACACAATGTCTCCATCACGGTGCCAAATCACGGCTTGCGCGATTTGTTTTGGGGTATCGGCATATTCAGCCAGTAGTGCAGAATGCGGGCGGGCTTGAAGTACGGTCTGCCTAGATCGAACCTGAACCATTAATTGCTCTGAACCGGCATCGACAAATTGCACCGGGGCTAGAATCTCATGGCTTTCAATTCCCAGCGCATAAGCAATCTCAACCTGTCCACGGGAGGCCGGGCGGGTTCTCCCAGCCGTAGACTGCAAAGTGACACCATCGGCATCGACGAATAAGCTATAGCTGCCTGTTGCGCAGCTAAGTTGGGGCTGATTGCTGTCATCTAGTTCTCTGCAAACCAAGGCTGCTCCCAAGAGACCCTTAGCCGAAAATGGCAATTGAAACTGCGGATGAAAAAAACGCACCTCACCCGAAGTACGATTCAGAAAGGCCACCTCGCCACACATTTGGTAAGCCATCATTTGCAGTACCTGCTCATCAGGCCAGGCCACTACATCAAAAACGACCAAAGGGTCACCTGCACTCGCTTTCTCGGCAAAAACACTAGTCAAATAAAATGGATACGCGGCCATGAAGATTTCCGTCGAAAGTTTCTGCTTGAATCAGCGGCAGAGATCATGAGTTTTTGATAGAATGCTCAAAATTTTTTTGTCTTGAATTTGCCGAAATTGGATTGCCATGTCTGTGATCGAACCTATTGCTGAAAAGGATCTACCGCTCAAGCGTGATTTGGATCTGCTCGCCGCCTTGTTGTCTGACACTATTCGCGAACAGGCCGGTTCGGCCACCGCAGAGCAAATCGAATCGATTCGTGAGCTTGCTGTTCGCTACGTTCAGGCACATGACCCTGACGCTGGCAAAGCGCTAGCGCGTTCATTGTCCACTCTGGACATGCCCACCACGATGGCCTTGGTCAGAGCGTTCAGTTATTTCTCGCACTTGTCCAATATAGCAGAGGATTTGCACCATAATCGCCGCCGCCGTGCCCACAAAATTGCGGGTTCAAAAGCGCAGCGTGGCAGCATTTCAGCCGTACTGGAAACATTGACTGATCGTAACGTCAAACCATCCGAAATTCTGTCCATGCTGGCCGACACGCTGATTGCGCCGGTTATGACTGCGCACCCGACCGAAGTCAAACGCAAGACTATTCTGGAATGCCACCGCGCCTTGGCTGACTTGCTCACTCAGCGTGACCGCAGCCAGATGACGCCAGAAGAAATCGCCGCCAACAGGGAAGCGATGGAACGCGTGATGCTGACTTTGTGGCAAACCCGTGAAGTTCGTACCGTCAAATTGACTGTACAAGACGAAATCGAAAACGGTGCCACCTACTTCCGCAACACCTTCCTGCACGAAATTCCACGTCTGTATCAGGATATGGAAGATCGTTTGTCAGAAATGACCGGTGAGCAGGTCAACCTGCCCAACTTCATTCAAGTCGGCAGCTGGATTGGTGGTGATCGCGACGGTAACCCATTTGTCACCGCTGACGTGATGCGTTATGCCGTATCACGCCAGGCAGGTGTAGCACTTGATTACTACTACCAACAATGTCTGAAGCTCGAAAGCGAGCTATCGATGTCAACACGGCTGGTGCAGGTTGATCAGGATTTGTCGGCTCTGGCCGCAACAGCAACTGATGACGTGGCACGCAAAACCGAAGAGCCTTATCGCCTGGCGGTGACCGCGATTGCATCGCGTATCTTTGCTACTGCGATTCAAATCGGCACCTTCCACCATCAGTTGCATGATGTCGCTCACGCACAGCCTTACGAAAATGCCGATCAGCTTGGAGCCGATCTGGCCATTATTGCCCGTTCCTTGAAAGCCCATGGCGCAAGCAAACTGGCAGGCGGTCGTCTACGTCGCCTGCAACGAGCCGTATCGGTTTTTGGCTTCTTCCTAGCTCCAATCGATATGCGCCAGTTTGCTGGCTTGCATGAAAAGATGATCAGCGAACTCTTCAACCGCGCAGGTCTGGAAGAGTATATGGCGCTGGATGAAAACAGCCGCCGCGTGGTTTTGCTGCGCGAGTTGGCGAGCCCGCGTCCGCTGATTTGCCCACATGACGTTTCATACAGCCCGGATGTACAACAAGAGTTGGATATCCTGAAAGCGGCGGCAGAAATTCAGGCACGTTATGGCGAAGCCGTTTTGCCTAACTATATTATTTCCAATTGTGCGTCAGTGTCCGACATGCTGGAAGTTGCCGTCCTACTGAACGACGTTGGTCTGGTTTCGCTGGCCCCCACCGTACGCAGCAAGGTCAACATCATTCCGCTGTTTGAAACCACGGGTGACTTGCGCGCCAGCGGCGAAATCATGACGGCGCTGTTTGCGATTCCACAATGGCGTCAATTGCTGTCGTGCCGTGGCGATGTGCAGGAAGTAATGCTCGGCTATTCGGATTCGAATAAAGACGGTGGCTACCTCACTTCCAACTGGGAATTGTATAAAGCCGAATTGACGCTGGTTGATGTCTTCAATCAGGCGGGCATCAAACTACGTCTGTTCCACGGCCGTGGCGGCACGGTAGGCCGTGGCGGTGGCCCAGCTTACGATGCGATTCTGGCGCAACCAATTGGCTCGGTAAATGGCCAGATTCGGATTACCGAACAAGGCGAAGTGATCACAGCCAAGTATGCTGATCGTGAAGTGGGTCGTCGCAATCTGGAGATTCTGGTCGCTGCCACGCTGGACGCCAGCTTCCCGCTGCCATACGACGTTGACCCGACTGCACGCCGCGCTTTGATGGAGCGTCTATCAAACGCCGCCTATCGCTTCTACCGCGATCTGGTTTACGCAACGCCTGATTTCATTACCTACTTCCTTGAAGCCACACCGATTAAGGAAATTCCGAATCTGAATATCGGCTCGCGTCCGTCTGCACGTAAAAACACCAGCAGTATTTCCGATTTGCGCGCGATTCCTTGGGTCTTCTCATGGTCGCAATGTCGCTTGATGCTGCCAGGCTGGTACGGTTTTGGTGCTGCGATCAGCGAATATCTCGCCGAAGCGGGTGATGAAGGCCTGCAAACGCTGAATCATCTGTACAAAACTTGGCCATTCTTCCAGACTACCATCTCGAATATGGAAATGGTTTTGGCCAAGTCAGATATCGCGATTGCCGCTCGCTACTCGGAACTGGTGCAGGATCAGGACGTTGCTAAGCGTATCTTTGGTCGCATCAAGGATGAATGGCAGCGCTCGGTCGATGCTGTACTGGCCATTACCGGCCACGAAGAGTTGCTGGGCGATAACCCGATGCTGGCACGTAGCCTGGACAACCGTCTGCCTTACCTTGACCCGCTCAACCACCTGCAGGTTGAGTTACTCAAGCGCATCCGCGCTGGCGATGATAGTGAAGAATTGCGCCACGCCGTTCACCTCACCATCAATGGTGTGGCCGCCGGTTTGCGTAACAGCGGCTAATCGCCCATCATTAGGCCACTATCTATCAACGCATAGTGCCAGTGAGTAAGGAGCCACCCATGAGTCGATTGAAATCCACGATTTTATTCGGCCTTGCGGTGGCTTTTTTTATACTCAACGCTCACGCAGCCGTTCCCAGCCACTTTGGCGACAAAGTTGAAAACGCCCTAGCCTGCCGCAGCGAATGGTCGACCGATTATTGGCGCAGCTATTTCCGCCAATATTTGCAGCAACCCATCCGGACCTGGGGTGAAGCCGAATGGTTCGATGCCCAGAAAGCCGATCTGGCAGGCAATCAAACCGAAGAAGTGTTTGTGAACGTACCCGAGTCAGGTGCCCTCATGGTCGGCGCGCTGATTAAAAAACCACTGGCAGACGTCAAGAAAAACATTGAATCACGTATGGGGTTTGCCTTTGTGCAATTGGCGGGCCCCTATCCGCGGTGGCTATCCAAATTTGGCAGCGTCTTGGTCGAAGTGGGGCCACAAGAAACCAAATGGTACTGTGCCCGCTGGCACTTGGGCAATCGCCCTTAAAAATCAACAGGGGTATGGCCATCAAATTCAATATTAATAAAACCCACAATACAATACCCCTATCACGTATTTCCTCTTCAAAGTCGGCACCAGCTAGAGGATAATATGCAACTGCCTATCATCATCCACTCACCCGTCGCCAATGCCACAGATCCAGACCCATCACCCGCTCACCCAGCTCAACACCTTTGGTTTGCAAGCACACGCCGAGCACTTTGTGGCCATTACCACCATTGACCAGCTGCAGGCTTGCATTGCCGACGCTCAACTGCGAGCCTTGCCGTGGTATATTCTGGGTGGCGGATCAAATCTGGTCTTGCCTGAGCTGGTTCACGGGCTGGTGTTAAAAATGGATTTGCGCGGCAAAACCCTGCAGGCCGAAGATGATGCCGCTTGGTACGTTGCCGCGCAAGCGGGTGAAAACTGGCATGAATTTGTCCAGTGGACGCTGGCGCAAGGCTGGGGTGGGTTGGAGAATCTGTCGCTCATCCCCGGCACGGTGGGCGCATCGCCAGTGCAGAACATTGGCGCTTACGGCGTTGAGATCAAGGATTATTTTCACCAGCTGACCGCGATTCATTTGCACAGTGGCGAAATCCGCCAGTTTGACCACGCAGATTGCCACTTTGCGTATCGCGATAGTATCTTCAAGCAGGCTGGCGGCAAGGATTGGTGCATTCTGGAAGTGGCTTTCCGCCTACCCAAAGCGCATCAAACCAAAACCAGCTATGGCGATATTGAAAACGAGCTAGCCACGCTTGGCCTCGCAGCCACCCTGCAGAATGTCGCGCAGGCGGTGATCAATGTGCGCCAGCGCAAATTGCCCGACCCAGCCCAAATCGGCAATGCGGGCAGTTACTTCAAAAACCCGATAATTACACTCGAACAAGCACAAGCACTCAAGGTGCAATATCCAGATCTGGTGATGTATACCATCGACGCCCAGCGCAGCAAGCTTGCGGCCGGCTGGCTGATTGAACAAGCGGGCTGGAAAGGTCGTCAACTCGGCCCGGTGGGTATGTTTTTCAAGCAGGCGCTGGTGATGGTCAATCATGGCGGAGCCCGCCAGCGTGATGTGAAACTGCTGGAGCAGAAAGTCCAACAGGCCGTACTCGAACAATTTGGCGTCGCCATTGAATCCGAGCCCATTTACTGGAATTAAGGTCACTGGAACTAAGGCCGACACCGTGCATCAAACCGTCAGTCACCATGATTCGCTAAACAGCTGAAATCATTGTAATTTGATCACTGAACGCATTGAATATTCCGCCAGCGGAGGTGCATGATGGTCATCAATTCAAGCAACAATCTCAACACGCTGTCAGCGCAGCGCAACAACGCGACGCAGACAGCGCAAACCATCACCAGCCTCTCATCTGGCCAGCGCATTAATCGCGCGGCTGACGATGCGGCGGGCGCGGCGATTATCGAACGCTTTGCCGCACAAATCATCGGCAATAGTCAGGGCATTCGCAATCTGAACGATGCCGTTTCGCTCGCGCAAACCGCCGAAGGTGCCATTTCGTCAATTTCCGACAATACCCAACGGATTCGCGAACTGGCCGTTGCTGCGGGCAATAGCACCCTGTCAGCCAGTGACCGGCAAGCACTCCAAGCCGAAGCCGATCAACTCAGTCAGAGCAACACCGACATCGTCCGGAATACCGAATTTAACGGTCAGGCCATTTTGCAAGGTGGCGGTTTTTCATTTCAGGCCGGCGCTAACAGCAATCAGCAGCTCAACCTGAATACGAGCAATCTGGGCGGCAACAATGGCTTGAGCAGTACAGGACAAATCAATCTGTCGAGCACTAGCGCGGCCAATGCCAACCTTGATGCACTTGATCAGGATTTACAGCGTATCAGCGCAGAACGCAGCAATCTGGGTGCTTTTCAATCCGGGCTGGAGAACAGCATCAGCAATTTGCGCAATACTGTAGAAAACCAGTCTGCATCGCGCAGCCGGATTGCCGACACTGATTTTGCCGCGCAAAGCGCGCAGCTGGTCCAAAACTCAATCCGTGGCCAAGCCGAGCTGGCCATGCAGGCGCAAGCCAATGCGTCTGGCAAACAGGTCTTGAGCTTGCTGCGATAACCATAGGGTATCTCCGTGTAAGCCTTATTTTATAGTGCTTTGATGGATATACCTACCAACACCCTAGATCAGCCCTTTCGGCATTTTATTGCGGTCATTACCAAGCAGAAGCGTCCAGCCTCTTGTGGCATAATCAAGCCCTTGCTCACTGATTTGCCTCGTATGCATGACTTTGCATTTTGGCGCAGCACGCTAGCGCGCGCCCCCCGCCATTTACGCCCCTGGTTGAGCGAACGCGGCTCACTCACACGCCGCCTGATCAGCCACTTTCCGGATTTTTCACTGCGTGTGCTGCGCCAGGGTTTATATCCGGCGCATCAGGACGAAGGCCGGTTTTTCTCATCACCGGCACAATCGCTCGCCACGCGCGAGGTACTTTTGTGCTCAGCAGATCAGGCGCTGGTTTTCGCCCATAGCATCACCAGCCCAGACAGCCTGCGCCGCGGCTTTCATTTACTGGGCCGTACGGGCAGCAAGCCGCTGGGTGCACTGCTATTTGCCGATCCGACCATACGACGCTCGCGCTTGGCTTTTTGCCAAATTGACCGCCGTCATCCGCTATGGCAAAAAGCCGTGGCTGCTGCCGGGCCGCAAGCTGCCATACTGTGGGCGCGCCGCTCGTTTTTTTATTCGGGCCAGGATCAGTTGCTGGTCACCGAAGTATTTTTAGCGCCATTCAATCGCAAGCCAACGCCATGACCTACAAGCAACGACTCTCCGCTTATTACCGCCTGGCTCGGATGGATAAACCCATCGGCACTTTATTACTACTCTGGCCGACGCTGTGGGGATTATGGCTGGCTGCTCGGGGTGTGCCAGATTGGCAACTGGTCCTGATTTTTTGCCTAGGTACATTTCTGATGCGCTCGGCAGGGTGTGTGATCAACGACTGGGCTGATCGGAATTTCGATGGCCACGTTGAGCGCACCAAACTGCGCCCGCTGGCCTCTGGTGAGATCAGATCACGCGAAGCACTTTACCTAGCTGCTGCGTTGGCCATTACCGCGCTATTGATCGCACTACCACTCAACGCCCTGACGCTGCTACTGACTCTGCCAGCAGCCTTTCTTGCTGCCTCCTACCCCTTCACCAAGCGTTTCCTGGCCATCCCCCAGGCCTATCTTGGGATTGCCTTTAGTTTTGGTATTCCGATGGCTTTTGCGGCACAAACCGGCACAGTGCCACTGATCGCGTGGGTACTTATGCTAGCCAATCTGCTCTGGACCATTGCTTACGATACCGAGTACGCCATTGTTGATAAGCCCGATGATTTGAAAATCGGGATTAAAACATCGGCCATTACTTTTGGCAGACACGATGTGCTGGCGGTCATGCTATGCCATACCGGATTTCTGCTATTGATGGGCTGGATCGGGATCGAGTCGGGAATGGGTTATGCTTACTATCTTGGGCTGGGTGCTTGCGCCCTGCTGGTGACGTCACAATATTCGCAAATTCGTCATCGGGACAGAGCCGCTTGCTTTGCCGCCTTTCTCAGCAACAACCGGATCGGTGCACTGCTATTTCTAGCCATTCTGTGCGATTTCTGGCTACGTTAAGATGTGCCCCAAAGCATTCAGCCTTGGCGAACAGAAGCAGATTATCCAGCAGATCTCCGATCTGGAGTCCGGCCATGCACGCCAGTGGTATTGGCTGGAAATCGCTCAGGCACTACCAGCAGCCGAAAAAACCCGCCGCACAAAAGCTATGGGTATATGTCTGAAGCTCTTTGGCATCAAGCTACTCAGCCCGATACTCCTTAAGCTTGATATCCGTGGCCTCTTGCTTTATCAGGCCAGCGCCAGATACATCACTGATTTCTTCCGGCAAAAAAGCAACGATGCCCTGCTGTTTACCGGCTGTATGCTGGCTCTTTTGCTTGGATTTCAACGCCTGCCGGCCAGCTTGCAATTTGCCACTTGGTGCCTGAGCCTAGGCGGCGCAGGCTGGCAAATCATCCGGGTATACCGACAAGCCAAACCCAGATCAGCCGATGAACAGATCGACCCGTTACCCGGCGCAGAATCAAGCTTGGGACTACCCAGCATTTTGCTGGCAGCCGGTGTAGCCAGCGGCCCAAGCCTTGCTTTGGTAAAAGGGATAAAACACGATCCAGAGACATTTATCGGCCCCTTACTGCAAGCCCTGCCCAGTCTGGCGCCCGAGCACGAAGCCAGCCTGCCGCATCAATGCATGCTGGCCAGCACATCTTGGCTGCTACTGGGAGTGAGCAATAGCTATTTGCTGGGCTTAGGGAATAATTATTGGGGGACCGCTGCGACTTTTCTGTGGCTGGCGCTGCTGGCAATTGGCTTGCATAGAAAACAACGGGCGGCTTGGATATTGTTGATCACGGCATGGGCAGGCTGCTTCGCTTTGGCCAGCCTGGCGCATTATTTGTGATGATTTGTGTTTGTGATGATTTGTGCAGAAGCGGCGATCACGCAGCCCAAGCTGCGTCAGTGCGTTGCTGGGTTGGCGGCGGGTAAATAATAAACTTCGACCTCATTACCCAGACCATTAAACTGGACTTTTAGCGACAGCGCACGAACAAGGGAAATACCCCGCCCAAAAGCCGTCGACGGATGCACTGTATGACTTGCCGAAGTTTGAGAAGCATTCGACCAGTCAAAGCCCTCACCACTGTCTTTGACGCGGATTTTCAAGACCTCAGCGTCTTTGTATTTGAGCCCCATTAGGTCAATCTCAATTCGGCCTTCCTGCAAATTGGCCAGACGCTCCGCCCGTTGCGCCAGATATTCTTCCATGCCGTCGGGCTGTGTCTTGATGGCGGAGTCAAGCAGCAACAGGCCGTGATCAAGCGCGTTCACAAACAGCTCGGTCAAAATCAGAAATACATCAGATTGAACATGAGCCAGTGATTTGATTTCTTTCACAAAAGACATCATGAATGGAATGGTATTCACGTAGCGCAGCTCGTGCGCACTCAGAATCAGGCTATAGCGCCAGCTGCATTCGGCCAACAGATTGAAATCTGCCGAGATTTCATCGAACCGGGCTTCAACAGCCTGCACTTCAAGTTCGGTTTTGGCTGCCTGCACATCCATGCCAAAGCGCGCAACGACCAAAGAAACATCGTCGTGATGCTGCTCGCCATCCAGAAACTGCAAAAACTCGGTTTGTGCCCGCGCCAGCATCTGACGATCATCAGATTGTGACAAGGAGCCTAGCAAGGCCGGCAAACCAAACTCTAGCTTATCTGCATTACGTGCTTCGATCAGTCCATCAGAATAGGCAACAATATAACCGGGTTGCTTGTAATAAATGCGTTCGGGAACCAGATCCAGAGAATGGGAAGGCACGATTCCAAGTGGCAAATTGCTGGAGCTGCACACACGCACAACTTGGCGCTGCTGATCCAAAATCTGGATTGGCGGCATACCTGCATTCCAGATTTCCACTGTACCGCCTACTTCATCAATTGAAATCAGCGATACACAGACAAAACGGCCAATCGGCAGCACCTGCCGGATTTTTGCATTCATTTCAAACAGGATATCCGTAATGGAATACCCCTTCTCGGTCATACTGTAAAATGGCTGAGTCAGCGGCAGGACATTCAAGGCCGCTGTCAGACCATGACCGATCCCGTCGGCCAGCAGAATATGCAATGCCTGTCCGGGAGTACGGGCTGCAGCAATCAAATCGCCCGACAAACTTTCTGCTGGCGAGAGCCAATAGTCAAATTGCGGATCAGCTAGGCGTTCCGAATTGACCATTTGATCCATCAAGTGACGGACAACGCGCTTCTCTTCCTCGGCACGTTCGTAATAATCGGCAAGGGTTTGTGATTGCTCACGAACTTTACGGTTCAGGTCCAAAGTCCGGCCAAAGGCCTTTAACTTTGCCTCAAGAACGCGGAAATTGACTGGTTTGTTGATGTAGTCGTCTGCGCCACGCTCAATGGCATCGGCCAGCGCATTTTCTTCGCCAACGCCCGTGACAAAGACAATCGGCACCCAGGTTGCACCAGCTTCCGCTTTGATCTGAACGGATGCCTCAGGCCCAGACATGACGGGCATCATGACATCCATAAGGACCAAGTCTGGCTGCTCTTGGCGCCAGACATTGATTGCTTCCTGACCGTTTCGGGCGATAAGTGCCTGATGACCCAGAGCTTCAACGAATCGCGAAATCAATAACAAGATTGCTTCGGTATCGTCGACCACCAAGATCTTCATAACAGCCCTGTCTTAACGAATCGTGAAGATTTTACCAAAGCAAGCAATCTCCAAAACTTGCTTGACGGTATCGCGGCAATTAACCAAAGCCAAGGTCTTACTGGCTGCCGCAATTTTTTCTTTCAATAAAAGTAGCATGCCCAAAGCGGAGCTATCTAGGTAGTTCACGTTCTGGAAATCAACCAGAACTTCTTTAATATCTGCGTTGGCAATAATGGATTCACATACCTGACGAAACTCACGATGAGCACTGAAATCAAATTGCCCCGACAAGATTACTCGGCCGACACTGCCTTCAATTTGTACCGTAGGAGTCATTCTCACACCAACCTTTTACTGAGCTATATTTAAAATTTGACAGGGGTCAAAAAGCACCACCGAGTCTGGAAAAAACAAACCTAACTTTGTGCTAACACCTTAGTTGTGTCGGCCACCCGAGGCAAGCAAATCTTGAAAACACTACCTAAATTTGGAGTTGATGTAACAGATATTTCACCGCCATAACTCGAAATCAAATTCCTTACAATAGCCAAGCCCAAGCCAGTCCCACCTTTCCGCGTCGTAAAGAATGGCTCAAACAAGCGACTTAAAACAGCTTCGGGGATGCCGGTTCCATGATCCTGCACCACGATTTCAACAGCACTATCACTTTGCTCTATAGAGCAGATGACTTCTTGTCCTGACATGGAGGCCTGGCACGCATTTTCCAGCAAATTACCAATCGCACCGCTTAGCTCTTTAAAATTAGCCAAGACAAAACACCCCGAGGCCTGATTATTTAGAACAATACTCAAGCCTGCAGGCTCAAAGACCGATCTCACTTCTGAAATCGCATCCAGAGCGACATCGGAGATATCAACCGCCGTTACTTCATGCGGCTTACCGCGAACAAATAGGAGCATATTCTGAACCAGAGCTTCCAATCGTTGCAAACGATCAATAGCTTTTGCCGAAAAACGTATTCTATCGCTATCTTGCAATTGTTCACGCTGCAAATGACCAACATATAATAATGCCGCAGCCAAGGGCGTACGCAATTGATGTGCCAAACCTGCGGCCATTTCCCCCATAGCGACCAAACGACTATTTCGCTGCAAGGTTTCACGCATTTCTACGGAAGCGGTCACATCATGCAAGAGCACGACAGAAACCGACTCCTCTTCGATACGCACCTGCTCGATTGAAAAATAAGCTTGGACACCTTGGTTTTGAAATCGCCAAATACCAGACTCAGCCACCTCTGAAAAAAACTGCGTAAAGAATGCCATCCAGTTCAAGCCAATGATTGATTGACTGAGCAAGTCGTGAGCACGCTGATTACAGCGCACAGCAACACCCGACTCCGCTACTTCAACAACCCCCGCAGGCAATCGATCAAGTAACAAAGTGAGCCGTCGAGACAACACTGCCTTCTCTTCATACTGTTTTTTCAGATTGCCATTTGCTACGGCCAATTGCCCAGTGAGAGTTGCAACGTCCTGCTGCAAATCTGCATAAGCATTTGATAATTGATGAGAAGCTTCGGTAAAAAGCGTAAATGCCTCTTCCAGCTCTTTGGAGTTGAGTTGAGATTCTTTGATTGACACGAAAAAAGCGTCCTTGTTGCTTTGCCGTTTTTGCATTATAAATGCCTTAATCGGCGCAGCTGTAATTCATTTCAACGGGCATCATACAGCCCCCAAAAGCGGATCAACCAGTGTAGCCATCAAGTTGATGATGCTAAATAAATATGAAATTTTGTCGATATATCACAACGTCCCTCAACTGCCGCCAAATGGAGCAACCTCGTGTCAGACCTTCTCAAAAACATTGATGCCCGCACCAAGCTAGCAGGCACAAATAAGCTAGAGATTCTGCTGTTTACATTAGGCTTGGATCAGCGTTCAGGTCGACGTGAAACCTTCGGAATCAATGTCTTCAAAGTGCGTGAGGTCATGCGAACACCTGAAATTACACAGGCACCCGATATGCCCTCCTCGGTTGAAGGCATGGTTAGCCTGCGTGGATCACTGGTTCCAGTAATTGATCTCGCACGCTACGCAGGCATTCAGACAGAAAGCCGTCCAGAAATCATGATCGTTTCAGAGTATAACGGCCATACACAAGGATTCCTTGTTGAAGCTGTTGATACCATTTTGCGATTAGACTGGTCAGTGATGCGCGTTCCACCTGACATGTTGACCATGCAGATGGGGGGCTTGGTCACTGCAGTCACCGAGCTTGACAATGGCAAACTGGTTATGATGTTGGATGTTGAAAAAGTATTGGCAGAAACCACGCAGCACAGTAATCGGGTTGATACGTCAACCGTGGTACAAAACCAAAAAGTAGTCAATAAAACTGTTTTCTTCGCAGACGACTCTCTTGTTGCGCGAAGCCAAATCGAGCAAACCTTGGACGCAATGAATATTCGCCATTTGCATGCCATCAATGGAAAACGGGCATGGGAAGAACTGCTGCTGATTGCACAGTCAGCAGAAATTCAGGGGCTTATGGTCAAAGACATGGTTCAACTCGTTTTGACTGACGTAGAAATGCCGGAAATGGATGGCTACATGCTCACAAAACAAATCAAAAGCGACCCGCGTTTTGTTGGCATCCCAGTATTGATGCATTCTTCACTCTCTGGTTTGTCTAACCAAAAACTAGGACAGTCTGTTGGTGTTGATGGATATGTAGCGAAATTTGAGCCTCATAAACTATCACAAAGTATTGCCAATTTCTTGTTACGCAACGAATCAACAAACTAGTTCTCATCAGATTTGGAGCATTTGCTATGAGCAAGCCAGAACAAACCAATTTGCTAGATACTGTTGATGCACGAACCAAGTTGGCAGGCTCCAATAAAATGGAGATATTGTTATTCACACTTGGCACAAGAGAAATATTTGGGATTAATGTATTTAAAGTTCGCGAAGTATCTCAAACACCCAAAATAACAAAAACACCAAACATGCCTCATGGCGTAGAGGGTGTTCTTTCATTGCGCGGCAATATTATTCCTGTAATCGCGTTATCGCGTTTTGTGTCTACACAAGAAGCACCCAAGGGCGATACGACTGGCACCATGATTGTCACGGAGTTCTCCAAGCATACGCAAGCGTTCCTTGTGCATGACGTAGACCGAATTATCCGTGTTGACTGGGATAAGGTACGCGCACCAGAAACGATGCTTGCGGGTAATCAAGCCTTGATTACAGCAATTACAGAACTGCCTGATGGTAAATTGGTATCAATTCTGGACGTAGAACAGATTCTCTCCACCGTCATTGGCGAGCCAGTGGTACCAGACCTGCCAAAACCGCATATTAGTTCTGATACATTCATGTTCTTCGTGGATGACTCATTAGTTGCCAGAAAAGAAATTGTCAGTGTTCTGGATAAAATCGGCGTCAAATATCATCAAGCAAATAACGGCAAGGAAGCATGGGACAAGTTACAAAACTTGGCCAATCGTGCGGTACATGACGGCGAATATTTAAAAGACAAACTGAAATTGATTTTGGTCGATGCAGAGATGCCCGAAATGGATGGGTACGTCCTGACCAAACACATCAAGTCAGACCACCGCTTTCAAGGCATTCCCGTTGTAATGCACTCATCACTATCATCTAATGCAAACAGGGCGATGGGTGCCAGTGTCGGTGTAGATGCATACGTGGCAAAATTTGATCCTTTCATCCTAGCAGATACGTTAGCGCCTTTACTGGCTAGCTAAACTTTGCGATAGATTCACATATTTAATGCGCAGCTATTTTGCGCGCAAATGGAGTAAGTTATGGCAGATCAGAACATGCGTTTTCTCGTGGTGGATGATTTTTCTACCATGCGTCGCATTGTCCGAAATCTTCTAAAGGAACTCGGATTTACTAATGTTGATGAGGCTGAAGATGGCCAAGTAGCATTACACAAACTAAAAAATGGCCAGTTTGAATTCGTAGTCACCGACTGGAATATGCCCAATATGACAGGTATTGAGTTACTCAAAGCAATACGTGCCGATGCACAGCTCAAACACCTTCCAGTATTGATGGTGACTGCTGAAGCGAAAAAGGAAAACATTATTGAAGCCGCCACAGCAGGAGCAAGTGGTTATGTCGTCAAACCATTCACTGCCGCCACGCTGGATGAAAAACTGAAAAAAATATTCGCTAATATTGGCAAATAAATTTAATCAAAAAATAAAATTTAGACATATTTAATCGCAGGAGAAGACTGTGAGTGATCCAGCAATGCAAGGCGGTGATTCCGTAGATCTTGAGGCACTATTTGACAGCATTGTTCAGGCAAATCAAACCGATAGCACCGATGCTCCTCCTGTGCCCCCTGCACAAACTGTGCAACAAGAGCCACAAACAGCCTCTACCGAAATGGTTGAACCTGCCAAGTCGATGTTCTCACATATCGGGCATTTAACACGAAAATTGCACGATACCCTGCGCGAACTTGGCTTGGATAAATCACTTGAATCTGCTGCTAGTTCAATTCCAGACGCCAGGGATCGGCTTTCTTACGTTGCAACAATGACTGAGCAAGCTGCAGAACGCACACTAAATGCACTGGATGTAGCAAAGCCCTTGCAAGACAATATCACAGCCCAATCACAGCTATTGGCAAAAGAATGGGATCGCTTCTATGCGAAACAATTATCGGTTGACGAATTTAAGCAACTTGTAGAAAAAACGCGTCAACATTTAACAGATACGGTTTCCCAATCCGAGCAGGTGAGTAATCAGATGCTTGAGATCATGATGGCTCAGGATTTCCAAGATTTAACCGGCCAAGTGATCAAGAAAGTGTTGGCAATGGCCAAAGAAATGGAGGCTCATCTGTTGGACTTCTTGCTGATGTTTAGTCCGAATGCAGGAAAGGTGGAAGATACAGGATTGCTCAATGGCCCAGTAGTAAAAGCCGAAGGGCGCACCGATGTAGTAACCAACCAAGAACAAGTTGATGACTTATTAGAAAGCCTCGGCTTCTAAGCGCTCGGCCAGGAGAAGATCATGAGTGATTTCGCAGGCATGGAAGATCTGCTGCAAGACTTTTTAACCGAGTCATCTGAGTTACTCTCGGAAGTAGATAACAAGTTGGTCGAACTGGAAAAACGGCCTGACGACAAAGCACTACTTAATGATATTTTCCGCGGTTTTCACACAATCAAAGGTGGGGCGGGATTTTTAAATGTAGATGCGATGGTCAGCCTGTGCCATAGAACGGAGAACCTGTTCGATAAACTTCGTAATGGCGAATTAGTGCTTAATCCAGAAATTATGGATGAGATTCTTGCGGCCACTGGGGTTGTTCGAGAAATGTTTGGCTCGATGGCTCAATCGCGTCTACCCTCGCCAGTTGATCCGGCATTATTAGCGGCCTTGGACGCAGTACTGGAAGGTAGAACTGTAGCAAGTGCTGTCACACAACACGAACCGGTCAAACCTGCGATTGAAGCTGTTACAACAGTAGTTCAAACACAAGAAGCATCAGGCCATGACTGGCCACTTTTATATAACTCTTTACTTAATGAAGTAAATACAGCAGAAGAGTCGACACCTATTGAAGCAATACCCAACTACATAGAGCCAGTGCAAACTTCCGCCCAGAATCAATCAATATTAGATCCAATGTTGGCACTCAAACCAGCTGCACCATCTGGTGCAGCATTGCCGCAGAGAGCACAACAAGCCAGCAGTCAACAATTAGCGACACAAGAAACGACTATTCGTATTGATACGGTCCGGCTTGATCAGGTATTAAATTTGTCGGGAGAGATTGGCTTAACCAAAAATCGCTTGACGACATTAAGAACCGACATCATGTCGGGAAAAATGGACAGCGTCACACTGAAAGCACTTGATGAGGCCATTGGCCAACTAGACCTGTTGGTGGGGGACTTGCAAAACGCAGTAATGAAAACGCGTATGCAGCCTATCGGCCGCCTGTTTCAAAAGTATCCTCGTCTTGCTCGTGATCTTGCACGACAAATGGGCAAAGATGTTGAGTTGATCATTTCCGGTGAGGAAACTGAGCTTGACAAAACCATGCTTGAGGACCTGAACGATCCTCTCGTCCACTTGGTTAGAAACGCCGTAGATCACGGAGTAGAAACAACAGAAGAGCGCATTGCATCTGGAAAGCCCGCTAAAGCAGTTGTAGAACTCAGCGCAACCCAAGTCGGTGATCATATCCGGATTGAAATTACAGATGACGGCCGCGGTATGCGCCCTGATGTCATCCGCAGAAAAGCCTTGGAAAAGGGCTTGATTGATATTGAGACGGCAAATAGTCTCGACGACAAGCAATCATTGCAGTTAATTTTCTTACCCGGCTTTTCAACCAAGGATCAAATATCAAGCGTTTCCGGACGCGGTGTTGGCATGGATGTGGTAAAGACCAATATCCAAAAACTGAATGGCCGTGTCGATATTCAGTCGGTTGTGGGTGATGGATCAAGATTCACTATTTCACTTCCGCTAACTCTTGCCATTTTGCCGGTTCTGGTTGTCAAAGTATGTGATCAACCATTTGCAGTACCTCTGGCGATGGTGCGCGAAATCATTACCATACGCCAAGAGCAAGTACAGGAAGTCTCAGGCCGGGCAACGATTGTTGTACGCGATGAGATTCTCTCCGTGCGCTCTTTGGCCAATCTGATTGGCTGGCAAGAAGTTCAAGTTCCCCAGTTTGGTGTCTTGATGCAATCGGCCGAGCATTCGTTTATTCTGGCTGTTGATAGCTTTATTGGCCGGGATGATGTGGTAATCAAACCACTACAACATATTCGTCCAAAAGGAATTGCTGGTGCCACTCTGTCAGGTGATGGCTCTATCGTTCTGGTACTGGATATGGAAGATTTGCTGGCATCTGCAAATGCAGATCACTCTGCAATTAAAACTTCAAGATTTGCACAAGAACTACTTTGATCAAAGTTATTTAGTCTGAGTTTTAAAGCAAAAGCTACCTGTAAAACCAACAAGGATTACGCCATTAAGGCATCATGATATGACGCAAGAACATGCATTTATTGGACGGCAGCCCATTCTTAACCGACAACAGCAAATTATTGGCTATGAATTACTTTTCAGGCTTAATAAAGATGCGGTGAGCGCCGATTTTTCCAGCGACATGCAAGCAGGCACCAATGTGTTGGTCAATACCATTTCAAATATGGGAACTGACTGGCTTGTAGGGGACAAAATTGCGTTCATCAACGTAGCCGAATCAATGCTGGAAAGTAATTTCCTCGAGCTGTTGCAGCCACAGCGTGTAGTACTTGAGATTGTTGAGACAACTCAAAGCTCACCTGAATTATTAAATCGGCTATCCGATTTGCGATCACAAGGCTTTGGGGTTGCTCTGGATGACTTCATCCTCACGCCTCAGACCGCATCTATGATCGAGTTTGCTAATTATGTGAAGCTTGATATTCAGCAACTTGGCATGGCGCAAGTCCCTACCATTTCCAAAGAACTGCGCAAGCATCCACTACTGCAGGTGGCAGAAAAGGTAGAAACCAAGGAAGAATTTAGACAATGCCTAGACATTGGTATGGATTGCTTCCAAGGCTATTATTTCGCCCATCCAGTCACGTTGTCAGCCAAGGTTATCAATCCTGGGTACGCCAATATCCTTAATTTGCTTAATATGCTGCGCAATAATGCAGAAATTCGCGATATTGAAAATGCACTAAAGCGTGATGTAGCACTGTCATTCAAATTGCTGCGCTATATCAATTCTGCAGGCTTTGGCCTCTCCTGTGAAATTCAATCATTCCGCCACGCTGTCACCATATTGGGGTACCAGAAACTGTATCGCTGGTTGACACTACTATTGGTAACCGCAGGTGCTGAAACAGGTTCGCCACCTGCATTATTAAAAACAGCGGTGACCCGAGGCCGATTGGTTGAATTATTAGGCGCTCATTTATTGGATGGGCAAGACAAAGATAATCTGTTTATCGTTGGGATGTTTTCATTGCTCGACGTTTTGCTTGATATGCAGATGGATACCATCCTAGAAACTTTGATCCTGCCGGAAACAGTGAGCGATGCCTTACTCACCAGAACAGGTATTTATGGCCCCTTCCTTGAGCTCGCAGAGGCTTGTGAAGACGCAGAAATGGCAGAAGTTCCTCGCCTGTGCGAACAACTGCAAATCACACCTGAAATGCTTAATCGCGCTCATGTGCAAGCATTAAACTGGGTTGAAGAACTGGGCGTATAACACTCACAAACAGGATGGCAGTCTAGTACTGATGTACTGACTGCCAAGCTGTTACAAGGAATTAGCATGGTATTCGTCGAGCGTGATGCAAACGGTGAAATTGTCGCCATCTATCGCTCACCGCAGAATAACGCTCACGAAGAGTTGGCGCTTCATGATCCACAAATAGTTGCATTTCTGGGAGCGAGCAACAGCGACTTCAATCATTCGGATACGGCATTAATTCGGGTCATCGAAGATATTGTTGACGTCATGATTGAGAAAAACCTTCTTCGCCTTACCGACCTACCCATTGCCGCGCAGGAAAAGCTGTTATCGCGCAAAACCTTGCGTCAGCGCCTGAGCAACAGCCTTGATTTGCTGGTCGACAGCGATCAAGGCTTGCTCTGAATAGGCAGATTAAATAATCTACTATTTCTTATTTTGCATCCCGCTGCATAAACTGATAGCGATCTTTCACTAGCTGTTCGGCAATATCCTGCTCGGAAATCGTTAGTCCAATACTACTAGCGCGGCTAATCATATCTTGCCGACACTTCACTTGAACTTCTTCTGGTGCTTGGTGTTCACCAAACATCAATTTGCCGCAGTCGGCAAGAATTTGGCTAAATTGCTCGGGATTGGCATTAAGCAGCGCATTCTGATAGCGCGGATCGGACGACTGCGCCTCTACTGCAGATGAACCTCCGCCTTGATTTTCTGCCTTATCACCACACGCAGACAAACCCAAAAGCAAACTTGCCACTAACAAACACCGCATCAAGTGCATGACTTCTCCCTTTTTTATCATTTGAATTATATAAAAATACTGCAGCAGCTACGCAGAGCAACCCCGAATTAACTGCAACCTGGTTATTTGTCCGATTGTAAATCTGGTAGCCTCACTCTCGATGAATTGAACCATCTAATCTACCCGGCTGGTATCGGTACAAATCATCTGCTAGCAATAAGCATGTATCTTAGCCAAATTATTCCACGGTGTATCACTGCACAGACATATTGTCTGCTTCTGACTGCATTTGTGGTCGGCGTGATGCTATGCCAGCTTCAGCACCAGCTTGTTTCATACTGGCCAATTGTCACAATTGCCTTGTTCGCGCTCCCGCTAGCGCGACTTCGCAATCCATTCATTTCACGCCCAGCACTTGCTCTTCTTGCGGCATGTGTAGGGTTTAGCTGGGCACAATGGCAAGCCCAACAGGGATTATCACAGCGAGTACCTACGACACTGATCGGGCAAACAGTGCTGCTGCGCGGTGAAATTGCCAGCATTCCTCAGCGTACTCAGTTTGGTATTCGTTTTCTGCTACATCCCGAAGCTGGAATTGGTGATATGCACTGGCAGCCTCAGTACATACAGGTCAGCGTTTACGGCAAAGCCCCTATTTTCAAAGCGGGGCAGCGCTGGCAATTTCAGGCTCGCCTCAAACCGGTACGCGGGCAAATCAATCCGGGCAGTTTTGATCTGGAGCGCTGGTTTCTGCAGCAAAACATTGCAGCGACAGCAACAAGTGCCAAAAATTTCGAAGCGCTGGAGGGTAGCAGCTGGCGTACCGGCATATTGCGACTTCGTAGTATTTTGCTCGACAAAATTGATCGTGATCTGGGCGATCACGCCTATATCGGCGTGATCAAAGCCTTGTCGATTGGTGAACAGAGCCAGATCGGCAGCGAGCAATGGTGGCGCTTTTCACAAACTGGCGTCGTTCACCTGATCTCGATTTCAGGCTTGCATGTCACCATGCTCGCAGCGCTGGCCGGATTTCTCACCCAACTGATCTGGCGGCAAATTCCATTTCTACTCGACTATACCTCGGCTTATCGGGCTGGTATTATTGCAGGGGTATTGCTCGCAACACTATATTTTATAATATCGGGATGTAGTATACCCACCCAGCGTACAATCGCCATGCTGGCTATATTTGCCATTGCACTCTGGTATCAGCGACAAATACCAGTGGCCGTCGTCTGGCTCACCGCGCTCAGTGCCGTGGTTTTACTCGATCCGCTGGCGGTGTTATCGATTGGTTTCTGGTTGTCCTTTTTGACCGTCGGTATACTTTTCTGGGCCTGCGCCAACCGGATCTCGCCCAATCCGCGCTGGCAAGACTGGCTACGCAGCCAATGGGCAGCCACACTGGGCTCTCTGCCGCTTTTACTGGTTATTTTTGGCTATTTTCCGCTGATTTCTCCGCTTGCCAACGCCATTGCCATTCCTCTGGTGAGCTTGCTGATTACCCCACTCACCCTGATCGGCTTGTTTGATCCCAGCGGCTTTATTCTGCAATGTGCAGCCCAGTTAATGGCCTACTGTGATCTGGTCTTGCAATATTTACTCACCCTACCCTTGGCCAGCTGGCAACATCCACCGCCGCCCCTGCTAATGCTGCCGACCGCTCTGGTCGGCATTTTAATCCTGCTACTGCCAGCGGGCTTCCCAACCCGATTAACAGGCTTGGCACTGTTGATACCGCTACTGACTTATCAGCCAGAGAAACCACGGCACGGGCACTTCCGCGCCGTGGTGCTCGATGTAGGGCAAGGGCTGGCGGTGCTAGTGCAAACACAAAATCATGCGCTGTTGTTTGACACCGGGTACATCGGCAATGCCGAGCGCGTTCTGCTACCAGCCTTTCGCTCGTTCAATATCATGCAGCTGGATACCTTGCTGCTGTCACACAATGACAATGATCATATTGGTGGAGCCAGCCTGCTCTTGCAGCGCTGGCCTGTCCGGCATCTGCTGCATTCTTTGCCCGACACCCATGATGTATTCAAAGTCGGGAAAACAACATCCAGCCGACGTTGTCAGGCAGGCCTGCACTGGCAGTGGGATGGGATTCAATTTGACATCCTGTGGCCGGCGCATGGCTACACAAGCAGAAATGATAATGGCCAAAGCTGCGTCTTGCGGATCAGCAATGCGCACTTTGCCATGCTGATTCCTGCCGATATTGGCAAAACCGAAGAACTTGAGCTGCTTAGTCATGAATTACTGACCAGCGACATTTTGCTGATGCCTCACCACGGCAGCAAAAGTTCTTCGTCCATTCCTTTTATCCAAGCCAGCCGGGCTAGCTATGTGGTGGCCTCGGCCGGCTTTATGAACCGCTTCTCTCATCCGCACCCCACCGTGATCAAACGCTACCAAGCCGAAAATGCCACCCTGCTCAATACCGCAGAGCTGGGTGCTGTGCATTTTGCAGTCACAAACACCATTACAGTGAAGGCAGAACGATCTATCCCCCCACACTATTGGTACACTAGCGCCAGTCAACCGGAAAAATAATATGCAAATCACACTGTCTGCGCTTTATCGCTACCCGCTCAAATCAGGTCAGGCACAAGTGCTCAGGCACAGCCTGGTGAGCCCGGAAGGCTTGGCGCTGGATCGGGAATGGATGGTGGCCACACCGGAAGGGCAATACATTACCGCCCGTACCCACCCACAGCTGGTTCTGGTCAAAGCCGAGCCTTGCGATAGCGGAATTACCTTCAGCGCACCAGGGATGAATGATATTTTCACGCCATTGTCAGCCTTTGCTGCGCAGCAGCAAGCCGATGTCTGGGAAAACACGTTTTCCGCCCGCAGCGGTGCTCAGGAGCTCAATCACTGGATTTCAGCCTATCTGGAGCAAACAGCAATCATAATGTGGACAGGGCTGGAGCCGCATCGGCGCGTCAAAAATCACCCCGATGTCCCCATCCGTTTTGTCGATGGCTATCCGCTGCTACTCATCAGCGAAGGCTCTTTGGCAGAACTGACCCGGCAAGCACGGCAGGATTTTTCCATGCTGCGCTTTCGGCCCAATCTGGTCATCCGTAATGCAGAGGCCTTTGCCGAAGATCAGTGGCGGCGCATCCGGATTGGCGAGGTCATTTTCGAGCTGGTCAAACCCTGCGAGCGCTGTGTCCTGACCATCATCGACCCGGACACTGCCGAGAAATCACCGCAGCAGGAACCACTGCGCACACTGGCCAAATTCAGAAAATTTCCCGCTGGCGTGCTATTTGGACAAAACATGATTGCTCGCAGCACTGGCGAGCTGCGGCTTGGTATGGCGGTTGAGGTACTTGATTAAAACTGTCTTTATAGTGGGATGCCTGGAGCAACTCCAGCTGCAGACAGTAAATTAAGGGTATACGCTTGTAGGATAAATACCCATTATCCTACAGACATATACCCCCACTAAAAATCAATCCAGAGGAAACTGCGGATTCCAGGCCACTTCCCATAAATGCCCATCCGGGTCGGCAAAATAGCCCGCATAGCCGCCCCAATACACAGCTTGCCCCGGCTTGATCAGCTGACCACCACCATGCGCAGCCATCGCGAGCAGTTCATCCACCTCAGCTGGGCTGCGTACATTATGCGCCAGTGCAATCCCGCGAAAGCCGCTACCCGCCTCTGCCACACCAGCATCAGCGGCCAGCAGCTGGCGAGGAAACAGCGCCAGACGCATCGCGCCAAAATTGAAAAATACAACTTCATCCAGCACCTGATGCGGCACCAGACCCAGCGTATCGCGGTAAAACGCCAGCGATACCGCCAGATCGGCGACGCCCAGTGTGATAAAGCTGACGCGCGGCTCCATTAGCGCTTGGCCAGCTCGTAGACCGTTTTACCCTGCAATTTGAAAAACTCGGCTGCATGATAAAGATTTTCCGAATGCCCGACGTAGAGTAAGCCCTCAGGCTTCATCAGCGGAGCAAAACGCTGCAAGATCTTGTACTGCGTTTCCTTGTCGAAATAAATCATCACATTGCGACAGAAAATAGCATCAAACGGCCCACGCACCGACCAGTTGGGCTCAATCAGATTCAGCCGCCGGAAAGTAATCATATCGCGCAGCTCCTGCTTGAGCTGGTAGCGGCCATCGGGCTGAACGTTGAAAAAGCGCGAGACGCGCTGTGGCGACATTTTTTTGACTTCTTCGGCCGGATAAATGCCCAGACGACCCTTTTCCAGCACATTGGTATCCAGATCCGTGGCGATAATCTTGACGGGTGGACGCAGGGTATCGAAGGCCTCGCAGGCGGTGATGGCGAGCGAATAAGGCTCCTCTCCCGTGCTGGCCGCCGAACACCAGATACTGAATGTGGCGCAACGCTGCTCCTTAAGATAACGCGCCAGAATGTCGAAATGATGCGCTTCACGGAAAAACGAGGTGAGGTTAGTCGTCATCGAGTTGGTAAACAACTCGAATTCTTTCGGGTCACCGCGCTCCAGCACATGCAGATATTGCTGAAACGTTTTCAGATTGAGCGCGCGAAGGCGTTTGGCCAAACGCCCATAGACCATATCGTGCTTGGATTCGGATAAAGCGATGCCCGCGTAGTTGTAAATCATGGTCCGTACTTTTTCAAAGTCGGCATGGGTAAATTCAAATTCTCGATTCAATGGCAGCATGGACTTTCCCAATTCTTTAAGCGGCAGTAGTTCAGGATAGACTAAAGTCTTTTACAAGTTCAATTCCTGCCAGATTGCGTCAATCCGCGCCACGGCAGCCGGATCACGTGCGATCACCCTGCCCCACTCGCGGCTGGTTTCGCCCGGCATTTTATTGGTCGCATCCAAGCCCATTTTGCCGCCCAGCCCCGAAATCGGGCTGGCAAAGTCAAGATAATCAATCGGCGTATGCTCGACCAAGGTCGTATCGCGCACCGGGTCCATGCGCGTGGTAATCGCCCAGATCACTTCTTTCCAATCGCGGCAATCGACGTCGTCATCGACAATCACGATGTACTTGGTGTACATAAACTGGCGCAGGAACGACCACACACCAAACATCACGCGCTTGGCATGCCCCGGATATTGTTTTTTGATCGAGACAATCGCCATCCGGTAGCTGCAGCCTTCGGGCGGCAGATAAAAGTCAACGATTTCCGGAAACTGCTTTTGCAGAATCGGTACAAACACTTCATTGAGCGCAACGCCCAGAATCGCCGGCTCATCGGGCGGTTTGCCAGTGTAGGTGCTGTGGTAAATCGGATCGGGCCGCGTGGTGATACGTTCCACTTCAAAGACTGGGAACCAGTCTTGCTCGTTGTAATAACCGGTGTGGTCGCCATACGGACCTTCCAAAGCATGCAAGAAGCCACCGACCTCTTTCATCGGCACACCGTGCTCGGAAACGCCAACGTAGCCCGTTTCGCACGGTTTCAGTACACCCTCAAGCACAATTTCAGCCGTGGCCGGCACTTGCAGATCGGAACCGATGCAGCGAACCAATTCGGTTTTGCTACCGCGTAACAGGCCGGCAAACTGATATTCACTCAAAGTATCGGGCACCGGCGTCACCGCGCCGAGGATTGTGGCCGGATCGCAGCCCAGAACGACAGCGACCGGATAAGGCTGACCCGGATTTTGTTTCGCATGCTCACGGAAATCGAGCGCACCGCCACGATGCGCCAGCCAGCGCATAATCACCTGATTTTTGCCAATCACTTGCTGGCGATAAATCCCCAGATTCTGGCGCTTTTTATTCGGCCCGCGCGTGACCACCAGACCCCAGGTAATCAGTGGCGCAATGTCGCCCGGCCAGCAATGCTGGATTGGAATTACGCCCAGATCGACATCCGGGCCTTCAATCACGATGTCCTGACAGATGCCTTTGCGCACTTCCTTGGGTGCCATATTGAGCACCTGTTTCAAGAGCGGCAGCTTTTCCCACGCATCGCGAAAACCTTTGGGCGGCTCGGGCTCTTTCAGATACGCCAGCGTCTGACCAATTTCGCGCAGCGCCGAGACATCCTGCGCGCCCATTCCCAGCGCCACACGGCGCGGCGTGCCGAACAGATTGCCCAGCACCGGCATACTGTAGCCGGGTACGTTCTCGAACAGCACAGCAGGCCCTGCATTGCGCAAGATACGGTCACATAATTCAGTCATTTCCAGCTTGGCGGACACCGGCGTTTGAATTCGTTTCAGCTCGCCTTGCGCTTCAAGTTGCGACATAAAATCGCGCAAATCACGGTATTTCATCGTTATGCATCCAAAAAAAACGCCCGTTCAGGCGGGCGTTTTTAACTATCAATGGTCGAAAAAAAGCCGCTTAACGCACTTCGGACAGCGTCATCACCGCGCTAAAGCGCGAGTGAGGTGCAATCGTGAGCGCATTGTCAAAGACATCTCCGCGCTCAACGCAGACAAATTGCTGACGGTGCTCAAGCACATCCTGCATTTTGTCGGCATGATCGCCCGGATTCCAAACAATCGCGCTATGCGCTGAGCTACTAATTTTAATCTGGCGCGCGCCATCAATAATGGTTTGCAGCTCAGGCACATCAAGATACACACGGTCGGTCGCACCTGATAATTGCAGCGTTTCGGCCTGATAACGGCGGGTGATTTCGCCGATGGTATCAACGTAAGTCAGGTTTTCCAGACCCTGAATCGGGGACAGGGTATAGTCCGCAACCGCAAAGTAGGTATGAAATGCGTAGGTAAACGGGGCGGGGGTATTACTCAGATTGTCAACATTCAAGGTCAGCTTCAGCTCACGGCCCACTTCAATCTGCAGCTCAAAGCGGAATTCATGAGGCCACATCGCCAGTGTGCCAGCATTGCTGCTGAGGCTAACGATCAGCAAGGTTGAGCCATCGGCCTGATTGCTCACTTGCTCCAATACCCAGTCGCTAGTGCGCGCAAAACCATGTGACTGCAGGCCATCCGGATGACCGCCAAACCACGGTAGACACAGTGGAATACCGCCACGCACCGCCTTGCCCTGCTCAAAATGAGCCAGTGGTGATAACCATAAAATCTCTTCCCCAGCAGCAGGGACAAATGACAGCAAATGAGCACCCTGCAGCGTAAAAATGGCCGAGCACAGCGCATTCTCAACGACCACCACGGGCAGGCCTTCGCCAGTATGGGTAAAACAATCAGCCGATGACTTGATACTGACACCTTGTGCGCCAGACAAAATCGCTGAATAGTCGGTATTGCTCATTGTGTATTCGCTCCTGAATTCAAGCCGCTATTTTAATGCATTTCTGCCGCTGCACTATTGAATCAGCACAATAAATTGCGCAGCCTTCTGCCACGGTGGGCGGCCAGCGCACAGATGCCCGGATTAATCTAAGAGAGATCGCAATACAGGGATTTTGTTGCGCTGGGGAGAGCCTTGAGCCGCCAATAAAGATCTGCGGCTGATTACTGATTGGCTTGAAATGTTCGCGGTGGCACGCCTTCGATGCTCCGCGCGGGGTCAAACCAGCGTGAGAGCCATTTATAAGTGCGTCGCCACGCATCTTGCGCGGCCTCGGGATCGGCAATGTCTTCCAGTGCCAGGTGATTGGCAGGCAGATTCAAGGCCTCGTGCTCCAGATTATCGAGCATCAGATCAAAATCATGCCGCGCCTGCGGGTAGCTAACCAGATGAAACAGGCTCTGCCCTGACACCATGCTCAGCTCGGTACATTGCTCAATGGGCGTCAAGCCATCCTGCTGTCCGGCCAACAACAAAGTAGGTGCCGCAACGCGAAAATCAGCGCCCAGCAAAAGTCGGCAATTGGGATAAAACACCGCAGCCGAGCGCAGGCCCGGATTTTTCCGGCCCAGCAGCGCCAGTGCAGCGCTAGCTCCGCTATCCCAGCCGACCACAGCGATCCGGTTGGGGTCAATTTCGCGCCGCTGCTTCAGCCACTTCACGGCACGTTGCAAATTGTTTGCTCTGCGCCGCATTTCGGCTTTCTGCTGCTTGATGCTCTGCAGTGCGCATGGCTGCTTACGCCGCCCAGCATCATCGAGCAGTAGCACGCCAAAGTTGAGCTCCTGCAGCTGGCTACTCATGCGTGCGTAACGAATGGCCAACTGCTGATCACGCGCATACAGACCGCCACAACCATGCATCAGGATAACAGCAGGCGCCTGCTGGCGATCAGGCGCAAAGTATTGCCCTTTCAGGCCAGACTTACCCAAAGGCGCCGAAGCCGCCAAAGCAAAATGGCTGGTGGCAAAGCAGCAAACCAGCAGAAAAAGATACTTCATCAAGCAATCAGACGCAAAGCAAATGGATAACGGTAATATATGCCTTTACTGGCGTTCAGAGCACCCAGCACACTGCAAATGACATTGCAGAACCAGAGCACCAGCACCAACAACCAACCCAGGATAGGTATCCAGCCCAGGACCAAACTCACTAGCATCAGGGTGATCGACCAGTTCAGGGCTTCCTTGCCTGCATCAAACATAAACTCATCATCTTTTTTCAATACATAGATGACAAGCCCAGGAATAAAGCTGAAGAAAATCGTGAGCAAATAGACCAGCACTGCAATATTGCGTGAGTCCTGCGACGGGTGATGAAGGGGTGTGAGATCATGCATGCCAGTCTCTCCGAGAGTCTTATTGTTCAGCCAATAAGGCGGTGGATTTTACGCCTTATCGCCAGCCAGTTCCAACCTTTCTTGAACTTGGATCAGGCAATCAGTTCAGGAATTCATTTTACGCTGGCTAAGCGTTTGTTTTTGCACTAAACCATAGGTGCAGTGCAACAAAAACGCATGAAAACTACGTCAAGGAGCCGGACAATGAGTGATACGATCGACTGTCAAATGAGCAGCACAGGCGTCGTTACCCTCCGGCTGATTCGCCCCGAAGTATGCAATGCAATCAATGAAATCATGGTGGCCGAGCTGACGGCCACGCTAGCCGCCATCAGCCAGAACCCCGATGCCCGGGTGCTGGTTTTAACTGGCACCGGCCGTTTTTTCTGCGCCGGCACAGACCATCAGTGGATGCTCAAAGGCAGCCAAGCCGGGCCCGATCATAATTTTGAAGATGCACTGCACATTGCCCACCTGCTGCGCACGCTGGATCGCCTGCCAATTCCAACCATCGCCCATATTAACGGGCCAGCCATTGGGATGGGTATTGGACTGATTTCCTGCTGCGATATGGCCGTCTGCTCACCAGAGAGCTGGTTTTGTATACCCGATACCCGCTTGGGACTGATCCCTGCGGTGTTTGGCCCGTATGTCATCAATAAAATGGGGAGCAGCGCCGCGCGGCGCTATTTTCTGAGCACGGAGCGTTTTAGCCCCGCAGCCGCACAAGGCCTGGGCCTGATTCATGAATGCCCTGCCAGCGATGAGGAAGTAAGCGAACAGGTGGCACAATGGGTTCGTACTATTTTGCACAATAGCCCGCATGCGCTAACCGCAGCCAAACGCTTTATCACCTCGGTTGAGCACCGCCCAATCGATGACGCCATGCTGTCGGACACCGCGCACCGCATGGCTCACATACGATCACACGAAGAAGCTCAGGCTGGTCTGGACGCGTATTTAAGGCAGGCCAGCCCGGACTGGGCGCCCAAATAAAAAAACCGGCTTTTAGCCGGTTTTTTTATTTGGCGAGCGATCACTCGGCCTTTTTGGCCAATTGTTTGCTGTATTGCACCTTGATGTCTTTCTTGATGGCATCCAGATAAGCCGACAATTCAACCTGACCATACATTCTGGACAAATTTTCATCCATCTTGAATTTATTCTCAGCACTCAACGCAGGCGCCGGGATGGTTTTGCCCACTTTGTAAATCACATAGCCCTTGCCAGCTACATTAGCGCCCACATAGGCCTGCTGTTTACTGCTATCAACCTTGAAAATGGCTTTCAAATCACCCTCGGCCACCTCAGGTGCAGCAATACGGCTCAAAGCCTGTGCCTCACCCCATGCCAGTGCCACTTGAGCCCCCGAATTCAGTGCTTTGAGCTTGGCTTCGCCATCCGTAGCAGCCAGCTTGAGGGCTTTTTCCTGCTTGAGTTTGCTCACAATACCGGCAGAGACATCGGCCAATGGCTGAGTCTGAGTAGGCTGGAAGGCCAACACACGTACAGAAACCAGCTGGCCACGGCCCACTTCAATCGCTTCTGAATTGTGCTTTTTCTTTAGCACATCATCAGTAAATGCAGCTTCAAGCAATTTCGGGTTATTGAGCTGAGGCTCTTGAGCCGCTGTGCGAGTTACCCAGCCACTTTGTTCGATCTTCAACTTCAGCGCATCAGCCACCGGCTTCAAACTATCTGCCTGCTGATAGACGATTTCGCTGAATTTTTCTGATTGAGACTGGAATGCAGCCTGGGCTTTTTCCAGTTTCAACTGCTGTTCGATTTGAGGCTTCAGATCGGCAAAATTGGCGCCCTTGATATCATCAAGTTTCAGGATGTGAAAACCAAAATTGGTTTCAACAATCCCGCTAATCTGACCTTTGCTCATTTTAAAGGCCGCATCTTCAAAAGGCTTAACCATTGCCCCCTTAGCGAAAAAGCCCAGATCACCGCCATTGGCCGCTGAGCCAGGGTCCTGTGACTTGGCCTTGGCCAGCGTGGCAAATTGCGCCGGATTTTTCTTCACTTCGGCCAGAATCTGTTCAGCCTGCGCACGCACCTTGGCTTTTTCTTCGGCTTTCATCTCTTTGGCTGCATTGAGCAGGATGTGGCTGACTTTGCGTTCTTCTTTGGCAATATCAGCTTTATGCTCGTCAAAGTATTTCTGAATTTCGGCATCGCTCACCACTTGCTGCGCAGCCAGATCAGCCTGCGAGAAAGTGACGTATTCAAGCTTAACCCGGTCAGGCGATTTAAATTGCGCCTGATTCGCATCGTAGTATTGCTTGATTTCAGCGTCACTCACGGTCACTTGGGACAGGTATAGTTCTGGAGACAGAACAGCAGAAGAGACTTCGCGCTTCTCGCCCATCAGGGTATTAAGACGCTGCATCTGTGAATTTGACACGAAACCGGTCTGCATCACGCCATCCATCAGCTGGCGCAAAATCAGGTCTTGCTTAACTTTCTCTTCAAACTGGGCAGGAGACATTTGTTGTGAGGCCAGCATTTCCTGATAGCGCTTGGCATCAAACTTGCCATCGACCTGAAATGCAGGAATGGCCGCAATGGCGTCGCGCAATACAGCATCGGGCACAGCGAGGCGCAGCTCGCGGGCTTTTTCCTGTAGCAACTGCTGACGAACCAGTTGTTCGATAACCATCGGCTTCATTTCATCTGGCACAGCCTGATTGCCAATGGCCTGCGCCAGCTCACGCTCAGTGATCCGCGACTTGCCCACTTTAGCCAGATAGTCGTCGCCCTGCCCCATCGCTTCATAGCCACTAAAGCCAATACCGACAACGAGACCGACAGAAATCAGACCCAGAATTACCTGAACAGCGGTTTTATTATTGTGTACAAAATCAAACATGAACGACGAACTCCTGCTTTATGTGCGCGTTATCATGCCAGATTGCATGACTTATGTCTGTAAGAGAAGCAATATTCTGCGCATAAAACAAAAGGGCAAACTTGACGTTTGCCCTTGAGATTTTGGCGGAGTGGACGGGACTCGAACCCGCGACCCCCGGCGTGACAGGCCGGTATTCTAACCAACTGAACTACCACTCCAATCAGCGGATCAGCAACGATGGTGCGCTGACCCAGCTCGACAATTCAATTATTGAACTGCGTCTTTCAACGATTTGCCAGCGCGGAATTTTGGCTGTTTAGCAGCAGCGATCTTGATTGACTCGCCAGTGCGTGGATTACGACCAGTGCGCTCTTCACGTTCTGAAACGTAGAAAGAACCAAAACCAACCAGCGTCACTTCCTGACCGCTTTTAAGCGCGTTGGAGATCGCTTCTACGGTTGCATCCAGCGCTTTGCCAGCAGCAGCTTTAGACAGACCTGCTGATTCAGCGATTGCATCGATGAGTTCCGATTTATTCACTTACATCCCCTTTCTATTTTGATTAGATGAATCTGGTTGGTGCATTGCTTGATGTTTATATCAAGACCGCAAAATAAGTGTCAATTAATGCTTGAGACTGTGTTGGTTTGTATCAACGTTTGTCCCGGCAATGGCTTCATCTGCCGGGGTGTCGGCAGGTGTTGCAACTGGCATGCGTTCAAGCGCGTAGGCCAACACCTCATCAAACCACTTGACCGGATGAATAGCAAGGCCTCGCTTCACATTTTCCGGTATTTCGATCAAGTCTTTGACGTTTCCTTCCGGAATCAGTACCTGCTTGATGCCACCACGGTGGGCCGCCAGCAGTTTTTCCTTCAAGCCACCGATGGGCAAGACTTCGCCACGCAGCGTAATTTCACCGGTCATCGCCACATCGCAACGGACGGGTATACCCGTCAACACCGATGTCAGCGCCGTCGCTATGCCAATACCCGCCGACGGGCCGTCTTTCGGCGTCGCACCTTCAGGCAAGTGGATATGCATATCGTTTTTCTGGTAGAACTCGGGATCAATCCCCAAGCTCACCGCGCGTGAACGCACCACCGACAGCGCAGCCTGGATCGACTCTTGCATTACGTCGCCGAGCTTACCAGTCTGGATCATTTTGCCTTTACCCGGCAATTTCACCGTCTCAATCGTCAGCAATTCACCGCCCACTTCCGTCCACGCCAAACCAGTTACCTGACCGATCTGGTTTTTCTGCTCGGCAACGCCAAAGTCATAACGATGAACACCCAGGTATTTATCCAGATTCTTCGCATTAATCACCACTTTCTTATCAGATGGTTTCAGCAGCAGGGCTTTGACCACTTTGCGGCACAGCTTGGCGATTTCGCGATCAAGGCTACGCACACCGGCTTCGCGGGTGTAGTAGCGGATAATGTCGCGTACTGCGGTATCAGCAATCTGCAATTCTCCCTCAGCCACACCATTGTTCTTCATCTGCTTAGGCACGAGGTATTTCAGCGCGATATTCACTTTTTCGTCCTCGGTGTAACCCGATAGACGAATAATCTCCATCCGATCCAATAATGGCGCAGGGATATTCAGTGAATTAGCCGTGGCCACAAACATCACGTCCGATAAATCATAATCAACTTCGAGATAGTGATCGCTAAACGAATGGTTTTGTTCGGGATCGAGCACCTCAAGCAAGGCCGACGATGGATCACCACGGAAGTCGCTACCGAGCTTATCCACTTCATCCAACAAGAACAGCGGGTTTTTCACGCCGACCTTGGTCATGCTCTGCAAGATTTTGCCTGGCATCGAGCCGATGTAAGTACGGCGATGGCCACGGATTTCAGCCTCATCGCGTACGCCACCCAAGGCCATGCGCACAAACTTGCGATTAGTAGCGCGGGCAATGCTCTCGCCCAGCGAGGTTTTACCCACCCCTGGCGGGCCTACCAGGCACAAAATCGGGCCTTTGAGTTTTTCAACACGGGTCTGTACTGCGAGGTACTCAACAATCCGTTCTTTGACCTTTTCCAGACCATAGTGATCGGCATCGAGCACCGTATCAGCTTCGGCCAAGTCTTTGCTGATCTTGGTTTTTTTCTTCCACGGCAAGGCCAAAATGGTGTCGATATAGTTACGCACCACCGTCGCTTCGGCCGACATCGGAGACATCATGCGCAGCTTTTTCAGCTCGCCTTCGGTTTTTTCGCGCGCCTCTTTGCTCATACCGGCAGTTTTGATGCGCTTTTCCAGCTCGTCCAGATCGGCGTTTTCATCGAGTTCGCCCAGCTCTTTCTGGATGGCTTTAACTTGCTCATTCAGATAATACTCGCGCTGACTTTTCTCCATCTGACGTTTCACACGGCCACGGATGCGTTTTTCCACTTGCAAGATATCGAGCTCGGATTCGAGCTGTTTGAGCAAATGATCCATCCGCGCAGCAACGTCTTCCATTTCCAGCACGGATTGCTTTTGCTCAAGCTTGAGCGGCAAGTGAGCTGCCACAGTATCAGCCAGACGACCAGCAGTTTCAATTCCGGCCAATGAGGACAAGATTTCTGGCGGGATTTTTTTATTCAGTTTTACATACTGATCAAACTGTGCCAGCAAAGTACGGCGCATCGCTTCGGTTTCGTTGCTGTCTTCCGGCGCTGGCGCTTGTGGCGTTGCCGTCACACGATAAAAACCGTCGTCGTCCAGCAACTCTTCGACCACCGCACGTTGCAAGCCTTCAACCAGTACTTTGACGGTGCCATCGGGCAATTTTAGCAATTGCAATACCGTCGCCACCGTGCCAATCGGGTAAATATCGGCAAAGCTGGGCTCATCCTTGGCCGCATTTTTTTGCGCCACCAGCAAGATGTGCTTGCCCGACTCCATCGCGGCTTCGAGTGCTTTAATTGATTTGGGGCGTCCCACGAACAATGGAATCACCATATGCGGGAATACAACCACATCGCGCAATGGCAGGACGGGGAATGAGGTTGATTCTGCGGGTAGTAATGAGTGTTCGGACATTGTGTTATGACCTGATCGAGGATATAGGAATAATATGCGGTCAAGCAGCGATTAATTCAATCGCTGCACAAAAAAACATACGCCCAGCCATAATCGATCAACGATTATGGCTGGGCGTGGGGTATAGCCTTACTCGGCAGTCTTTTCAATGGCTACAGGCACATACTCTGGTTGAGACTGGCCAGCAATCACTTCCGGCGTCACCACGACTTTGGCAATGCCTTCCATTGCAGGCAATTCAAACATCGTATCGAGCAGCGTTTGCTCAACGATAGAGCGCAAGCCGCGGGCGCCGGTTTTGCGCTCCATGGCTTTTTTGGCAATCGCCAGCAGGGCTTCGGCACCAATTTCCAGTTCGACGTCTTCCATCTCGAACAATTTCTGGTATTGCTTGATCAAGGCGTTTTTCGGCTCGGTCAGAATCGAGATCAGCGCCGCTTCATCAAGCTCGGCCAACGTGGCCACGACCGGCAAACGACCGACAAATTCAGGGATCAAACCAAAGCGGATCAAATCATCAGGCTCAACTTGATGCAATAAAGCCCCGATGGTTTTGCTTTCATCCCTGCTACTCACTTCAGCGCCAAAACCAATGCCGCCTTTGACAGAGCGATTGCGGATAATCTTGTCCAAGCCTTCAAATGCACCACCGCAGATGAACAGAATATTGGTCGTATCAACCTTGGGCATATCCTGATTCGGGTGTTTGCGGCCACCGTGCGGCGGCACCGAAGCGACTGTGCCTTCGATCAATTTGAGCAAGGCTTGCTGCACGCCTTCGCCCGACACATCACGGGTAATCGACGGATTTTCCGATTTGCGGGCAATTTTATCGACTTCATCGAGGTACACAATGCCGCGCTGGGCTTTCTCAACGTCGTAATCGCACTGCGCCAACAGCTTGGCAATAATGTGCTCAACGTCTTCACCCACGTAACCCGCCTCGGTCAGCGTGGTGGCATCGGCAATCACAAACGGCACATCCAGCGTTTTGGCCATGGTTTGCGCCAGCAAGGTTTTACCCGAGCCGGTTGGGCCGATCAGCAGGATATTGGATTTGGCCAGCTCAACTTCACCATCAGCGCCACGGCCTTTGGTCGATAGCCGTTTGTAATGGTTGTACACCGCAACCGCCAGAATCTTTTTGGCTCTTTCCTGACCGACTACGTATTGATTGAGTACATCGCGAATCTCAGTCGGTAAGGGCAAACGCTTGCCATCCGGAGTTTGCGGGCTAATTTCGCCGACTTGTTCGGATTCTTCACGAATTACATCGGTGCACAACTCAATACATTCATTGCAAATAAACACTTGCGGACCGGCAATGAGTTTTTGCACCTCGTGCTGGCTCTTGCCGCAAAATGAACAATACAGGAGTTTATCGCTAGATTTATCAGACATACACAGCTATTTCCGAATTTCAAAACAAGCAGAAACAATTAGAGAAGAAAAAGCCGCCAGTGATGCTGGCGGCCTCAATATATCTGACTCAGGAATTAACCTGCCAGTGCAGCTCGCGATACCAGTACCTGATCCACGAGGCCGTAAGCTTGCGCTTCGTCGGCATTCATGAAGTTATCGCGGTCGGTATCACGTTCAATCGTTTCCAGGCTTTGGCCTGTATGGTTGGCCAGCAACTCATTGAGGGTGCGCTTGGTTTTCAGCAATTCACGCGCATGGATTTCAATGTCCGACGCCTGACCTTGCAGACCGCCAATCAGCGGCTGGTGGATCATGATGCGCGAATTAGGCAGAGAAAAACGCTTGCCCTTGGTGCCACCCGACAACAGGAAGGCGCCCATCGAAGCAGCCATCCCTACGCACAGCGTTGAGACATCCGGCTTGATGAACTTCATCGTGTCATAAATGGCCATACCCGCCGTCACCGAACCACCTGGCGAATTGATATAGAGGGAGATGTCCTTATCCGGGTTTTCTGATTCAAGGAACAACAACTGCGCCACGATCAGATTGGCCATCTGGTCATTGACCGGCCCGACCAGAAAAATGACCCGCTCTTTGAGCAAGCGTGAATAAATATCGTATGCACGCTCACCACGGCCGCTTTGTTCAACGACCATCGGCACCAAACCAATATTTTGCGGATCAAATTCCATATCAGACACCCTACCCCTAAATGAATTGCTTAAAGCTCAAGCTTATTGCTGACCCATCAATTCGTCAAAAGCAACGGCTTGTTCTGTTACTTTTGCTTTTGACAGTACGAACTCAACCACATTGTCTTCCAAAGCCATATTGGTTGGCGCAGCCAGACGCTCTGGGCTAGCGTAGTACCAAGCCACAACTTCAGCCGGATCTTCGTAGTTTTGTGCCAGATCTTCAACGATGGCTTTCACTTGTTCTGGTGTTGCTTCCAGTTTCTCAGCTTTAACCAGCTCAGACAAAGTCAGGCCAAGGTGAACGCGGCGTTTGGCTTGCGCTTCAAACAGCGCAGGGTTGAACGGCACGGTCGCTGGATCGATACCGCGGGCTTTCAAGTCGCCTTGCGCGCCTTCAACCAGACGGCCGATTTCCATAGAAACCAGTGATTTTGGCAGCTCGATTGGCGTCGCGTCGATCACGGCAGTCAAAGCAGATTCTTTAACGCGTGATTTCAAACGGAAGCGCACTTCACGCTCCAGATTGGCTTTCACTTCAGCGCGCATTTTGGCTACATCGCCATCGGCAATGCCCAGGCTCTTGGCAAATTCAGCATCGACTTCTGGCAAGATTGCAGCAGCCACGTTTTTCACAGTGATGGCGAACACGGCAGTTTTGCCTGCAACGTCTTTACCGTGGTATTCAGCAGGGAAATTAACGGTAACGTCTTTCGTTTCACCTTCTTCCATGCCAACCACACCCGCCTCGAAGTCTGGCAGCATCTGACCTTTACCGATCAGGAAAGCGTAGTTTTCTGAAGAACCACCAGCGAATACTTCGCCGTCAATCGAACCTTTGAAATCGATAATCACGCGATCGCCATCAGCCGCGGCACGCTCTACGCGCTCGTAACGGGTACGCTGGCTGCGCAGGATGTTCACGGTTTGATCAACTTCAGCGTCGCCCACAGTCAGCGTTGGTTTTTGCAACTCAACACCCGTCAAATCGCCCAGTTGAACTTCTGGATAAACTTCAAACGTTGCCGCAAATTCAAAGTCACCGCCTTCGGCAGTTTCTTTTGGCTCGAAACGTGGGTAGCCCGCAACTTGCAGATTTTGCGCGACTACAGCTTCACCGAAGCTGCGCTCTACTGTTTCACCCAATACTTCTTCCTGAATGCGGAAACCGTAGGTCTGGAAAACCACTTTCAAAGGCGCTTTACCTGGACGGAAACCGTCGATTTTGGCTGTTTTAGCTACACGTTTCAGGCGTGCATCAACTTGCTTGCTGATTTCTTCACGTGGAACGGCAATTGACAGGCGACGCTCAAGGGCGCTCAAAGTTTCCAATTGTGCTTGCATGACCAGATATTCCTCACAGGTGTTCCGGATGGGATCACCCGGCAATAGACTTGGATATTTCTTATATTTGAAAACGTTCGACAGCAAGGGCTGTAGATCGGCTGCAAATCAGGCACATTCGGTGCATTCAGCAGCGCTATGCGCAAACGCCAATGGCAGCGCGCATCAATCCAGCCTCAACAGCCATACAAACCAAAGATGGCGAATTTAACACAAAAGAATGCCGACACCAAGACCAAACCGGAAGGTTTTTGTTGGCAACAAGTCAGATAATCCGGCGAAAAAAAGCTCATCTTCAAGCCCAATTCACGCGGCAAAAATCACCTACCAAGCCCATCCATTGAATCGGTTCAGCACCACGGCTTGTCAGGCCGAGCCAGCAGTCGCATCCGGCCCACAACCACGCTCAAATCTGCCAAGATAGCTCACAGCGGGTGCTATAGTGGCGCTTTACATCCCAGCCAGGTGGAAATTGCTCATGAAAAAATCACTCGCACTGCTCGCCTTCACCGTTCTATCGATTGGCAGCGCCCTTGCCGCCCCTTCACCCACCGAAGTATGTGCATCACAAGCGGCTGAGAAAAAACTCTCTGGCGCGGCCAAGAACAGCTTTTTGACCAAATGTGAAAAAGACATGGCCACCATGCCTAGCCAGTGTGAAGGACAGGCTAAAGAGAAAAAACTCGCAGGTGCTGCCAAAAACAGCTTTATCAAAAAGTGCGAGAACGACGCCGCAGCCAGCAGCGTGAGCAATCAGTGCGAAGCCAAAGCCAAAGAGAAAAAGCTCGCAGGCGCGGCCAAAAACAGCTTTGTGAGCAAATGCCAGAAAGACGGCATGGCGACTAAGTAGGCCGACAGCCACTGCGCACTACGCCCAACATACAAACGCACGACATACAAAACCCAGTCAGCGTCTAGCGCGACTGGGTTTATTTTTGAACCCAACGTCCATGGCTACAATTGCATTCAGGCATGAAAAAAGCCCCGAAAATCCAGAATTACCAGGACTTTCGGGGCTTTTCTCTAAGTTCAACTATTGCTAGTTGGTGCGAGCGGAGAGACTCGAACTCTCACACCTTACGGCGCTGGAACCTAAATCCAGTGCGTCTACCAATTCCGCCACGCTCGCACTTCAATCATCTCACCGCCGTGTTGCGCCGTGAAAATCTTGTAGGTGCGCATTATGCGCAAGAGCGGGCAAAAACACAATAGCAGGCAGCTGATTTTCCCCCATGATTTGCGTAGCGGCTTCATTGTGCAGGGATTATTGCGCCGGGCGTGGCATGGCTGGCGTGACGTCGCTATACTTCGGCCTAATGTTTCCCCTATCGACGCCAAGGAAGATGCAATGAAAAAAATCGAAGCCATTATCAAACCTTTCAAACTCGATGAAGTGCGCGAGGCTTTGTCCGAACTGGGGATCTCTGGCCTGACCGTCACCGAAGTAAAAGGTTTTGGCCGCCAGAAAGGCCATACCGAGTTGTATCGCGGCGCAGAATATGTGGTCGATTTCCTGCCCAAAGTAAAAATCGAAGTTGTGCTATCTGATGATCAGGTCGATGCCGCAATCGAAGGTATTATCAAGGCTGCGCACACGGGCAAAATTGGCGACGGCAAAATTTTCGTGAGCCCGGTTGAGCATGTAGTGCGGATTCGTACTGGCGAGACAAACGATCAGGCGGTTTAAATTCACGCCATTCAAGCCAGAAAAAACCCCCATGCAAGTATGGGGTTTTTATTTATCTTCTTGTTCAGCAGCATTGAATCAACTTAATCGCAGTCAAAACCCAGCCAGCACAATCTTGCCTTGCACACGGCCCCTTTCGAGTAGTGCATGGGCACGGCGAAGATTTTCTGCATTGATGAGGCCAAATTGCTCATTCACCGTGGTGCGCAGCACGCCTTGGTCAATTAAATCGGCCACCGCATTGAGCAAATGATGCTGCTCGATCATATCGGCGGTTTGGTACAGCGAGCGGGTAAACATCAGTTCCCAGTGAATCGCCACGCTTTTACGTTTGAACGGCATCACATCGAGCACCCGTGGATCGTCGATCAAACCAAAATGGCCCTGCGGTGCGATGCTCTCCAGAATCTGCGGTAAATGCTGTTCGGTCTGATTCAGGCTAACAATGTGTGTGACCTGCGGGATGCCAATGCGCTGCAGCTCTTCGCTCAGCGGCAGGCGGTGATCGATCACATGATGCGCGCCCAAATCCCGCACCCATTGCTGGGTTTCGGGCCGTGAAGCGGTGGCAATAATCGTCAGGCCCGTTAATTGGCGCGCCAATTGAATCATCACCGAGCCTACGCCGCCCGCCGCACCAATAATCAGCAATTGCTGCTCGCTCGGTGTTGAAGAACTTGAAGAATGGGCAATTTGCAGGCGATCAAACAGCATTTCCCACGCGGTAATCGCGGTTAATGGCAAGGCTGCGGCGGCAGCGAAATCTAGGCTGCTCGGCATACGGCCGACAATCCGCTCATCCACCGTTTGGTATTGCGCATTACTACCTTGGCGCGAAATATCACCGGCGTACCAGACCCGATCACCGACCTGAAACAAACTCGCCTGCGGCCCGACGGCGGTCACCACGCCGGTGGCATCCCAACCCAGCACTTTCCATGCGCCGTCTGGCGCGTTCACCCCATTACGAATCTTGGTATCAACCGGGTTGACCGATACGGCTTGTACTTCGATCAATAGTTCTCGACCTTCTGGGCGCGGTACTGGTAAATCAATATCTTGCAAACCCAGCTCGACAGTCAGCGGGTGAGCAGTTTGGTAGGCAATGGCTTTCATGGTGATCTCCTAAAATTTTGGGCAATAGCCCGCCCGCACGGCCATCAAGGCCGTGGGGGAGCTGCAATGGATGGATTAAGTGGAATTAAGTCGCTGCGGGATAGTCGGTGTAGCCCTTAGCATTACCGCCAAATAGCGTTGCGCCATCCAGTTGCGCCAACGACTGTCCAGTGGCAATGCGGCGCGGAAAATCAGGGTTAGCAATAAAGGGGCGGCCAAAGGCCACCAGATCGGCCAGACTTTGGCTCAAAATCAACTCGGCCTTTTCTGGCGTGTAGCCACCGGCCACAATCAATGCGCCAGTAAAGGTATTGCGCAATTGCTGGCGAAATGACAGCGGCACCACCGGCGCATCATCCCAATCAGCCTCCGACAAATGCAGATAAGCAATCCCTAGTCTATTTAGCTGCTCGGCCGCCAGTAAAATGGTCGGAATAATGTCAGGGCAATCCATACCACGGGCAGTGATAAACGGCGCTAGCCGCACGCCGACGCGCTCAGCACCAACTTCATCAACCACTGCCGCGGTAATTTCCTGCAGGAAACGCACGCGGTTTTCGCGGCTACCGCCGTATTGATCTTGGCGCAAATTTGAGGTGGTGCGTAAAAACTGATCAATCAGATACCCATTGGCACCGTGAATCTCCACCCCATCAAAACCGGCGGCCATTGCATTGGCTGCTCCACGGCGAAAATCATCGACGATATCGGCAATTTCAGCGGTTTCGAGCGCGCGCGGCAGCGGGCAATCAACCATCGCGCCCTTGCCACTTTCATCGGCTACCCACACTTGCGCCTGCGGCAAAATGGCCGATGGGGCCACAGGGGCTTCTCCACCATGAAATGACGCATGCGACATCCGGCCCACATGCCACAACTGCAAAAAGATTTTGCCCCCTGCCGCATGCACCGCATCGGTGACCAAGCGCCATCCATTGATTTGCGCCGTAGTGTAAATACCTGGCGTAAAGCTATAGCCCTGCCCTTGGCGCGAAATTTGCGTTGCTTCACTAATGATTAGGCCGGCGCTGACGCGCTGTGCGTAATACTCGGCCATCAAGGCGTTGGGAATATCACCCGGCTGGGTGGTGCGGCAACGTGTCATCGGCGCCATCACGATGCGGTTTTTGAGTGAGTGAGTCGCTAATGAAGCTGCACTAAATAGCTGGGTAAACATAGTCAAACTCCTTGGGGACGGATCAAATTTTGCAATGAGGCTATTATTGCAGCCGATGAAAATTTAATAAACTTGCCATTTAGATAAAGATCTTCAACAATTTATTGAAGGTAACGAGGGATCTGCGGTGAAATTACTGCGCGAATTTGAGATATTTATCCACACCGCCCAAACCGGCAGCCTGTCCGATGCCGCCCGCTTGCTTGATTTAAGCCCAGCCGCCACCAGCATTGCCATCAAGCGGCTCGAAGCTCAGCTCAATACCGCACTGTTTATTCGCTCGACGCGTAGCTTGCGGCTCACCCAGGCTGGTGAGGTATTTTTGCAGCATTGCCTGCCCGCCGTGCAAATGCTGCAAGATGGCTGTCGCGCGGTGCAGGCCGGCGATCAGCTCAGTGGTGTACTACAAATTTCGCTACCATCCGATCTGGGGCGCAACGTCATCCTGCCGTGGCTCGATGAGTTTCAACACCAATACCAGCAAATCAAATTGCGCGTGGCCATTTCGGATCGGCTGGTTGATATTTTTCGCGAATCGGTCGATCTGGCTTTGCGCTACGGCAGCCTGCCCGATTCGGCGATGATTGCATTGCCGGTCTGTAGTGAAAATCGCCGCGTATTGTGCGCCGCGCCCTCCTACTTGGCGCGGCATGGCACGCCGCAGCAATTCAGTGATCTGGCGCAGCACAATTGCCTGTGCTTTATGCTGGGCGACTATGTATATGATCGTTGGCGTTTTAGTGCACAGAGGCAGGAAGTATCGGTTCAGGTCAGCGGCGATCGGGTCGCACTCGATGGCGATGCGGTGCGGCGTTGGGCGGTAGCCGGTTTTGGGATTGCCTACAAATCGCAATTGGATATCGCAGAAGATCTACAGGCCGGTCGCCTGATTCGCCTATGCCCCGACTTGGAAGGCGAAGCCGCCCCGCTCAACTTGCTATGCGCCGATCGCCGCCAGATCAGCCCGCTGGTGCAAGCGCTGCAAGCTTTTCTTAGCCAGCGCTGCGCAGCGCTGTTGAGTACACAGGGGAGCAGCAGCGACTGATACAAGGGAGTAAGGCAACTGTGCTGATCGGCAAATCGATTCAAATGTAGTAGTCCCCCTTCATCGAAGGGGGACTATGGGAAATTTCAGCAGTATTCTAGCGATTACCGCAGCAAAATAAGGGGTATACCTCTGAACATCAATTTCAGATTGATTTTCAGTCACATACCCACAGACCTACATCAAGAGCAAGCCCGCCTGTGCTACTTTCTCCCAATCGAGTGCAGCATCCAGCGCGTCGGCCAAGCGGTCAATTTCCTGCTCCAGCAATATGCTGGCATCAGGCGCAGCCATGACATCACGCTCGCAACCAGCCCAGCTCAGCAGGCTTTGCAGCGCGGATGGCTCATCAAACACGCCATGCAGATAGGTCGCCAGAATCTGGCCATCGGGCGAAAGCCAGCCCTCCTCGCGACCATCGTCGAGCACGCACAGGCTGTGCCAATCCGCGCCATGCAGCAACAGCTGGCTTTGGCCTAGATGAATCTCATAGCCCTTCACTGCCGCGCCATCATGCAGCAAATGCCCTTGCACATTGATCAACTGCTTGTCAGCCCGCAAGACCGTCTCAATGGGTATATGCCCCAAACCCATACTGGACTTAGCCTCTGACTCAATACCCATCGGATCAGCAATCGTCTCGCCCAGAATTTGCAAGCCACCGCACACGCCGATTAATTTGCCACCGTAGCGCAAATGCCGCGCGATTTGCGCATCCCAACCCTGCGCGCGCAGGTGCGCCAGATCGCCTTGCGTGTTTTTACTGCCGGGAATAATTAGCAAATCGCACTCGGGCAAAGGCTGATTCGGGTTAGCAAACTCGCAGCGCACATTCGGCAAGCGGCGCAACGGGTCGAAATCGGTGTGGTTGGAAATATGTGGCAGCGTGGCAATCACAATGCGGAATTCGCCGTCGGCATTCGCCACTGTTCTAGGTAAGGCATCTTCAGCGGCAATATCCAAACCATGCAGATACGGCACCACGGCCAGCACCGGCTTGCCGGTTTTGGCCTCCAGCCAATCGCAGCCGGGCTGCAACAAGCTAATATCGCCGCGAAAACGATTAATAATAAAGCCCTTAATCCGCGCCTGCTCCGACTCGCTCAAGCAGACCAACGTGCCGACAAAATGCGCAAACACACCACCCCGATCAATATCGGCCACCAACCAAACCGGGCAATCGGCCTCTTCGGCAAAGCCCATATTGGCGATGTCGCCCTGGCGCAAATTCACTTCGGCCGGGCTGCCCGCGCCTTCGACAATCACCCAATCATATTGACTCGCCAGTCTGCCCCAAGACTCAAACACGGCCTTTTTGGCGGTGGACTTGTACTCGTGATAATCCACCGCATCTAGGTTGCCAATCGATTTACCCTGAATAATCACCTGCGCGCGGCAATCGCTCGACGGTTTGAGCAGTACCGGATTCATATCGGTATGCGCAGCCAAGCCACACGCCACCGCCTGCACCGCCTGCGCACGACCAATCTCGCCACCGTCCTCGGTCACCGCCGAATTGAGCGCCATATTTTGCGGCTTAAATGGCGCCACTTTAATACCGCGCCGCACCAGCAGGCGGCACAGCGCGGCGGTTAAAGTCGATTTGCCTGCATCTGACGTGCAGCCTTGAATCATTAAGGTAGGCATTGATACCCTTTAGACATGCACCCAAAATGAATGCATTTAATTTTTCAACGGGATATAGATTTTCGTAATGCTATCGGGGTGAGTTGGCCCCAAAAAGCATTCACCATAGTGCTCAAAATCTATCGCTTCATCGACCTGCATGCCAGCCGCGGGCAACCATTCCTGATAGGCCGCTTGGTAAGTTTCCTGCATCGTACTGACTACACCACGGTGCTCAACACAGGCATAGGTGCGAGCAGGAATGTCAACCGCGACCATTCCGACTGGAATCGCAGTTTGGCTATCCACCGAAACGCCTGCAATATAACGCCAATTACCATTTTCCAATGGCTGACAGACCCCATATGAATCTGGCGATTTGTTTTGGCGAACGATTTCATGCTCACGCATTAGGAAACGTTGCCACATTTCGGGAATCGATTCCTCGTCATTGGCTTGCCAGAGCATGCCAATAATTCGTTTTGCTGGATAAGTTACACGCTGAGGGATTTGCATTGCCGCGATACTCCATTCTTGAGTTAAAAAGTAATTCAGTTGGGTGAGTACCTGCTGCTGCTTTGCAATCTCTGCAGCCATCGTCGTCGCATGATCCTGCAAAAATTCTCGCATGGTTGCCGCATCATTTAATACGCCCTGCTCAGCCAATTCGCGGATCGTTTCCAGCGCTACGCCAAACTGACGTAACCAGACGATGCGACCCAAAGTCTCGATTTGTTCCGCACGATAATAGCGATAGTGATTGTCGTTGCCAGTCATCGTTGGGCGAAACAAGCCGATGTTGTCGTAATGCCGCAAGGTTTTGGTCGTTAAACCAAAACAGCGCGCCATTTGGCCGATAGTAAGCATTTATGATCCTTTCAGGTACTCAATACCTACTGTATTGCTTTCCCTAAGGGCAAGCTCAAGCGTTTTTACGAACATAATTCAAAAATTCACATTGCTGCGTTGAATCAAGGTCAGATTCGGGATCAAATATTGGCCAGAAGAAATTCATGCTGAGTTACGACGAAATCCGCCAAGTGCGACAAAAACGGCGCGTGCGCTGCTTTGTAATGCAATTTAAATTGCGCCTGTGGCAGCGTTTTGGCCAGCCACATGCCAGCGTCAAGCGGCGTTAAGGTGTCGCGGTCGCCGTATTGCAGCAGCACCGGGCAATCGATCTTGCCCACTTCGCCACGCAAATCGGTATCGCGTAGAATATTGAGGCCATCGGTCAGATGCGCGAGTTTAGGCTCGCCATGTTTGAACAAATCAGCGAGCAATTCGCGCGTCACTTCGCGGGCGCTGGCGTCGCCCATCGCTTGCAGGCTGATAAAGCGTTTCAGCGTGCCTTGCCAGTCGGTTTGCAGCGCAGCGGCAAATTGCTCGAGCACCTTTTGCGCCATTGCCGGTTGCCAGTCGGACCGTTGCATAAAACACGGACTGGACGCGACCAGTGTCAGAGAGCGAATTTTATCGCGTTGCTGCAAGGCCCAGTTTGTCGCCACCGCGCCGCCGAGCGACCAGCCGACGACTTGCACCGGAAAAGGAAAAGCTGCATCGACCGCGTCGACCATCGTTTGCAAAGTCAGCGTTTGATCGTCGGCCAATTTGCTGCCGCCGTGACCGGGCAAATCCACCACGTGCACGCAGAAATCCTGCTCCAACTCGCGCACCACGGCGTTCCACACCGTGCCATTCATCGCCCAACCGTGCAGCAACACCACATCGGGGCCACGCCCGCGCGTTTCAATTAATAATTCCATTGGCAATGAATCCAGTTCATCGGGACTGAGAAGCGTTTAATTTTCGGGTTTAGTACTAATGCAACCGGTCGCATAAAAAAGACCAGACTTTAAACGTGCTGGTCTGGCCTGATGGAAGATCTGCACAACTGGCGAGAGAAACACGCCAGTGGCGCCGCCAATGCAGCACCAGCAGATTAAATGCAGATGGGTAATTACTGCAGGGTTTCACTACCAGCGCTATCCGTGCCGCTATACAGCACACCAATATCTACCGGATCAAACGTGTATTCCTTGCCACAGAAGTCGCACACCACATGCACATGGCCGCGCTCGGCGAGGACTTCATCGACTTCATGGCGCTCCATCAATTTGATCATGCCACCAACGCGTTCGCGCGAGCAGGTGCAGGCAAAGCGTGGTGTCGCAGGATCGAACACGCGGGCGCTGTCTTCGTGGAACAGGCGGTATAGCGTTTCGCGCGGTTCGAGCTCGAGCAATTCTTCGTTTTTGACCGTGTCGGCCAGCGTCACCAGATGTTCCCAGGTGTTTTCCAGATCGTCTTGCGCTGGCATTTTTTGCAGCATCATGCCCGCCGCGATGCCGTTGTCACAGGCCAGCCACAGCCGCGTGTCGAGCTGCTCGGAATGCGTCATATAGTGCTCGATAATCTGCGCGACCGATTGGCCGACTTCCATGCCAACCACGCCCTGATATGCCTCGCCCACCGTTGGATCTATCGTGATCATAAAGCGGCCACGGCCGAGCAATTCAGCGACCGAGGTCTGCTCGTCAAAGCTACCGATTTTGTCGGCGTCCCAGCGGGCGGTGGCGCGCAGCGTGTTCTGGCTGGTGACTTCAACCACCAGCAATTGCAATGCGCCGGTGCCGTGCATCTGCATCACCAGCGTGCCGTCAAATTTAAGCATGGCCGATAGCAGTGCGCCTGCGGCCATCAGCTCGCCCAGGCGCGATTGCAGCACCAGCGGATAATTGTGACGCGCGAGCACTTCTTTATATGTCGCATCCAGTTTGACCAGCTCGCCGCGTACCGGCGCTTTTTCAAACAGAAACCGCTCTAAAACATCTTTCATTCAATTTAACCCTTGGAAAACTTCCTAATTGCCGGGAATTATACACGGTGGATTACGCCAAAAAACCTGGCTAATCCACCCTACGGGCCAGTTGATACGAGGTCATCGGCATGCTGGAGCTGATGTCAAATGCACACCCTGCCTCGATACCGGCCTTGGCCAGACCTGCAGCATCGAGCTGATCGTACAGCGCGTTCATGGCGCCAATGGCAAAATCGCGCCCGCTGCCCATCGCCCAGAAGCGCTGAAATTCATACACTTCGCGCAGGCTGTAAACGCCAAAAATACCGTGGGCATTGGCAATCAGCACCGTCATCTGGCTCGACTCGTAGGGATCGTCCTCTTCCTCGTCGGGCTTGAGGTAGAAATCCTCTTTGAGTTTTACGTGCAATTTGCGGAAAGACTCAAAGATGGCGGCGCGGCTGGAAAAATCAAGGTTTTTGATTTTTTTGAGTGCCGATTGCAGCACCAGATCGTGCGCCGCGCTGCCGCAAATGGCGAAATAGCTGCCCTCGTGCTGGAAAATCTTGTTCCAGCGCGCATCATCAATGGCCCCCAGGCGCATATCCCCAAAGGTCGATTGGCTATCGGCCGCAATGGCAATCTGGCCGTCTTTTTGCACGACAACAACCGTGGTCATGGTTTTGTTTTCCACTCATTGAATAAGCAAGCCGGTCAGTCTGCAACCTGGCCTTGCCAGCGTCAACCCTGACAAAAACGCTGGTCGGCTTTGGCTGCAACTTATCCATGCCATTTGCATCTCATCGCATAGAGCACACCGCAGTCATCATGGCCATTTAAAGTGCCAGCACGGCAGATAGGCCACAGCTGCGCAAACCTTGTTGCAGTGCTTTTGTTGGACGAGCTGCCCGTTTTTTCCACCCCAAACCGGAGTCATACCATGTTCAAATACGGCTTAATCGGCTTGCTGCTGGCGCATAGCGCAGGCAGCGCACTGGCCGGTGATCAACCTGCTGGCCTGGAGTTCAATTACTCGCTGAGCAGCATTCGCAGCGGCGAGTTTGACCTCGATTCAGGCGGGCAAGCCAAAACCCGCTGGCTGATGGGCAGCGTCGGCATTAAAATGCAGCTGGATCGCCAGAACAGCATCGGCATTGATTTTTCTGCCGCCCGCCAGCATTGGGATTTTAATAATCCTAAGGTCTGGGGCGGCAAAACGCCGTGGCAAACCATCGAGCAGGCATCAATTGGCCTGAGTTACACGCATGCCACGCAAGACGGCTGGATTTATTCGTTTGCGCCTAGCGTGGGCCTATCGGGCGAACAAGACGCCCAGCGTAGCGACAGCTATCACTACGGCACCACCGGCTTTGTCGCCAAATCAATTGCGCCAGACTTGCTGATCGGCCTGGGGCTGGGCGCTTACCGCACATTTGACGAAACCAGCGTCTTTCCATTTGTCGTGGTCAATTGGCAAATTACGCCCACGCTACGCCTGAGCAATCCGTTTAGCGCGGGCGCTGTAGGGCCAGCGGGCGTCGAGCTAAGCTGGTCGGCCACTCCGCAGCTGGAGCTGGGCACCGGCACGACCATCCGCAGCTACAGTAGCCGTCTGGCCAAGAACAACAAGGTCGCAGCAGGGGGGGTATTGGAGCAGACGTCAATGCCACTCTTTGTTCGGGCCGGATACCGCTTTAGCCCGGCATTACGCCTTGATTCCTATATTGGCAGCGCCATCGGCGGCGAAATGCGGATTCGTGACGAACACGGCCATGAAGTGCGCAAGGAAAAACACGACGCCATGCCATTTATAGCCGTTTCGTTCTCGGGCGAATTCTAAAATCCACCGGCGTCATGCTGCGCCCACCAGCATGACGCCCTTCCCGAAGCCCTCCTTCACAGCTTGTCCTGCGCAGCCCATCCTGATTACCGCTCTGCCCTGCAACCCCTCCACACTCAATCCGTCTCCGCTCTAACTAATTTCCACAAAATGCCGTCCCCGTTGAATCCTTCTAATTGCAGCTTATCCATGCCAGATGCATTTTATCGCAGTGCCCAGCGCTGTTACGGCGAGCGATTTAAAGTAAGCCTGACCAACAAGGAGGCTAGGCATCATGTCTGCGCTACATATTTCACAACTTTATAAGCATTACCAGCTCGATGCGGTGCGCGTACCGGCGCTGATCGACATCAATCTGGACATCCAGCCGCAGCGCTTTACCGTGCTGTCCGGCCCTTCGGGCAGCGGCAAAACGACGTTACTGAATCTGATCGGCTGCATCGATCAACCCGATTCGGGCGAGATCATCATCGCCGGACAAAACACCAAAACGCTTAGCGACAACGCGCTAGCTGATTTTCGTTCGCGCCATATCGGCTTTATTTTCCAGAATTTCAATCTGCTGCCGGTGCTCACCGCGTTTGAAAATGTCGAATACCCGCTGATTCTGACCAAAATGCCCGCCGCCAAGCGCAAAGCGCGCGTTGCGCAATTGCTTGACGCAGTCGGCCTCAGCGATAAAGCGCGCAATCTACCGGGGCAGCTTTCTGGTGGACAACGCCAGCGAGTGGCCATTGCCCGCGCACTGGCCACCGAGCCGCAATGGGTGCTGGCCGACGAGCCAACGGCCAATCTCGACAGCCAGACAGGCGCGGCGATTATCCAGCTGATGCGCCGGATGCAGCGCGAGCTGAAAGTGTCTTTTGTCTTTTCATCGCACGACCCGCAAGTGCTGGCCGCCGCCGACGATGCGGTGTTTATCCGCGACGGGCAACTGCAGCCGATGCAGGCCAAATCCGCGCTGAGCAGCGTCGACTCAAACAATAATCAGCAACAGGTGGCAGCATGAACACACTCTCTCTGGCCTGGCGCAATCTGCTGCGCAATCGCCGTCGCTCAATGACCACCCTGCTGGCCATGGTGATCGGGGTTGTCGCCATCCTGCTGTTTGGCGGCTATAGCGGCAATATCAATCTGGGGCTACAAACCGGCTTTGTTCGCGACAGCGGCCATTTGCAGATTCAGCGCCAGGATTACTTCCTCTATGGCACCGGCAATCCGGCAGCATATGGCATTCGTGATTACCAGCGCGTGATTGCAGTGATCAAGGACGACCCGGTGCTCGCACCAATGCTCACCGTGGTCACACCGACGCTCAGTCTGGGCGGCATCGCTGGGAATTTCTCGGCCGGCGTATCGCGTACCGTGGTGGGCAACGGCATTGTGGTCGACGAACAAAACCAGCTGCGCTTATGGAATGACTATCAGTTTCCCGATGAGGCGCGCCCTTCGCCGCTGAGCAATACCGCGCAAAACGCAGCCAGCATTGGCGTTGGCGTGGCTCGCGTCTTGCAGCTGTGCGCAGCCTTGAAAGTCAGCGATTGCCCGCAGGCCAAAGCGCCGCCGAGCACGACTACTGCTGCCGCTGATGCCGCCGCTGATGCCGCATCTGCGCCGGATGACATCAGCGCCCTGTCCGAGCTGGAAGCTGCGCCCAAATCATCAGGCCCCGCCGAAGCGGGAGCCCGTATCGAATTGCTCGCCGCCAATACCCACGGCGCGCCCAATGTGGCCGCGCTGCAAGTGGTCAAAGCCGAGCTGCTGGGCGTCAAGGAGCTGGACGATATGTCGATCACGCTGCACCTGAAGCAAGCGCAGCAGCTGATCTACGGCAATGACGCGCCGCAGGTAACGGCGATCGTGCTGCAGCTCAAACACACCGAGCAGATCGCTGCCGCGCAGGCACGGCTTAATCAGCTATTGCAGACTGAATTCAAATCGCTCTCGCTTGAAGTACACGACTACGCCACCCTCAACCCGAGCTACGGCCAGATTACCGGCATGTTTGCCGCCATTTTCAGCTTTATTACGCTGCTGATCGGCGCAATTGTGCTGTTTACCGTCGGCAATACGATGAGCATGGCGGTGGTCGAGCGCACGGTTGAAATCGGCACCCTGCGGGCCATTGGCCTGCGCCGAGGCGGGATTCGCCGACTGTTTGTCTGCGAAGGCGTACTGCTGGGGCTGGTGGGTGCGGGTCTGGGCGTGCTGATGGCGCTGCTGTTTGCCTACATCATCAATCACAGCGGGCTAAGCTGGATGCCACCGGGCAATACCGATCCGGTTGCACTCACCGTCCGGGTCTGGGGCGAGCCCAATATGATTCTGGGTACCGCCATCGGCCTGCTCTTGGTGGCCGCAATCTCGGCCTGGTGGCCAGCCCGCCGCGCAGCACAACTCAATATCGTCGATGCCTTGCGCCATGTTTAACGATTAAAGCTAAGGGTATTGCCATGAAAGCCAACATAGAAAATAGCTACATGGCAATACCCATAACAATAAGGTTATGTTCTCAATGTGTGCTGATCGTTTTTAGCGCCTTCGGCGCGGTGTTTTGCAGTCGCAATCCGCGACGGGGACTCACTTTCTTTGCTTCGCCAAAGAAAGTAAGCCAAGAAAGGCGACCCCCGCCTGCGGCCCTCCGGGCTACCCTCGGTCGGTCGCGAGCCAAACGGTAAAACTGTTTGTCTCACTCCACTCCCTCGGCGAGGGGCGACAGGGGATTTTAAGCTCCAGATCCACCAGCGAGGTTGGAATCAACTCGTACTGAGAACAGCAGCAATAATTACTTACTGGCATTTCATTTCAATAAGCCACTCAAGGAGAATTTATCATGCGTCACTCCATCATCCTCTTGCTGATCGGTGCGGTATTTCTGGGTGTGAATCTGGGCTGGTGGCCCGGTGTGATGAATCTGCTGGCCACCTGGTGGCCGCTGATTCTGATTGCCGTGGGCATCTCTGGCTTGATCCGCCATAAAGAAAACCGCACCTGCCGCCATCCTCACCATCAAGGAGAGCAGCAATGACCGCCCGCTCGTTCACCATGAAGCGTCAGGCGCTGGCCTTGCTGCTGGCGGCGGTAATGCAAAACAGTCTGGCTGCGCCCACAACCACCGCGCAAGACTTGCTCGCCGCCAGCGACGCGATCCGCAATCCTGATCGCTCTTTTGGCCTAAACAATACACTGATCGAATACCGCGACGGCAAGCAGATCGATAGCTCGACGCTGGCCATCTATGCGCGTGCCGATAGCAAAACCGGGCAGTTTCGCAACCTGATTCGCTTTGTCTCGCCGCAGCGCGACGCAGGCAAATTGCTGCTGAAAAATGGCAATGATTTGTGGTTTTTTGACCCCAGCAGCAAGGCCAGCGTGCGTATTTCGCCGCAGCAGCGCCTGCTGGGGCAAGCCGCCAACGGCGACGTAATGACGGTGAATCTGGCGCTGGATTACCACGCCAGCCTGCTGGCCGAAGAAGACGTGCAGGATGGCGAGCGCCAGAAGCGCGCTAGCTATCTGCTCAATCTGAAGGCCAAACATGGTGAAGTCACTTACGAGCGTATCGAATACTGGATAGACCGCAGCAATAGCCGCCCGATCAAGGCCAAATTTTACTCCAGCAGCGATCGCCTGCTGAAAACCGCTTACTATCGGCAATTCAAATCGCAGCTGGGCGTCGAGCGCCCGACCGAAACGGTGATCATCGACGGGCTGGACCCGAAATGGATTACCGTCATGCGCACCAGCGATCTGGCTTATCGCGATGTGCCCGAGAGCTGGCTGCAGCGCGACTATCTGCCCCGCTTTAACCCGGAACAGGCCAAATGACAGCCGCCGCGCCCCGCTCGCCTAGCGTCACCCAACTGGGAACTCGGCTGGGAACGGGTCTAGCCATGCTCGCCGCGCTGCTGAGCCCGGCCGCCGCGCAGGCCGACGATCTGGATGCCTTGTCGCTGGCCGACCAGACGCCGCAGACCGAAGTTGAGCAGCAGTCATGGCAGTTTTTCACCGAGGGTATGCTCGGCTACATCAATCGCAAAGAAGGCCAGAGCGATATACACCCAAGCCGTATCTCGCTTGATCTAAGCGTGGATTATCGTTTCAATGCGCAATGGCGCGGCGTGCTGGCCAACCGTCTTGATCTGAACCGGGTTGATCTGAAAGATGGGCAAGGCAGCCAGCACGAGCAGATCAATACGCTGAAAGAAGCCTATCTCAGCTGGCAAATCCAGCCCGACTGGCTGCTGGACGCCGGGCGCATCAATCAGCGCAATGGCATGGCTTACGCCTATAACCCCAGCGATTTTTTCAAAGCGGGCGCGCTGCGCTCGGTGGTGTCGATCGCCCCGGCCAGCTTGCGGGAAAATCGCCTGGGCAGCGCCATGCTGCGTACCCAGTATTTATGGGAAGGTGGCTCGCTCAGCGCCCTGTACGCGCCGCGTGTTGGCGATGGTATTGGCGATGGCACTAGCAATATTGCCCAAGGCGCAGATAGCGGCAGCTTTGCTCTTGATTTGGCCTCGAGCAACCCAGCAGACCGCTGGCAACTGGCGTGGAGCCAGCGCTGGTTTGACGGTTTTTCGCCGCAATTGATTCTGTTTAAAGAAGCGGGCAGCGCGCCCCGACTGGGGCTCAATGCCAGCTGGCTGGCCAGCGATGCGCTGAGCCTGTATGCCGAATACAGTGGCGCACGCAGCCGCAGCCTCGCACAAAAAGCCCGGCAGATTGGCGGCGACGAGCGCTTTTACTCTCGCCTCTCCAGCGGCGCGACTTACACTTTCCCAGTCAATCTAAGCCTGACGCTGGAATATCAGTACAATCAAGCCGCGCTGGATAAAACGGGCTGGCAGGCGCTAGGTCAGCAAGGTGCGGCTTACGGGCGCTATCGCTCGCTAGCGACGCGCGAGCAGGATAATCCCACGCGGCACAATCTGTTTATGCTGGCGAGCTGGAATAATGCGCTGATGCGCAATCTGGATTTAAGCCTGATGCTGCGCCGGGATCTGGTCGATCACAGCACGCTGCACTGGCTGGAAGCGCGCTACCATTTCAAATGCGCCGATCTGGCGCTGCAATGGCAATCGCAACAGGGCAGCGCCATCAGCCAGTACGGCGCGGCTGCCGAGCGCAACAGCGTACAGGCGCTGATCAAATACTATTTTTAGGGCTGCAGCATGGCACTTTTTTTCTCGACCAAGCAGTTTCCCAATTTCAACTGGCAACGCGAAATCGGCCTCTTGTTACTGGTCAATACGATTATTGCTGTTGCGCTCAGTGTAATTGAAGGCGCAACCAGCTTTGGCCAGAACCTGCTGATTTCGCACTGCATTGGTTTTAGCATCGGCAGCACCAACTGTCTGCTTCACCTGGGCGTGCCCAGCATAGGCTGGAACTGGCGCTCGATCATGTCGGTGATTCTGGGCGTGCCGCTTGGCTTTACGGTGGCGCACTGGCTAGGCGCGCCCAATGTTTTTACCATGATGCAGCAAAACCCGGATCATCAATGGCGCGGGTTTGCCTTTGCGATGATTGTCTCGTTTGTCGCCTGCGCATTTTTTATCGTTTTTTACCGTGCGCTCACCTACAAGCACGAGCTGGAAAAAGCCAAGCGCCAGCACGCCGAAGCCAGACAAGCCGAAATCAGCGCACAGCTGGCCATGCTGCAAGCACAGATCGAGCCGCATTTTCTGTTTAATACGCTGGCCAATGTGCACAGCCTGATTACGCGCGATGCGCCGCTGGCGCAAACCATGCTCGAACACTTGAACGATTACCTGCGCGCCAGCCTGTCGCGCACCCGGCAGGCGCAAACCAGCCTGGCTGATGAAATCGAGCTGGTGCGCGCGCTACTGGCCATCAGCCAGATTCGGCTGGGCGCACGGCTCACCTATGAAATCAATATTTCACCGGCGCTGCTGCACGCCCAGCTGCCACCGCTGCTGCTGCAACCGCTGGTGGAAAACGCGCTGGAACACGGCATTGAGCCAGCAATTGAAGGTGGGCATATTCTGATTGAGGCACAGCAGCTCGAAGCGGGTGAAGTAAGTGGCAGCGACACACTGCTATTGCGCGTCAGCGATACCGGGCTGGGGCTCAATCATGCGGGCAGCGGCAGCAATGGCGTGGGTCTGACCAATGTGCGCGCCCGGCTGCAATCGCTGTACGGCGAGCGCGGCCAGCTACTGCTCAGCAGCCAGACGATGTCCAGCGCCAGAGCCGCAAGCCAGTCTGGCCATGGTGTGATTGCCGAATTGCGCTTGCCGCTCAAGCGGCTGGGGCAGGCTTCATCGTAAAGATAGATTCGTCGCTCTGACAGCACCTACAATCAGCACACAATCCATTTTGGTCACGATTTGCATGATTAGCATAGAGAAGCCCCGCATGAGTACCGCCCTGATTGCCGATGACGAACCGCTGCTGGCACAAAATCTGGCCGAGCGCCTGGCTGAGCTCTGGCCCGAATTGCAGATTGTGGCCGTCGTGAAAAACGGCCTTGAAGCCAGCGCCGAGCTCAATCGCCTGCAGCCCGATCTGGCTTTTCTCGATATCCGCATGCCGGGGCTCAATGGCTTGCAGGTGGCTGGCACGCTGCAGCACACCCGCGTGGTGTTTGTCACCGCTTATGACGAATACGCCGTGGCGGCGTTTGAGAACAATGCGATTGATTACCTGCTCAAGCCGGTGAGCGATGCGCGGCTGGCGCAATGCATTGCCAAGCTGCAACGCAGCCAGGCAGCAGCCAAACCGGCAACGCTGGATCTGCCGCAGTTGCTGCAGCAATTACTGGAAAAACAGGGGCAAACGCCAGGCCAGCCCGCCGCACCCAGCTACTTAAGCTGGCTGACCACCGGCTTGGGCGACACCACGCGGCTGGTGGCCTGCGATGAAGTGCTGTATTTCCAGGCCAACGACAAATACACCGAAATCGTCACCGCCACCGAGCGCCACCTGATCCGCACCTCGCTCAAGGAGCTGCTGCCGCAGCTTAACCCGCAGCGCTTTGCCCAAATCCACCGTGGCTACATCGTGTGCCTATCCGCCATCGCCCGGATCGACCGCGACCTGCTGGGCCGCCAGCGCATTCACCTGAAAGGCAGCGCCGAAATCCTGCCGCTGAGCCGCAGCCACGCAGGCCAGTTTAAACAAATGTAGGGTATAGCCCTGAAAACCAATCTGTATATTACTTACAAGACTATACCCAAACAAATCCGGTGATGTTCTCAATACCTATTGATCCGAGCCTCGCAGGTGGATCTAGGGCTTGAAACCCCCTCTCGCCCATCGCCGAGGAAGTGGAGCGAGACAAACAGCATTACCGTTTGGCTCGCGACCGACCGAGGGAAGCCCGGAGGGCCGCAGGCGGGGGCCGCCTTCTTTTGCTCACTTTTCTTGGCGGAGCAAGAAAAGTGAGTCCCCGTCGCGGATTGCGACTGCAAGAACACCGCGCCGAAGGCGCTAAAAATGATCAACACAAATTGAGAACATTGCCGCGCCTTGACGGTACAATGCGCACATTAACCACTATGTAAGCGGCGAGCTTGTGAGCAGCATGATGCAGATTGCAGCACTGGACGATGATCCCCATCAGTTGGATTTGCTCAGTAGCACCGTGGCGGCAATGGGGCATTCGATCAGCCTGTACAGCACGGCGCACGAGCTGCAACGCCAGCTGCGGCTGCAACAGTTTGATTTGCTGCTGATCGACTGGGAGCTGCCCGAGCAGAGCGGCATTGACGTGATCAAATGGGTACGCGAAGAGCTGGACAGCGCAATCCCGATCATTATGCTCACGCATCGCAATAGCGAGCGCGATGTAGTCACCGGGCTATCGGCCGGGGCGGATGACTATATGCAAAAGCCGCTGCGCGTTGAAGAGCTCAAGGCGCGTATCATGGCCATTTGCCGCCGCACCCAGCCCAAACCGGCACAGCGCCAGACGCAATTTGGCGGTTTTGCACTCAATCCGGCGCTGAAAACCATCCGCTATCAAGATGAAGACATCATCCTCAAAGAGCGCGAATTTGATCTGGCGTTGTGCCTGCTGAGCAATACCGGCCGCGTACTCACCCGCCAGTATCTGATGGAAACCCTGTGGGGAATGAATAGCGATATTCCCACCCGTACGCTCGATACGCATATTTCCACCCTGCGCAGCAAGCTGCATTTGCGCCCCGAGCGCGGCTTTCGGCTCAGCGCAGTCTACGGCCACGGCTACCGGCTGGACGAAGTCGGCGACTCTTTTTCGGATTCATCATCGTGATTAACCTTTGCTTTTCTCAAGCCAGACTGACTACTTTGCGACACGCCGCGACCCTGCTCGGTACGCTGCTGGTATCGACAACGCCCGCCGCGCTGGCCAGCGAAGACATACATCATTATCCGGTCAAGCCGGGCGACAATCTGTACCGCATTGCAGAGCAACTGCTCAATCGCCCGAGCGACTGGCAGGCCGTTGCCAAACTCAATGCCATTAAAAACCCCGATTTTCTGCAGCCGGGCAGCACGGTCAAAATCCCGCTGCGGCTGATGCGCGGCGTGGCGCAGAGCGCGCAAGTGCTGTATCTGCGCGGCGAGGTCAAAGTGATTGCCGGGCCCGACAAGGGCAAAGCGCTGTCGGCCGGACAAACACTGCGCGAAGGCAATGTGATTGCCGCCAGCGCCAATGGCTGGCTGGGGCTGGGTTTGCAGGACGGCAGCCAGATTTATGTGTCGCCCAATAGCCAGTTCACCTTGCAACGCTTGCGCGATGTGCCGCAGGTCGGCGCGCGCCAGACCGAAGTCAAACTCAAGCAGGGCCGTGCCGATTTTGCGGTGGAAAAACAGCCCGCCGGTTCGCGATTTGAAGTAACGACGCCGCTGGCCGTCACCGGCGTGCGCGGTACGCGCTTTGGCGTGGCGCTCAATGCACAGGGCACGCGCACGCTCACCGATCTGCTCAGCGGTGCCGTGGTCTTTAAGGCCGGCGCGGTGAAAACCGGCGCACACACCGAGCTTGCAGCTGGTCATGGCATTGTGCTTGATCAGGGCCGCCAACCGGCGCTAAAAGCCCTGCCCGACCCGCCGCAGCTCACGCAAGCGCTCAGCCGGATCGAATCGCTGCCATTTGTACTCCCTTTACAACTCAGCGACTCAAAGGGTGCAGACACAACCAGTACTTTTCTGGCGCAGCTGGAAACCATCAGCCAGCCCGCGCAAATCATCTGGCTAGCTAATGAAGCCAAGCCGACACTCAGCGCTGACATTGCCGATGGCAACTATCTGCTGCGTGTCCGCGCCATCAGCAGCGATGGCCTGGCGGGCAAGGAGTTACTCACCCCGCTCCACATCAAAACCACGCCAGCCGCACCGCTAATCCAGACCCCGGCGCAAGGCGCGCATCTGCCCAGCGGCCAAGTGACACTGCTGTGCGCAGGCGATGACGATGCCAAGGGGTATCTATTCCAGATCAGCGGTCAGATTGACTTTGCGGGCAATACCCAGGAAAAAATTATAGAAGGATCGCGGTGCCGCTGGGATAGCCAGCTTGATCAGCCGCAGGCCTATTTCTGGCGCGTCGCCACACTGGAAAATATCACCAACGCCCAGCGTGGCCCTTTTAGCGCACCCACCGTTTTTAACGTGGTTAAAGCGCCAAGCGCACCCGAAGCCAGCGAGAGCTACACCGATCAATTACGCGTGCAATGGGCTGGCGAGCCAGGCAGCAGCTATCAGCTGCAAATTGCCCACGAGCGCGATTTTGCCGCGCCGATCCTTGATCTGCAGCTCAGCGAGCCGCACACCGCGCTCGACATTCCGCTGGGCTGCCGTGATTATTTTATCCGCATCAAATCGACCAATCAGTACGGCATGAGCTCGGCGTTTTCCAAAGTGCGGCGGCTCAATACCCCTGCCGTTCTGTGCAGCAGCAACGGGCTGGGCTTGCGCGACAGTCAGGGGCAAATCATCCGTCTTGCCGATTAAATGCCGGGCCGTTTTGCAGCTTTTAATCGCCCTGCACACAGCTCGCCACACGCGGCGCGCTGGCTGCTGATCGCAGTCAGCCTGCTGCTGGCGCTGGCGCTGGGCTGGATCAACGGGCTGGGGCGGCTGGATCAGTCGCTGATGGATTCCAGCGCCAGCCGCCAGCAGCGCGCGATTGACCCGGATATTGTGATTATCGCGATTGACGACGCGAGCATTGCCAAGCTGGGGCGCTGGCCGTGGCCACGGCACTACCACGCAGATCTGCTTGAACGGCTGCAGCACGCACGCGCAGTCGGGCTTGACCTGGTTCTGTCCGAAGCCGATGCACACCATCCGGCCAATGATCAGGCGCTCTCGCAGGCCATGCGCCAGCACGGGCGCGTAGTGATGCCGGTTTTTCTGGCCAATCAGGGCGGGCTTGGTCAGCTCACCCTGCCACTGCCCAGCCTGGCCGGCAGCGCAGCTCAACTGGCACACATCAATACCGAGCTTGATCGTGATGGTCTGGTGCGCAGCGTGTATTTGCAGGAAGGCCACGCCGCCACACCGTGGCCGCATCTGGCGCTCTCCTTGCTGAATGTCGCGGGCGAAGCCCCTGCAAGTCTGCCGGGTCAGGCCCTGAGCAGCGAGCAGCGCGGCAATTCAAAATTGTGGCTGCGTGATCATGCCTTGCAACTGCCACTGGCTGGCCCGGCGGGCACTTATCCGCGTTACAGCTACGCTGATGTACTGGCTGGCAAGATTGCTCCGTCGGCCTGGCAAGGCAAATACGTGCTGATTGGTGCCACCGCAGCCGGGCTGGGCGACGCTTACCCGACGGCCATGACTGGCCCGCAAGCGCTGATGCCCGGCGTTGAGCTGATTGCCAATACGCTGGATACGCTACGCAATCGACACCCGCTGCGCCGCGCGCAAGCCTGGGAGAATGCTGCATTCAGCGTTGTCGCCACCGTGCTGGCATTACTGGCTTTGCAGTATTTGCGCCCAAGGCAGGCGCTGCTGGCGATGGTGCTGCTACTGGCGCTGGTGCTGGCCGCGTGCGAGCTGATGCTCAGCCGCTGGCATATCCAGCTTGCCCCGATGGCCGCCTTGCTGATGGTGATTTTGCTCTATCCGCTCTGGAGCTGGCTACGCATGGAAGCGACCTTGCGCTATTTTGCCCAGCAACTCGATCACATTCGCCGCGAAGATCCTTTGCTGGCCAGCTTGCCCCACGAAGGCGCCGGGCTCGATATGCTCGACAAGAAAATGGCCGCCTTAAGCCACGCCGTTGAACAATTGGCGCATTTGCGCCGCTTTGTCCGCGATAGCCTGGATCAGCTGGCCGATTGCGTTCTGGTCTGCGACGCGCAGGGCCGGATTATTCTGGCCAATCTGGCGGCACGGCATGAGCTGGGAGATGGCTTACATGTTAATTTGAATATTGGCTTAGCCGATGGCAGTGGCCAGCCGCTGCGCGAGCTGCTCGCCAGCCAATTCTTAAGTCAAGGCACAGCAACGCAGCAGAGCACCCAGCCGGATGCGCTGGCGCATATTTTTGCTACGCAGGCAACTACGGCCAGAGTTTACGATCAGCGCGGGCGCGAGCTGCTGCTCAAATCGGTGCCACGGCACGATCAGGCAGGCAAGCCAATGGGCTGGATTGTCAGCCTGATTGATTTGTCACTGATTCAGGCCGCCCAGCGCCAGCGCGATGAAGCGCTGGACTTTCTGTCACACGATATGCGCTCGCCGCAATCGGCAATTCTGGCGCTGCTAACCCTGCACCAGAGCGCACACCCCGAGCTCGATGCGGCGCAAACCATGCTGTTTGCGCGCATCCGCAATCATGCACAGCGCACTTTGCAGCTGGCCGATGACTTTGTGCAGCTGGCCCGCGCCAGCGCTGCGCCGCTGAACATCGAGCAGATCGACCTGTACGATCTGTTGTGCGAAACCGTCGATCAATTCTGGGAAAAAGCCCAGCTGGCCGGGATAAATATTAATGCCATCTGCCAGCTGGATAATGACGGACAGGCTATTTATCCGGCAGATCGCCAACTGCTGGCGCGGGCACTGGGCAATCTGATCGAGAACGCACTGAAATACGGCCATAGCCCGCGCGGGATAGATTGCTCGATTAGCCGCCAGCACAGCGGCGACATCGTGCTGGCCGTGCAGGACTACGGAGTCGGGCTTGATCCGGCCCGGCGCGACACGCTGCTGGCGCGCTTTGGTCAGCTGGGCAAAACGCAAAATGGCGTTGGTCTTGGCCTGGCGCTGGTCCACACCGTGGCCGAGCGCCACCACGGCCAGCTCAGCATCGATGCCCAGCCAGGATCGGGAGCCTGCTTCTCGCTGGTTCTGCCCGCAGTGATTGACGGTAACGCATAACTGCAATCTGTTAACGATTGTTAACTCGATTGAAGCAAGCTGACTTAGCGTTTAAGATCGGGAAAAAATACCAAAAACATAAGGCAAGTGATTTATTTCACACTTGATCTTATGGGCAGATAACTCAAAATCACTCGACATGGATAAAGCAATGACACTGAAACCACTTGCACTACTTTGCATGCTGCTGTGCGCTCAAAGCGGATTTGCCGCCAGCAACCTCAAGGAAGCGGTCGAACAAACCGTCCTTAAAAACCCCGAAGTGCGCGCCAAATGGCTGGGCTACAAAGCTTCCAGCGATGAGCAGGACGTTGCCAAGGCCAATTACTACCCGCGCGTTGATCTGAATGCCTACACCGGCATGGAAAAACAGCAGCGCCCGACCGGCAATAAAGGCGGCGCTTTTGGCCATAGCGGCGTTAATCTTGAATTGCGCCAGATGCTGTTTGACGGCTTTGCCACCCAAAGCGAGGTGCGCCGTCTGGGCTATGGCAAACTGACCCGCTATTACGAATTGCTCGCCGCCAGCGATATGGCCGCGCTGGAAACCGTTAACGCCTACCTTGATGTGCTGCGCTACCGCGAGCTGGTTGAGCTGGCCAAAGACAACTACGCCATTCACAAAGAAACCTACGATCAGATTACCGAGCGCGTGAGCGCTGGCGTGGGCCGCCGCGTTGATCTGGAAACCGCCACTGGCCGTTTGGCGCTGGCCGAATCGAACTGGCTCACGCAAGCCTCCAACCTGCACGATGTCTCTGCCCGCTACGAGCGCCTGACTGGCTCGCTGCCCGCCGCCGACATGAGCAAGCCCGGCAGCCTGGCTGCTGCGCTGCCTGCAGACGCCGCTGCCTTGCGTGCGCAGCTGGTGCACAATCCGCAATTTAAAGCCGCCGTTTACAATATCCGCGCCGCCCGCGCCGACGCCGAAAACAAGCAAAGCGACAACTACCCCACCTTCGAGCTGCGCGCCAGCCAGGGCCTGGACTGGAATCGTGACAATGTCGATGGCAGCTACAAAGACGGCGTCGTTCAGCTGGTGATGAACTACAACCTATTCCGTGGCGGTGCCAGCAAAGCCCGCGCCAGCCAGTACGCCGAACAACTGAATATCGCTTACGAAATGCGCGACAAAACCTGCCGCGACATTCGCCAGACCACGCAGATCGCCTGGAACGACACCTTCCGCCTGAAAGAGCAGCTCAGCTACCTCGACCAGCATGTGCTCGCCACCGAAAAATCGCGCGACGCCTTCCGCCGCCAGTTCGACATCGGCCAGCGCTCATTGCTGGACGTACTCGATACTGAAAACGAATTGTTCGAAGCCAAAATCGCGCTGGTCAAAGCCGACTACGACTACCAGCTCTCGCACGCCCGCGTGCTGGCGCAAACACACCAGCTGCTCGCCACCTTGCAACTGGCCCCATTGGAAAGCAGCGGCCCGGACGACAATCTGGGTGACAATGTCAGCGACGACGAAAAAGTGGCCTGCGCAGGCGGCATGATCGACAGCGTCAAGCTCGATCGCGACGCCGCCATGGCCGCCCGCCCTCCGCGCACCGCTGTCGTTGCCGAAGTGACCCCCACACCGCAGCCAGCCCCTGCCGCGCCGGGCAGCAACTGCGACAAAGCCATCAGCGATCTGGTCGGCAACTGGTCCGCCGCCTGGTCAGGCAAACAGCTTGACACCTACCTGAGCCTCTACGCCGCCAGCTTTGAAGCCAGTGGCGGGCGCACCCGCGCCGACTGGGAAACCAAACGCCGCGCTCGCGTTGGCAAGGAAGGCAGCATCACGCTCAAGCTGGACAACCCAAGCTGCAAGATGAGCGGCAAAGATCGCGGTGAAGTGACCTTCACGCAGCACTACAGCTCGAAAGACTACAGCGACACCGTCCTGAAAACGCTGGAGCTGGTGCAAGAAGGCGGCAAATGGAAAATCAGCCGCGAACGCGTCACTAGCGGCCGTACCGAGTAATCACATCAACAGCATGTATTGCCACGCAGGCCAATAAATAATTGGCCTGCAGCCTTATACCCAAGCTTGCCGCTGCGCCATTCAGATCAATAAGATCAAATGGCGCAGAGCGAGCGACTCGCATCTAAAAATGGAACACCGATGAGCCAGCCGATTTATCTGCTTAGCCAAGACGCTGGTCTGCTCAAACACTGGCAGGCCAGCTGGGGAGCCGCTTGCATCACCATAGAGCAAGCCTGCAGCCCTCTGCCCGCCGACGCCATTCTGGTACTCGATCTGGCGCACCCACAATTAATGCAGTGGGATAATGCGCAGTGGTCGGCTCGCCTGAGCTCGGCACTGGTGATCACGGCCAGCACCAACCCTCGGGACGAGGAAGGCCATTATTTACTCAGCGCAGGCGCGCGCGCCTATTGCCATGCGGCCGCCCCCGGCAAGCTGCTGGAACAGGTTTTGTCCGTCGTGGCTGCTGGAGAAATCTGGGCCGGCCGCAGCCTAGTCCAGCGCATTTTAAGTGCCATCAACCAGTTGCCCGCCCAGAAACCAGTGCTCAGCGAATTAAGCGAGCGGGAAAAAGAAACCGCCATCTATGCGGCCAAAGGCTACGCCAATAAGGAAATCGCCCGCGTACTGAATATTTCGGAACGCACCGTCAAGGCGCATCTGACCAGTTGCTATGACAAACTGGGCATCAGCGACCGTGTCCACCTGACGCTACGTGTGAATGGATTGAGCTAGTCGCTAGCCTGCCATTCATCCGCTGTACGGACCATCGCTAGCCTGCCGCCGATTTGCGCTCGCCTATACTCGGCAAACAAGCCATGGGAGCGCAATCATGAATAGCATCAGCGAACAGGAGTTTATTGAGTCAGCCCAGCTTGCCACGCTGGATTTGTCCGATCTGGTGCCGCAACCCCATCTGCCGCAATCCAATTTAATCCAGTTTTTTGACCGACTCAGAAAGGCTGTCATCAATGGGCGCTGGCGCCCCAACAACGCGCTGCCAAGCACTGAAGAATTTGCCTACCTGACCGGCCTGCCCGTCGCACAAGTCCAGCTGGCCTTGCGCCTGCTCAATAGCCAGCACTGGATACGCAAGGCCAGCGACGGGCTGTATTACATTACGCCCAGACTGGATCAGCCGGTTGGCAAGCTCAGCAGCTTTAGCGACATGCTCAAAGAGCGGGGTTTTACACCCGCGTCAACCTGGATCGAGCGGGTAATCACCGAGCCCAGTCTGGACGAGCAGTGGCGCCTTAATCTGCACACGGGTGAGCAAGTAGCCCGTTTGCAAAGACTGAGGATTGCCGACGGGATCGTCATCGGCTACGAAGTAAGCGCGATTCCGTCACGGTTTTTACCCGACCCCGGGCAAGTGCAGGATTCGCTGTACGCTTACTTTCGGAGCGCACAGCTGGAGATCGCGATGGCGCGGGAGGAAATCGACGCCGATTATGCCGATGAAGACATGGCCAACTGGTGTAATTTTGACCCGCAACAACCACTATTGCGGCTGACGCGGGTCAGCTATCTGGCTGATGAAACGCCACTGGAATTGAGCTACTCATTCTTTCGCAGCGATTATTACCATTACGTTGTGCAGTACCGTGACTAAAACGGGCAAATACTCACCCGGTGAGCGCAAACACTGTTGAACAAAAGAGCAGGGTCAAGCAGCTTCACGCAGGAAAGTAGCAAGCCTCTCTAATGCACGGTATACCGTTGCAGCCCTGATCTGTGAACGGTTACCGGCAAATACCTGCTTCTCGGTCACAATGCCAGTTGGCGTTGCCCACGCCAGCCAGACAGTGCCAACCGGTTTTTCAACGCTTCCCCCGGTCGGGCCGGCAATGCCCGACACGGCCACCGCCCAGCGCGCGTTGGCATTGGTTGCCGCACCTTGCGCCATCGCCGCGACCACTGGCTCGCTCACTGCGCCAAGGCCGTCGATAAAAGCCGGGGGCACATCCAGCATGTCGGTTTTGGCGTGATTGGCGTAAGTGATATAGCCGCGCTCAAACCACGCGCTTGAACCGGCGATTTCGGTGATCGCCGCAGCGATCAGCCCGCCGGTGCACGATTCAGCCGTTGCCAGCGTTTCGCCACGCGCAAGCAGCAATTGGCCAATCTCGGTCGAGATGGCGTCGACTTCAGCCGAAAAAGGAGCGGGAAAATCAGGCATAAGCGTCATCTTCCTCCGACGCCTTTAGGCGTCATCCTCCTCTGTCTGCAATAAAGCAACGTCAACGCCTTCACCGGCCAGCTTGATGAAGTTGTCGCGGTAAAATTTCAGCTCGTCGATCGATTCCAGAATATCGGCCAGCGCCGTATGCGCGCCTTTTTTCTTAAATTGCTTGGCCACTTCGGGCTTCCAGCGTTTGCACAATTCTTTCAGCGTTGACACATCCAGATTGCGGTAATGGAACCAGCTTTCCAGCGTGGGCATGTATTTGACCAAAAAGCGTCTATCCTGATGCACCGAGTTGCCGCACAAGGGCGAGACGCCTTTCGGGCAATACTGGCTGATAAATTCGATCACTTGCGCTTCAACTTCGGCCTCGGTCAAAGTCGACGCTTTGACTTTCGCAGTCAGGCCGGAATTGCCATGCGTTTTGGTGCACCAGTCGTCCATCGCATCCATAATTTCATCTGATTGATGCACGACCAGCGTTGGGCCTTCGGCGATCAGGTTCAAGTGGCTGTCGGTAATCACCACGGCTATTTCGATGACGCGGTCGGTTTCTGGCTCCAGACCGGTCATTTCCATATCGATCCAGATGAGGTGGTTCTGGTCTTGTGGCATACTTGCTCGCTTGTATTCATAAAAAAATCTATTTTATCCCGCGATCCCATGACTGCCCACCAATTTTCCATCCTCTTTCTATTCGCACTGCTGACCAGCGTTTTGCTGCAACTGTGGCTGGCGATGCGCCATATCAATCATGTACTGAGGCATCGCAAGGCGTTACCCAGCGAGTTTGCCGGGCAAATCAGCATTGAAGCGCATGGGCGCGCAGCAGCTTACACCATTGCCAAAACGCGTTTTGGCATGTTCAGCACCATTTTTGATGCAATGCTGCTGGCGGCATTTACCGTTGGTGGCGGGATCGAATGGCTATCGCAACTGACTGCACCGTGGTTTGACGCCGATATTGCCCAAGGCCTGGCGTTAATCACCGGCCTGGCCGTCGTCAACACGATGCTGAGCCTGCCATTTTCACTGATCTCAACTTTTGTCATCGAAGCGCGTTTTGGTTTTAACCAGATGACACCCAAATTGTTTATCGCCGATTTCATCAAATCGACCGCGATAGGTGCAATCATCGGCCTGCCCTTGCTGGCGGCGATTTTATGGCTGATGGCGCGCATGGGGGAGAACTGGTGGCTGTATGTGTGGGCCACGTGGCTGGTTTTTTCGCTCACATTGATGTGGGTCTTCCCGACGTTTATCGCGCCGCTATTTAATAAATTTGTCCCGATGGAAGACGGCGCAATGAAAGAGCGGATTGTTGCGCTACTCACCCGTTGCGGCTTTACCAGTAATGGCCTCTTTGTAATGGACGGCAGCAAACGCTCCAGCCACGGCAACGCCTACTTTACCGGTCTTGGCAAATCCAAACGCATCGTCTTTTTTGATACCTTGCTTAAAACGCTGGAGCCGGCCGAAGTGGAAGCCGTGCTGGCGCACGAGCTGGGGCATTTCAAACATCGCCATATCGTCAAACGTCTGGTGTGGACATTTGCGCTGATGTTAGGCCTGCTCTGGGTGCTGGGCGAGCTCAAATCGCAGCTGTGGTTTTATCAGGGGCTGGGCGTGAGCACACCAAGTACGGCCGCCGCACTGCTGCTGTTTTTCCTCACCTTGCCGGTGTTTACTTTTATTTTTGCACCGATCAGCTCGATTACCTCGCGCAAGCATGAATACGAAGCCGACGCATTTGCCGCATCGGTATGTACAGAATCCGGTGGTTCGGCCAATGATCTGATTACGGCGCTGGTGAAACTGTACCGCGATAATGCATCAACGCTGACGCCAGATCCGCTGCACAGCATGTTTTACGATAGCCACCCACCAGCAAGCTTGCGCATCGCGGCTTTGCGCCGATTGAATGGCTAAATTGTCAGTTTCGGGGCCAAAACCATGCTAGAACTAGATTACATTTTAACCAGCACCAACGGGATGTAATCATGGCCTTGGCACAAGAAAACTGTATTGATAAAGCCCCCAAACTGGACGATGTAGCGGCAGAAATGCTCTCGACCGACCTGCAGGACTGGATTATGGTCAACGGCAGCCTGGAAAAGACCTTCCGCTTTCGCAATTTTCACGAAACAATGGCCTTTGCCAATGCCGTTGCGTACATCGCGCAGCAGCAAGACCATCATCCTTCGATAGACCTGACCTTTGGCCGCTGCAAGCTGACGTGGAATACCCATTCAGCGGGCGGTCTTTCCCGCAATGACTTCATCTGCGCTGCCCGGGTTGATCAACTCAAAGCGTAGACCAACAGATCAAGGCTTCATGACCGCTACCACTGCCCGCATTGTGACCAGCTACGGCAAAGTTTATATCGTTGAACTTGACGATGGCCGCCGCCTTTCCGCCTCGACCCGAGGCAAAAAAACCGATTATGCCTGCGGCGATTATGTCGCCATCGACGTACTCAACGCCGAGCAGGCGGTGATCAACAAGGCGCTGGAGCGCAAAACGCTGCTCTATCGCTCGGATCAATGGAAAAGCAAACTGATCGCTGCCAATGTGACGCAGATTATTATCGTTGTCGCATCGGTGCCGAGTTTTTCGGATGAGCTAATCGGCCGCGCGCTGCTCGCCGCAGCGGACGCCAATATCCGCGCGGTGATTTGCCTGAATAAATGCGATCTGCCCGAAAGCGAGGCCGCGCGTGAGCGGCTGGCTTACTACAAGCAGTTTGATTACCCAGTGGTTGAAATCTCGGCCAAAGAAGATCTGAGCCCCTTGCTGCCTTGGCTGGACGGGCAGATTTCGGTGCTGGTTGGCCAATCGGGCATGGGTAAATCAACGATTACCAATGCGCTGATTCCCGAAGCCAATGCACGGGTGAATGAAATATCAGTCGCGCTCGATTCGGGCAAGCATACGACGACACACGCGCAGCTTTATAAATTAAATGTGAGTGATTTTACAAAGGCGGCCGAGCTAATCGATTCGCCCGGCCTGCAATCGTTCGGGCTGGCGCATATGCGCGCCGAATCGCTGCCCCACCTGATGGCCGATATGTCACCGCACGTTGGGCAATGCCGCTTTAGCAACTGCCGCCATCGCCAAGAGCCCGGCTGCGCGATTCTCAGCGCTGTGGCCGCAGGTCAAATCGCAGCGACCCGATTGGAACTGATGCACCGCTTGCAGGATGAAATCCAGCTGGCCAGCACCAATTACTGATGGTGTGAGGTGTGAGGTGTGAGGTGCATTCAGCTTGATTGAACGGGGTATATCAATACAAGCATTATTGATTAAAGCCTACATTAATATACCCGGTTCGGTATTAAACTTTGTTTCGCGGCTGTTTAGCTCTCTTGCGTAGCGCAAAATATATCCACAAGCGCCACAGCAATTGCACAAGCAGATAGCTGCTTGTCGCTAGCAAAAACCCTAATAAGGGCAGACCAATCAGCAGCGGCATTCCCAACGATTGAACCCATACCCCCATCGCAGCAAGCCAATCGAAAAAGGTCAAATCCATCAGCGATGGAATTTGCGCCATGGTGGCGCTACCATCCTGCCCCGTCACCCAGGAGCCAAGCAAAAAGGCCAGCCAGTAAATCGGCGCAATCGTGAACGGGTTGGTATAAAAAGTTGCAAAAATCGCCACCGGCAAATTAACACGAAAGCCCAGCGCCAGCACTGACGCCGTAATCACCTGCAAAGGGCCAGGAATCAGCCCGCCGATCATGCCCGCAGCCACACCCCCAGCCACCGAGCGGCGGTTCAGATGCCATAAATTGGGGTGCTCAAACCAGTGCGCAAACCGGCGCAAAAACCGGTTCTGATGCAAGGTGTGCTGATCAGGCAGCCAGCGACGCAATATTTTTTTCGGCATATGTAAATATTCATCATCAATAAGCTATGACAGACCTTTTATTTTGGGCAAAATTCACCACTGAACAAAATATGCTGAACGCACACTAATGGTTTGTTGCCTTCTGGCAAGATCCCCCGGGCATTCGCACACAGGACATCGCATTTTTTATGGTCGCAGTCACCCGCCCTCTTGCTCAATCCATTGCCGAAGCGGCCGACCCTGATCGCTGGCTCGCCGCACTGGCCGAGCGCTATCCGCCCAGTGAGATAGCGCGCCTACGCGAGGCGCTGGACTGGATTGCCGAGGTTTACGGCAAAGCACTCAATCCCGATACTGATGAATCGCTGTTTCTGCACGCGGTGGCCAGCGCGTCCATCGTTGCCGATTTGCGTATGGACGCCAACGCAGTCATTGCGGCGCTACTGTTCTGCATCCCGGATTTTGTTGAAAAATCAGCCGAGCAAACCGACAAGCGCTTTGGCCCTATCGTGGCCTCGCTGGTCGATGGCATCAGCAAAGTGCGCAAGCTGCGAGCGCTGGCCAAACCGGCAGCAGGCAAGGCCGACGATTACGCGCAGCAAGTCGAAGCGCAGCGCAAGATGCTATTGGCCATGGTCGAAGATATTCGCGCCGTACTGATCAAGCTGGCGTGGCGCACGCAAACGATGCACAGCATTGCCAAAATCAGCGAGGAGCGCCGCAGAAAAATCGCGCAGGAAACGCTGGATGTTTTCGCACCGCTGGCCAATCGCCTGGGGGTGTGGCAAATCAAATGGGAGCTGGAAGACCTCGGTTTCCGTTTCCTGCACACCGATACTTACAAGAAAATCGCCAAGCTGCTCGACGAGCGCCGTGTCGATCGCGAATATTTCATCGCCGAAGTACTCGGTACTTTGCGCGGAGAACTCGCCAAAGCGGGCGTGACGCATGTCGATTTGATGGGGCGCCCCAAGCATATCTACAGCATCTGGAAAAAGATGCAGAAGAAAAAGCTCGATTTTTCCGAGCTATACGACATCCGCGCCGTGCGGGTGCTGGTCGATGACGTGAAAGATTGCTATACGGTTCTCGGCATCGTGCATAACCTGTGGCAGCCGATTCCTGGCGAATTTGATGACTACATCGCGCAGCCCAAGGGTAACTTCTACCGCAGCCTGCACACAGCGGTAATCGGCCCGCAAGATAAAGCCGTCGAAGTGCAAATCCGCACTTTTGATATGCACGATCACGCCGAATACGGTGTGGCGGCGCACTGGCGCTACAAAGAAGGCGGCCATGGCGATGCGCGCTATGAAGAAAAAATCGCCTGGTTGCGCCAGCTGCTCGACTGGCGCGACGACGTTGCCACCGACGATAAATTTACCGATGCATTCAAAGCCGAATTATTTGAAGACACGATTTATGTGCTCACCCCGGCTGGGCGCGTCATTTCGTTGCCAAAAGGCAGCACACCGGTCGACTTTGCTTACCATTTGCATACCGATCTGGGGCATCGCTGCCGTGGCGCCAAAATCAATGGCCAGATCGTACCGCTCAATACCGCACTGGAAAACGGCCAGCGGATTGAAGTACTGTCCTGCAAGGAAGGCGGCCCGAGCTTGGACTGGCTGCATCAGGGCTACGTCAAAAGCCACCGCGCTGCGCAAAAAATCCGCCACTGGATACGCCAGCAAAATCTGGATGTCGCCATCGAGGCGGGCAAAAATCTGTACGACAAAGAATCGGCACGTGCAGGTGCGAGCCAGCTGAATCAGGATCTGGTCGCCGAGCGGCTGGGCTACAAAACCATCGCCGAAGTGCATATTGCTCTGGGTCAGGGCGAAGTGAGCCTGCGCGAGCTTAATCTGGCCTTTAGCGACGCATTACGCCCGGTAGAACCCGAAGCGACAGAAACGCCGGAAGACTTTGTCCGTGCCGCACGCGCTACGCAATATGGCGAGGGTATTCTGATCGAGGGCATCGACAAACTGATGACGATGCTCGCCAAGTGCTGCAAACCCGTGCCACCCGACGCAGTGATGGGGTATGTCACCAAGGGGCGTGGCATTTCAATCCACCGCTGCGATTGCCCTGCCCTGAAACGCCTGGCAGCAGAAGCACCAGAGCGGCTGATTCGCGCCGACTGGGGCAATCTGGCCAAAAGCGGCCATGTGTTTGCCGTGGATATTCTGGTAGAAGCCATTGAGCGCGCCAGCTTATTGCGCGATCTGACCGACATCATGTCACGCGAAAAAATCAACGTCAGCGCGGCCAATATGCAGGTTCGAGATGGACGCTCGCGGATTTCATTCACCATTGAAATTCGTGATAACGAACAATTGCTGCGCATTTTCTCACGTTTGCAGGAAGTGCCCGGCGTGCTGCGCTGCAATCGTAATTAAAGTCAAGACCAGGAAATACAATCAAATAACTGCCAAAAAACTGAGTTCAAAAATACCAAAAACTTACAAAAAACGATAAAAACCCCGATTGACAGCCATTTCAAGCCGGAAATAAGATTTGCTCCTTTAGCAACTCGCATTTATGCCGATAGTAAGCTAATAATCTTATAACAAAATATCTGTCCACACGGAGTGCACAATGTTTAATTCCTTACGCGCAAGGCTGATCGCTTTTATTGCGGTGCTCATTCTGGTTGTCACCTCAGTCCTGACAATCGGGGCTTACACCAAAATGCGCGACGAAATGATTAATGTCGGATTGCGCAACGAAATTATTGGCATTGAAACCGGTTACAGCGTCATGCTGAGAAACTGGATGGCTGATAAGAAAATGATCGTTAGCGCGATTGCCACTGCGCTGGAAGGCGCTACCGACTTCACCCCGGTACTGCTGCAGGGATCAAAAAGTGCGCTGTTTGATTCAGCCTACCTAGGCACGCAGGACAAACAGATGATCGTCTCCCGTGATCTGGGCCTGCCGGAAGGTTACGATCCGACTTCACGCCCGTGGTATCAACAGGCACAGAAAGAAAACAAAACCGTGATGACTGCGCCATATGTTGATGCAGGTACCAAACGGCTAATTATTTCTTTTGCTGCACCGGTGAAAAAAAATGGCGCCTTCTTTGGCGTCGTTGGCACCGATATTTTCCTTGATGACATCGTTAAAGACGTGCTGAATATCAAAATGACCGGCAATGGCTATGCCCTGCTGGTGGACAAAGCCGGCACGATTCTGGTGCACTCGGATCAGGCCAAAATTCTTAAACCTACCACCGACCTTAATCCTGATATTTCCGCGGCCAATCTGGCCAAGATTTCTGCCAGCCAGGATTTTCTGGATACTGAAATCAACGGCGAGGGCAAATATGTTTACGCCAAAGCCATCGACGGCAGTGATGTCGTGCTGATGATGGTGATCGACAAAGCCACCGCACTGGCCCCCTTAAACCAGCTGCTGTGGACTGCCATTGCCACACTGGTGGTGATTTTGTTGATCGTCATTCCGCTGGCCAGCGTGCTGGTGAACCGGATGATGGCCGGCTTGCTGAAAATCCGTAAAGGCATGGTCGAGATTTCTCAGGGTGAAGGCGATCTGACGCGCAAAATTCAGATTGATGGCGATGATGAAATTGCGCAAACCGCCAAGGCCTTCAACCAGTTCACCGACCGTCTGCGCACGATGTTCAGCGATTTGCGCAAGGAAACCGAAAACCTGACCGTAGGCGTGCAGCAAATCAATCAGGTACTCAATACGCTGTCTAATGACTCGCGCATTTTGTCAGACATGGCTGCCACCAACGCAGCGACGATTGAGGAAATCACCGTCAGCATCAGTCACATTGCCGACAACGCTGGTGAAGCCAACCATCTGGTGAACAATACCGGTGCACTATCGGCCGATTCGGCCAAAACCATGAACGAAGTGGCCAATGAAGTGGGCAAATCGGCCACCGAAGTGAGCGAGCTGTCGTCCTTGCTGGATCGACTCAATCAGCGCAGCCAGGATATTAGCGGCATTATTCAGGTGATCAAGGAAATTGCCGATCAGACCAATTTGCTGGCACTGAATGCCGCCATCGAAGCTGCGCGCGCTGGCGAACAAGGCCGTGGCTTTGCCGTGGTGGCCGATGAAGTGCGCAAGCTCGCTGAACGCACCAGCTCGGCCACGCTGGAAATTACCGGCATGATCGATGGTATTCGCGGTGAAACCAATGCAGCAGTCCGCAATATGGAATCAACGCTGGGTGCAGTACAAAGCGGCGTGGCATTATCGAATAATGCGGCCAGCAAGATTGTCGATATTCGCCAGAATATGAGCCAGGTGATGGAGAAAATGAGCGAAATCGCACACGCAACCAAAGAGCAGCAAGATGCGACCACAATGATGGCACAAAGCGCGGAAAACATTACCAATCAAATGCAGCAATCGGATGCCGCCCTGCACCGCGCCAATGATTCGGTGGCCCAGCTCAACCATCTGGCCGGATTCTTGCGCGAGATGTTTGGCCGCTTCAAAGTATAAGCAGGGTATATCCTTGTAGATCAATCTGGAATTGCACTACAGGGCAATACCCAATAAAAAGGCCGCAATTGCGGCCTTTTTGCTATTCGGAGTGGCTCAATCTTATCGCTGCTTTTGCGATTCACCCGCCCGGACAATTTTCAGGCAGTTGGTGCCACCCAGCATGCCGACCACATCACCGAAGGTAAATGCAATCAGATCACCCTGCTGCACAATGCCCCGGCGCAACATTTCCAGCTCGGCACGCACCAGCAGTGATTCGCGGTCTGTATTGTCGTGCGAAAGCATCACCGGCTCAACATCGCGGAACAAGGACAGACGGCTATAAGTTTCCGCCTCCGGCGTCAGCGCATAAATCGGCACACCGGAAATCACGCGCGACATCCACAGTGCGGACGACCCAGACTGGGTTAAAGCGGCAATCACTTTGACATTCAGGTGATTCGAGGCAAACAGCGCAGCCATCGAAATGGTCTGGTCAACGCGGGTATATTCGCCATCGAGCAAAGCCGCGTTGCTCACTTTATAATCTTGCGATTTTTCGGCCTCCAGACAGATTCTGGACATGGCCTCGACGGTTTCCACCGGATACTGCCCTGCCGCTGTTTCGGCAGACAGCATTACCGCATCGGTGCCATCGAGCACAGCATTGGCCACGTCAGAAACTTCAGCGCGGGTAGGCACCGGGCTGGCAATCATCGACTCCATCATCTGCGTGGCGGTGATCGTCAGTTTATTCATTCGGCGCGCGGCCTTGATCATGCGTTTTTGCAAGGCAGGCACCGCCGCATCACCGACTTCAACCGCCAGATCACCCCGCGCAACCATGATGCCATCAGACGCTTCCAGGATTTCGTCCAGATTGGCAATCGCCTCGGTGCGCTCGATCTTGGCAATCAGCAAGGCCTTACTGCCCGCTGCGCGCAACAAGGTACGCGCCATATACATATCGGCAGCGCTTTTTGGAAACGACACGGCGACATAATCGGCATGCAGTTTGGCCGCCACCTTGATGTCCTCCATATCCTTGCCCGTTAGCGCAGGCGCGGTCAGCCCCCCGCCTTGCCGATTGATGCCTTTATTATTCGACAGCGTACCGCCCATCAGCACCGTGGTATGCACTTTGCTACCTTCAACCGCATCGACAATCAGCTGGATTTTGCCATCATCAAGCAGCAGGATATTGCCAGCCTCAACATCATTAGGCAGTTCTTTGTAATCGAGCCCCACCGTATTCTGATCACCCAGCTCGCACGCGGCATCCAGGATAAAGCGCGCGCCTTTGACCAGCTCGATCTTGTTTTTTTTAAACTTGCCAACGCGGATTTTCGGGCCTTGCAGATCGACCATAATCGCAATCGGTCGCCCGGCTTTTTTAGCCTGCTCGCGCACCATCGCCGCACGGTCAATATGATCCTGCGCCGAGCCATGCGAGAAATTGAGGCGAACCATATTGACCCCCGCCTCGACCAGACGCGCCAGCATGGCCGCATCGTTGGATGCCGGGCCCAGGGTGGCAACAATTTTAGTGCTTCGTAGCATGAACAGCTCCTTTGATTGATTCGGCGGAAAATGCCCGAGATGCGCCAGCAAGATCAGCGCAGTACATCGCTTTATTGTGAACATATCTGGCTCAACCGGTCTGAGCCTGATCAATTTAAGCTAAATTGCCGCGAATATCCGGCCGGGTGTGGCTAAAACAGCAACAGAGGATGGGCCAAGCCAAGGAGCCGCCGCACAAGCGAAGCAGCCCGGAACCAAGACCGATAGACGCCGGGCCGCGAAAAACGTAGAATGCCGCTCGGTATTGTCCCCATAGCTCAACAGGATAGAGCACTTGCCTCCTAAGCGAAAGATCCCCGTTCGAGTCGGGGTGGGGATACCAGCAGGGCCTCGTAATGCTTCAAATTCCCGATGTTTTCCAACGATTTACTGCCGCGGCAGTGAGTTCAATTCCCCACCTTTAACTACCCAACGCAAAATCGAGCACAAATCACGCACCAACAAAGTGCAAACTTATTACACAACTCACCCTGCTTGCACCACGAAATAGCACTCACCCACCCCCATTAGAGCCTGAAAACCCTGCACGCACTGCATACGCACCAGCTTTGCGCATTGGCATGCTCTTTGCTAGCACTCGTGCCATAAAAACGATCACACACGAGAGCACACATGGACGCATTTCGCACCAGTACGGACGTACTGTTTATTTTATTGGGTGCCATTATGATTTTGGCGATGCACGCCGGCTTTGCTTTTCTGGAGTTGGGCACCGTGCGCAAGAAAAATCAGGTCAATGCGCTGGTCAAAATCTTGACCGACTTTGCCGTTTCGACCATCGCTTATTTCTTTATTGGCTATAGCGTCGCCTACGGCGTCAATCTGCTTGCGCCAGTGAGCGAGCTCAATCTCGCCAGCGGCTATGGCATGGTGAAGTTCTTCTTTCTGGTGACTTTTGCTGCGGCGATACCGGCGATTGTCTCGGGCGGGATTGCCGAGCGCGCCAAGTTTCACCCGCAAACCGCCGCCACCTTTATTCTGGTCGGGCTGGTTTATCCCTTTTTTGAAGGCATGATCTGGAATAACAACTTTGGCGTGCAGGACTGGATGAAAGCGAGCTTTGGCGCGACTTTCCATGATTTCGCAGGCTCGGTCGTTGTTCATGCCGTCGGCGGCTGGATTGGTCTGGCTGCCGTGCTCCATCTTGGTGCGCGTCGTGGTCGCTATAGCAAGGAAGGCCGTATCGCTGCGCATCCACCTTCAAGCATCCCGTTTCTGGCGCTCGGCGCGTGGATTCTGATCGTCGGCTGGTTTGGCTTTAACGTCATGAGCGCGCAAAAAATCGAAGGCATTTCGGGTCTGGTCGCGATGAACTCGCTGATGGCGATGGTCGGCGGCACGCTGGTTGCCACTTTCACCGGCAAGAACGACCCCGGCTTTATCCATAACGGCCCGCTCGCGGGTTTGGTCGCCGTGTGTGCGGGCTCGGACATCATGCACCCGCTCGGTGCGCTGATCGTTGGCGGTGCAGCGGGCGGCATGTTTGTTTATCTATTCACGATTACGCAGAATAAATGGAAAATCGACGACGTGCTTGGCGTCTGGCCGTTGCATGGCATCTGCGGTGCATGGGGGGGTATTGCTGCGGGTATCTTTGGTAGCGAGGCCTTGGGTGGTATGGGTGGGGTGAGTATCCTTGCGCAAATCGTCGGCACACTGATGGGCATCGTGATTGCGTTTGTTGGCGGCTACATCGTCTACGGCGTACTGAAAAAAACCGTCGGGATTCGTTTGTCTGACGAAGAGGAATTCAACGGCGCGGACTTGAGCATCCACCAGATTTCCGCCAGCCCCGAGCGTGAAACCAACTGGTAATCACCCAAGCATAAAAAAGCCGGCTTCGTCAGAAGGCCGGCTTTTTTTATCACTGCACAAGCGCAAAATCAGATCAATGATGATTGCTATGGTCTGCGCTGGCGTTGGCAGAAGCCCCCATTTCATAGCGCGCCTGCTCGGTGCGCCCGTCAGCGAAGGTAATACTGGCGAGCACTTTGGCCTTCTGCCCCAGTTTGCCGTTCAGTTTGCCTTTCAAGAGGTTGGGCGCAGCCGGGGTGAGCGTGATGTCCTGTTTTTTGCCGCCATCCAGAATGGTGAGCTTGCCTTTCACATCTTTGGATGGCTTGGCCACATTGGCATGATCGGTGATGTAAATGATCACATCCGAGCCTTTACTGACCAGCTCAAAATGATACCAGCCAGCCATTTTCAGCTGGCCGCCATTGGGGGCTTTCATCGCGGCCATCGTGGCATCGTCATGCGCGAATGCTGCGCCAGACAACAGGAAGGTCAAAATAAAGAGTGCTTTTTTCATGTCAGGTTCCTATCTAAAACATCAACGATTAAAAGAATTAAAACATCAAAAACTCGGTGCAATTGAACTTAAAACGCCTCCTGCGTCTTTTGCGCCAACAAATGCTCAAGCGGCTTTTTGCCGTACAACCAGAACATCAGCGGCGTGAGCAAAGTATCGAGCACGGTCGAGCTGATCAGCCCGCCAAAAATCACCACCGCCACCGGATGCAAAATCTCTTTGCCCGGCGCATCGGCGGCAAATAAGAGCGGCGTTAAAGCCAGCGCGGCCGTCAGCGCGGTCATCAGCACGGGTGTCAAACGTTCGAGCGAGCCACGTACAATCATCGCCTGGCCAAAGCTTTCGCCTTCAAATTTGCACAAATTAATGTAATGGCTGACTTTCAAAATACCGTTACGCGTCGCGATGCCGGTCAGCGTAATAAAGCCGACCATCGACGCAACCGACAATGAAATCCCGCCCAGCCACATCGCCACCACGCTGCCAATCAGCGCCATCGGAATATTGGCCATAATCATGCCCGCCAGCACCGCCGATTGATAACGCGTGTACAGCACCATAAAAATCAGCGCGAGCGACACAATCGATAGCAAGGCAATCAGCCGTGTCGCATCTTCCTGTGCCTGAAACTGCCCTTCCAGACTGGCAAAATACCCTTCGGGCAAGGGCGTAGCGGAAAGCACCTGCCGCATCTGCGTGATGATTTGCGCCATGTCGCTGCCATCCGTATTGGCCGAAATCACAATCCGCCGCCGACCATTTTCACGGCCGATCTGGTTGGGGCCGTCGCCTTCTTCGATGCTGGCCACTTGCGAGAGCGGCACTTTGCCGTGCGGCGTGTCGATCAGGATATTGGCCAGACCGGCCGCATCGCGCGCGGAATCAGGCAGGCGGATCACCAGATCAAAACGCTTGTTCTGGTCAACAATCTGCGCCACCGTATCGCCCTCGCTCAGCGCCTCCAGCGTGCTGAGCAAAGTGCCCGGTGCGACGCCCAGCTGCGCAGCTTTATCGTAATCAATCTGCACTTTCAGCTGCGGAATCAAGACTTGTTTCTCGATCTGCAAATCCGTCAGGCCCGGCACCGCCGACAACTTCTGCTGCAAAGCTGCCGCTTGCGCGCGCAAGGTATCGAGATCGTCGCCATAGATTTTCAGTGCGATTTGCGCGCGCACGCCAGAGAGTAAATGATCGAGCCGGTGCGAAATCGGCTGCCCCAGCATCACTGTCGCAGGCAAGGCAGACAGGCGCTGGCGAATATCGGCGAGCACCTGCTCGCGCGGTCGATCCGATGGCTTAAGATCAATGTCCAGCTCGCTGGTGTGGACGCCTTCAGCGTGCTCGTCCAGCTCGGCGCGACCCGTGCGGCGGCCCACGCTTTGTACTTCGGGCACTTGCTGCGCCAGCGTTTCGGCCAGCTGGCCAATGCGGTTTGATTCAGCCAGCGACGTGCCCGGATTAAGCAGCAAGCTGACCAGCAAAGTACCTTCGTTAAACGCGGGCAAAAAAGCACGTGGCAAATAGGGCAGGCTGGCGATGGCCAGCACCAGCATCAACACACTGGCGGCAAGCAGCGATCTGGCGCGACCAAACGAGCTTTCAAGCAGCCGCTGATCATGGCGTTTTAAGCATTGCACCAGCTTGGAATCGCCATGCTCGATTTGCTTCATTTTCGGTAACAGGTAGTAGCACATCACTGGCGTCACCGTCAGCGCGACCAGCAAGCTGGCCAGAATCGACGTGATATAGGCAATGCCCAGCGGTGCAAACAGCCGCCCTTCCATTCCCGGCAAGGCAAATAGCGGCACAAAGACCAGCACAACCACCATCGTCGCGACGACAACACCCGAGCGCACCTCATTGCACGCCTTGGCAATCACGCTGATCGCTGCTAGCGCACCTTGCGGTTTTTGCTCCTTTAAGCGCCGCAGCACGTTTTCCACATCAACCAGTGCATCGTCGACCAGCTCGCCAATCGCAATCGCCAGCCCGCCCAGCGTCATCACATTCACCGACAGACCCAGCGCCTGAAAAATCAGAAAAGTCAGCCCCAGCGAGAGCGGAATGGCGGTCAGCGAGATGATCGTCGTTCGCGTGTTCATCAAAAACAGGAACAGAATCACCGCCACCATGATGGCACCATCGCGCAGCGCTTCTTCGACATTATCAACCGAGGCCTCGATAAAATCGGCTTGCCGGAACGACACCTGAGGCTGGCTCACGCCAGCGGGCAAGGCTTTGCTCAAGCTGGCCAGCGCGGCCTCCACTTCACGCGTGACGCGCACCGAATCGGCCGTGGGCTGTTTTTGCACACCGATAATCACCGCAGGCTGACCATTGAAACCGGCGTCGCCACGCTTGAATGCCGGGGCAAATTTCACTTCAGCGACTTGCTTGAGCAGCACAGGCTGGCCATTGACAACCTTCACCGCCAGATTTTGCATATCGGCCAGCCGCGTGGTGCGCCCCATATTGCGGATCAGGTATTCACGCGCATTCTGCTCCAAATACCCACCACTGGTATTACTCGCAAAGCCATTCAGTGCAATCTCTATATCGCTATACCCTACAGAGAGCTGCGCCATTCTGGCCGAATCGGGCTCGACGCGAAATTGCCGCACTTCGCCGCCAATTGGGATCACCTGCGCCACACCCGGAATCGACAACAAACGCGGGCGCAGCACAAAATCAACGTATTCGCGCACCGCCATACCCTGCTGCGCGCCATCGTATTGCGCTCTGCCCGCCTTCTGCTGAACCGGAAAAGCAATCAGCATGATTTCGCCCATCACTGACGAGATCGGCCCCATCGCCGGGCTAATGCCATCGGGCAGCTGGCCTTTGACTTCGGCCAGCCGCTCGGCAACCAGCTGCCGGTTGCGATAGATGTCCGAGCCCCAGGCAAATTCGGCGTAAACAATCGACAAGCCGACGCCCGAAACCGAGCGCACGCGCGTCACGCCAGGCATGCCGTTGAGCGAGGTTTCCAGCGGAAAGCTGACCAGCTGTTCAACTTCTTCGGGCGCCATGCCGCCCGCCTCGGTCATGATGGTCACGGTGGGTTTGTTCAGGTCGGGAAACACGTCCACCGGCATCCGGCTGGCGGTATAGCCGCCGTAAACCATCATGATGGTGGCCACGGCGATGACAAATAGCCGGTTTTTCAAACTGGCATTGACTATCCAATTAAACATTTTTGTATCCTTCTCAACGGTTTGCAGCAGGCCGCCTGCGGCAAACGCATTGGCATTTTCGAGGGCATGCGCTTAGCGAATCTGGTTAATCAGATTGGCACCGTCAATCACCACCCGCTCACCGCCCTTGAGCTGCCCCACCAGCACGCGCTTGCCGTCGAGCGGCATCGGCTGCACGGCCACAGCGCGCAGCACTTGCGCCTGCTCAAGCACCCAGACCACGGTCTGATTGCTGGCATTTTTGACCACCGCACTGGCCGGTAACACCACGCCGCGCACTGGTTCGCGCGTGCTGGCCACCACCTTGACCACCTGCCCCAAAGCCAGCGGCATCGCCGCAGTCGGCGCAAACAGCAGCGGCAAAGCACCGTCGCGCAAGGCGCTGGCACCGCCCAGATAGCGCAAAGGCACGCCATTAAAAGCCGCGCCGCCGATTTGCGACACCAGCGCCGGATCATAAGCCAGCGCCTCGATCAGAAAGCCTTGCGGAGCGACGATTTCAAACAGGATCGTCGATGGATCAACCACCTGGCCATTGGCAATATTGCTCGCCGCAATCACGCCATCGACGCTGGCGCGCAAGGCTTCGCCGCCGCTGGCCGCCGACAGCGCTGCGCTGCGTGCGCGCAAAGCACTCAATTGCGCCTGAGCGGCATCGATGTCCTTGCGCGGCACCGAGCCTTCCAGCTGACGCAGACGCGCCAGCGTTTGCTCGGCTTGCGCCAGATTGGCGCGCACTTCAGCCAAGTCGGCCTGCTGCTGCGCCGCCTCATAGCTGCTTTGCGCCGGTTTCACCCACGCCAGCACCTGTCCTTTTTTCACCTTGCTGCCCAGCAAGGGCAAGCCGCCAGCCGAGGCGCTGATACGCCCGCCACTACTGGCTTGCACGCGCGCGCCGCGGTTGGGGTCCATCACCACATGGCCGTTCAGCTCCAGTGTTTTATTGGTTGTTGTCGTCTGCGCAGGCTGCGTGATCACTCCCAGCTGGTATTGCGTGGCTTTCGGGACAAAAACGCGGCCATCGGGCAGGCGTTGCGGTTTATTGTTGGCGTTGACCGGCGCGGGTGCAGCGTGACTATGGTCGTCACCACCGCCCGCCCACGCGCTTTGCGTGATTGGCAACACGGCCAGACCCAGACTGAGACCCAGATTGAGAAAAGTAGCATTCAATTTCATGATGTGTGTCCTTTGCGGCGGCGCAATCCCAGCGCCAGCGCCACGATCAGCAGTAGCCCTGCCACCACCAGCCCTACCCCGACCAACCAATCCTGCTGGCCTGCAAATTTGCTCGTCTGCGGCGCTAGCGGCGCGGCGACTTTAAGCGTGGTATCGAGCAAGTCGGCTTCTTCCCCCGCCAGCACGGTCAGCGCCAGCGCATGCTCGCCCGGCTTGGCCAGCGGCGCGGCGCTGGCTTGGTAAACCCCCGCCGACACTGCCTTGAGCCGGGTTTTAAAGCTGCCGCTTTCGACTTCGATCTCGGCATTGGCCACGGGCCGGTTGTCGGCAAAATGATTCAGATGGACGATCAGCGTTTCGCCGTCCATGCTGGCCAGCAGCTCGAAATCGCGCGTGGCCGTTTCGGCACTGGGTGCAGCGCTCGATAGCGTTTGAGGATGCGGCGCTGCGCCGTGGTCTTCATCGCCGTGCGCCCAGGATACTGCACTGAGTATCAGGCCACAGATCAATACAGTAATTCGCTTCATGGCAATACCCCTAGAGTTTGTAAATAACGGGATTGGGCAAGACCGAGTTCGAGCTCGGCACGCTGCAGGGCAAAACTACGCTCGAGAAATGCCGTTTGTGCGGTCAGAAAAGCACTCAAGCCGATTTGTCCAGCGCGATAGCTACGCTGCTGCCATTCCCAGCTCTGGCTCGCCAATTGCAGGTTTTGCCGCTGGAACTGCACGCTTTGCTGCGCCAGCTCAAGCGCCTGACTGGCCGCTTGCTGCTGCGCGCCGATTTGCCGCTCTGCGCGCTGTGCGCCGGTTTGCGCGGTGATCAACTCAAGATTGGCGCTGCTGATTCGCGCCTGCGTGCGACCGTCGCTGCCAAAAGGAATACGCAGTGAAATCCGGCCCCGATTTTGATACGCCTCCGCCGCATCGCCGCGCTCGCGCGTCAAGCTCAGCGCCAGCTCCGGCGTATCGCGCGTATCAAATTGCGCCTGTGCCAGCTGCGATTGCGCCAAGCGCGCCTGCGCTTGCCATAGCAGCCGCTGCGGATGCGCAACGCGGGTAAGGTCTGCATCGGGAGTGAGGGTTTCTGTATTGTCGGGCAGAGGCGTCTGCTCGCCAGCCAAAGACTGAAATTGTTGCAGGCTGGCGCGTGCCTGCTGTGCGCGCTGAGCCAGCTGCAGCTGCGCTTCAAGCAATGCCTGATTGGCCAGGTTATGCTCCAGCGGGGCCACTTCACCGGCTTTGAGCTGGCGCGCCAGATCGTCGGCAATATCGTGCAAAAGCGTGACTTTTTGCTGCGCTAAGGCTTGCTCGTGCTGCGCAATGCGCGCAGCCCAGACAGCTTCGCGCACCGCGCCTGCCAACTCCCAGCGTGCCAGCAATAACTGACTCTGCTCTGCATCGCCCGCCTGCTGCAATTGCGCCTGCAGCCGGTTTTTTTGCCCCCACTGCCACAGTGGAATGCCCAGCTCGACCTCATATTCGCGCGCGCCCTGTTTGGGCAGCAATTGCTGATCAAGTGAGTTGGCCGCCGAAATGCTCAGCGAGGGCGGCTCGGGCGTCAGTGCGCTGGCGTTGCGCAGCGTGCTGTCTGTTTTGCGCTGTTGCGCTGTGAGGAGGAGTGTGTCGCTGGCGCTAGCCAGCTCAAACACCTCTTTGATACTGCCCGCCTGAACGGGCAGCGCAATAAATACGCAACATGCCATGCACGTGCGAAATCGTATTGATTGCATAAAAATGCACCTGTTTTCATTTCCAGAAAATCAGACCCGCAGGTCTGCTGATTTTGGATTTGAGGCGCAATAGCCGATTGAAAACTCCGAATACCACTGGCCAGCAAGATGGCAAATCGCCACCATGAATCTGGCAGTACGCACCCGACGCAGGCATAGCCGCCGATGCGCAGTACCACCGCATCAAGCGCCGGAGCAGGTGTTGAAATCAGGAGAAAAATCGACTACGCGCCACTCAGGCGCGCATTTTAGGCGGGTCTTCCAGCGGGGGAACCGTGATGCCTGCAAGTGCAGCCACGGGGATGCCAACCAGTACAGCATTGAGTGGCAATGGGGAAACAAATAGTGCATTGACCAGCATGGAGCCGGGCATCGCCTGACAGGCTTTGATGCAATCGGCTTGCGGGGCTGGCTCGTGCGTATGCGCGCTGACTTTGCCAAACAAGCCGTGATGCAGATGCGGCTTAGCAGACTTGAGTGCTGGGGCGGCATGATGTGCTGCGCTGTCGCTGACGGCAGCATGGTCGTGCTGATGCGCGGGCTGGATTGATTGCGCATGGGCCGCGGCGATTTTGGCGTGTGCAGGCATCTGCGCCAGCACGGTATTGACCGGCAGCACAAAGGCCATCACGCACAAAAAGAAAAATCGCAGCATAGTCATTGGCTTGCGCAGCAATCCACAGTGAATTTTGAGATCAGAAAATATAAAACCAGGCGCTGAGTACCAGCGACAGAATCAGCGATGTTAACACGCCATTCAGGCCCATCGCCAAACCGGCGAACGCGCCTGTGGTCTCGGACATCTGTAAAGCGCGAGAAGTTCCCACGCCGTGCGCAGCAATACCCAGCGCAAAACCCTGCGCAATTTCGCTATCAATGCGCAACAGCCGAAACAAAGGCGCGGCCAGTACCGCACCGCAAATGCCAGTGAGAATCACAAAGCCGGCAGCGAGCGATACATTGCCACCAGCATGCTGGGCCAACGCCATGGCAATCGGCGTGGTGACCGATTTTGGCGCAACCGAAATCAGGCTTTGCACCGACAGGCCCAGCAGCTGGCCCAGCAGCAAAGCAGACAGCATCCCCACTAGCGAGCCAATCAGCAAAGCAATCAGCAAGGGCCAGATCAGCTCGCGAATACGCTGCAGATTGGCATACAGCGGAATCGCCAGCGCCACGGTAGCAGGCCCCAGCAATAAATGGATGGGGTACACACCGGCAAAATAATAGGCGTACGGCACACCGGTGATGGACAGCACGGCAATCAGCAACACTACACTGGTCAGAACCGGGTGCAAAATGGCTTGCGGCACCGGATAAGGGCTGGCCCAGCGGTGTAGCGCATCGCAAACGGCAAACACAGCAAAGGTGAGCGCCAGCCAGATCGCCGGGATCGCGCTCAATTGCTGCCAGATCTGCGGCCAGCTGCTCATGGCTGCTCGTCCTGATAAGGCGCGGCATCGCGCTTGCGCCTGAGCAGATATTGCAAGAGCAGCGCCGTGACGCTCATGGTGATCACGGTTGAAATCAGCAGCGTGAGCAACAGCGCCCAACCCTGGCTGCTGATCTGGGTACTCAGCGTCATCAGGCCAACGCCAGCCGGAATAAACAGCAAGGCCAGATAGCGCAACAGAGCGCTGGAAAAATCCACCACTCGTCGATCAAATCCGCGTCTGAAGAAGGCAAATAAAGTCAGCAACAGCATACCAGTCACTGGCCCCGGAATCGCGCCAAGCACCAAGCGGTTGACGGCCTCACCGGCAAAAAGCGCAATAAATATCACTGTGACGCCGTATAGCATACTGTCTACCTTTATCCGATCAGAGGTATTTTTCTAATACCAAACAAATACTTACAAAGAAACCAGTTATCGGCAACAGCTTCACAGCAGCCAATCGCTGGCTTAATTTGGCATCAGTGTGGCTGCAAGTCAGCCCGGTGTTAAATAGGAAGAAATCATGCACAAACCCAACTTTGGCTCGACCCCGTATGACTGGCTGAATGAATTGCCAGACCGCGAACTGGAAGCACTGGAAAATGGCCTGCGCGAACTAATTGCCCGCCAGCCCAGCGCATTTTCGGTGTTTAAGGCGTATTCAATGCGCGAAGCCGTTGAATGCATTTTATTTGATCGCCAGCAAGCCAGACGCTACGTCGCTTAAGCTTTATTGTACGCCAGCCCGATTTTTTAATCGGGCTTTGGTATTTTTGGCACTGCCTGCGGTTTATAACTGGGTCAGTTCAATTTTCCCCAGACTGCGCCCCAGAAAGCGCTCGCCAATGGTCTGAAATTTCACCGGCAAATCGGTCACGACAAAGCGATAGTCGGGCATCGTGTGGGCCGGATTGGCCAAACCGCTGCTTTGCAAAATATCGGCCGTTTGATCGGCAATCGACAAGGCCGAATCGACTAGCTGCATCCGGTCACCGCAGACATCCATCAACAGCGGTTTGATCAACGGATAATGCGTGCAACCCAGCACCAGCGTATCAATTGACTCAACAAACACCGGCTTGAGGTATTCCTGCGCCGTGAGGCGCGTCACCGCATGATCGAGCCAGCCTTCTTCCACCAGTGGTACAAACAACGGGCAGGCTTGCGAGTAGACGCGGGTGGCTGGATTGAGCTGATGAATTGCGCGCGCGTAGGCATTCGAGTTAATCGTCGTTGGTGTGCCAATCACGCCGATACCGCCAGTTTTGGTCTGCGCCACGGCATTTTTCGCACCCGCCTCGATCACATCAAGCACCGGCACTTTGGCGCTGGCGCGCACTTTATCAGCCGCCACTGCCGCCATCGTATTGCAGGCAATAATCAACATTTTGACGTCTTGTTGCTGCAAAAAATCAGCAATTTGCTGCGTGTAATGCTCAATCGTCGCTACCGACTTCACGCCGTAGGGCACGCGAGCGGTATCGCCAAAATAAATGATATTTTCAAACGGCAGCCGATCCATCAAGGCACGCACCACCGTCAAGCCACCCACGCCCGAATCAAAAACCCCAATCGGGTGCGAAGGCAAAGAGGCTGGGGAAACACGGGAAGCAGACATACAAGCAGGATCGCAAGGATAAGGCCGAAAAACGCAATTCTACCCTGCGCACCGCGCGCTAGATAGGGCGATGCACTGGCAAAATTGGCGGCTGGTCAAAATTAGTGCTTTCAATCAGACGCAGTTTGACTTAGCGCATCAGCGCGGCTGATCGCAGCGGCAAAACTCGGCAGTACATTGTCAAATTGCACAGTGCCAGCGACGCCAGAGCGCTGCAGCTTGGCCGACACGGTGCTATTGGCTTCGCACAGCATCACCACCACACCACGCTTTTTCAGATTGGCGATCACTTCATCCAGCGTTTGCAAGCCGGTCATGTCCATAAATGGCACGCGATGCAGGCGGATAATCAGCACTTTGGGGTCAGTGTGCGTGGCTTGCAGTGCGCGCTGGAAGTTTTCAACCGCGCCAAAGAAAAACGGCCCTTCAATCACATACACCAGCACGCCTTTCGGTAACTCGACCATCCCTTGGCTGAGCAGATCCATCGCCAGCTCTTTTTCATCTTGCGGCCCGACTTCGACCGACATCGCCATGCGGCGCAGAAAATGCATCGTTGCCAGAATCACACCGATATTCACCGCAACGACCAGATCGGCAAACACCGTCAGCACAAAGGTAATCAGCAAAACCGCCACATCAGCGCGCGGCGCGTGCGTGGCCATATGCCAGAAATGCTTCACTTCGCTCATATTCCACGCCACGACAAACAAAATCGCCGCCAAGACCGCCAGCGGAATACTTGCTGCCAGTGGTGCCAGAAACAGCAAAATCAGCAACAGCACCAGCGAATGCACCACCGAGGCCAACGGGCTGGTACCGCCATTGCGGATATTGGTCGCGGTGCGGGCAATCGCGCCGGTGGCGGCAAAGCCGCCAAACAGCGGAATGACCATATTCGCAAGCCCCTGCCCGATCAGCTCCTGATTCGAGTCATGCCGCGTGCCTGCCATGCCATCGGCGACCACAGCCGACAACAGCGATTCAATCGCGCCGAGCATCGCAATCGTGAACGCCGGGCCGATCAGCTCGATCACCCGCGCCATTGTGATATCGGGCCAGGCAAAGCTGGGCAAGCCTTGCGGAATGCCGCCAAAGGCCGAGCCAATCGTTGCCACGCCAGCAAACTGACCAAAATATTGAATCAGCGTCACCACCAGCATCGCCACCAAGGGGCCGGGCAGTTTATTCAGATAGGGCACTTTGGGCGTAATCAACAGCAGACTGAGCCCCAAGGACGCCAGCGCCGTGGTAGCCAGATGCAGCTCGGGCAGGCTGTGCAGCATAAGCCATAGTTTTTCGTGAAAATGCGTCGCCGCAGGGCTGGGAATACCAAAGAAAGCAGGCCATTGGCCAGTCCAGATAATGACGCCAATGCCAGCGGTAAAGCCCACAATCACCGGAGCGGGGATAAACTTGATCACGCCGCCGAGCTTGGCCAGCCCCATCAGCAGCAAGATCACACCCGCCATCATCGTAGCGATTTCCAGCCCGACAATGCCGTGCTGCGCGGTAATCGCCGCCAAAATTACAATAAACGCCCCGGTTGGCCCGGCAATCTGCAAGCGGCTGCCGCCGCACAAGCCAACCACAATCCCGGCAATCAGCGCGGTATAAATCCCCTGCTCGGGTTTGGCACCGCTGGCTATCGCAAACGCCATCGCCAACGGCAGCGCCACCACCCCCACCACCACGCCGGCGATTAAATTGGGTAAGATGTGCTGACGGCTAAATAATCCGGCCCGTTGGGCTTCAATTGCGGCGATCATCATCAAGGCTTTTTGCGAGTCTGCAATCAGCTCAGTTTAGACCTCCTCACTGATTACACTTTGATCAAACTAGGGTTTTTGTGACTTCAAGCTCCACCAATTTCTTTAGCGACAGCTTTGCCGCCCTGCTGCTCGAAACCGAATCGGGCAAGCCTTTTGTCTACGATGAGGGCGACGAAGTCTCGCTGATGTTTGATCTGGCCACCGTACAAAGCCGGATGAAACGCGCCAGACCCAACGATTTAATCTTGGGGTATACGCGTGCAATGCTTGGTAGTGTTTTAATACAGGAATATACCCAGCAAATTGGCATGATAGGCATGGGTGGCGGATCACTGGCCAAGTATTGCCACCACTATTTGCCAGACAGCCAGATCAGCGTGGCCGAGATCGACCAGCGTGTGATTGATCTGGGGCATCATTTTCAGATTCCATTTGATAGCCCGCGCCTGCGCGTGCATTGCGCCGATGGTGCCGATTGGCTCAAAACCAGCTCACAGCAGTTTGATGTACTGATGATCGATGCTTACGGCCCACAAGGCATGCCGGACAATATCGCCAGCAATGCGTTTTTTGACCTGTGCCGCACCCGGCTTAGCCCGCAAGGCATACTGGTCGTCAATCTGTGGGGCAGTGATAAGCGTTTCGAGAGCTATTACCAGCGCATTCGCAGCATTTTCGACGATGCTGCGCTGGCCATTGGTGCCGATGGCTGCGCCAACCGGATTGTGTACGGCTTTAATAGCTCACGCCTGCCTGCGCAGAAAACGCTGCAACACTATTGCCGCCAGCGCGCCGATCAGCACAGCATTGATCTGATGAGCCTGGGTCAGCGCCTGTCGCGCGCGCTGCGCGCCGTCGATGGGCTGGAGCCCATCAGCCCCAAACACCCGAAATAACTGGAAAACCGCCATGCCCCTGCAACTTGAGTTGCAACACGTCCCCGCAGTACAGCCCGGCAACCGCACCCCGATATTATTACTGCACGGCGCTTTTGCCGGCGCGTGGTGCTGGCAGCAAGTGCAGCAAGATCTGGCCACAGCGGGCTGGGAAAGCTACGCGCTGAGCCTGCGCGGCCACGGCCAGAGCGAAGGCACGCTGATGCTTGCCAGCGCCACGCTGAACGATTATCTGGCTGACGTTGAGCAAGCACTCGGCCAGATCGGCCAGCCGTGCATTCTGATCGGGCATTCGCTGGGCGGCTATCTGGCGCAACAGATCGCCGAGCGGCAAATTGTGGCAGGCCTGGCGCTAATCGCCAGCATTCCGCCGTATGGATTATCGGGCTCGCTCAGCTATATGTCGGCACTGCACCCCAATTTGCTAATGGGGCTACAAAGCTTTGCGCTGGGCCACACCAGCAAACCTGAATCAGCGCTGCTGCAGCACCTGCTGTTCGCCAAAAACACGCCGATGAGCATGGTCGATGATTTTGCCCAACACGCACAGCTCGAATCAATGACCGCACTATCCGAGCTATGGATGCCGCAGTGGTGGAAAAACCTGCCCCGCTTTCCCAAATTTCCGGTGCTGGTACTGGGCGCAGGCGACGACAGCATCATCCCGTTTAGCGATGTGCAAATCACCGCCCAAGCCTGGAGCGTCACCCCCATCATGCTGGCCGAAGCCGGCCACGCCATGATGTGCGACCGCACCCAGCCGCAACTCAGCACCGCCTTGCTGGGCTGGTTGGCTAAAATTTAGTGGAAGGGTATTGAGCTGGAAGCCATGTAAAAATTGATCTATATGGCAATACCCAGTCCGACAACAAATACTCTATTGAAGAATGGAAGTGGTGGCATAGAGGCTGAACAGGTTGGCGATGCAATGAGCTCTGATGTGGATGCTCCCAATTTCACAGGCGATGGGCAAAATGGCACAAGCAAATCAGCTGCTGCTTACTGATCCAGACATTGCCCGGAGTACACCGCTACCATGCACCGCCCCCCCCCCCCACCATCTATGTCGAAAGCCTCAACAACACGCAATGCAGTCGTGGCGCTATATGTCAAGTTTCGCGTGGCCATAAACATTTTCGTAAACAATCTCAGTCTCAATTTTTGTCCCTGTCACACGTATAAATGATTTGAAACATGCATCTGATTACGCTTCGCTAATCGGACCTACGCGGGCTAAATTTTATATACAAAATTTTTCACCATAGAGTGCAAACCATGAATTCTCGATTAGATCAAAAAGCATACGAAAGATTTGTCAAAGGTTTCTATATCAGCGATTGCGTTATTCTAAACAAAGACGAAATCTGCTTCATTCTTGAAGAGTATTATATTTCCGATGATATAAAACCCAAGGATGAACTAGTAACACGAATCATTCAACACACAAATCGAATTGGTACCCCAGCTTGGAAAGGCGTTGAATTAGAAGACCTCTCCTTTACCAGAGCAGGTGCCTCTTTATTGCCGATTGAGCAATTTGTTGCTGTTTCCCGTAATGATTTTGTCTATGCGCTCGGGAGTGGTGACGACGATTTTGAAGACGACTTGGTCAATGGTCGTTCTGCCACTGGGGCACACATTGGCATGCGCGGCGCGCTGACTAGGTTGCGGACGATTGATGGCGAATTGTGGGTGACTGCCACCGACTGCACGGTCTAGCCGCCGGATGGGCCGCAACCAGTGGCACTGGTATGACGAAATACCATTTGCCCACATGAGAACATCGAGAGGGAATGACATGATGTTTGAAGACATCGACGGTTTCAGCAAAACAGATATCTACGCCGTCGGCGGTAAGGGCGATGCTTGGCATTTCGATGGTGAGCGCTGGCAGCAACTGCCTTTTCCTAGCAATATGCAGCTTGAGGCTGTGTGCTGCGCGGGCGACGGCCAAGTGTATATCGGTGCCGAGCAAGGCACGGTGTTTCGCGGGCGTGGTAATCGTTGGGAGATGATTTACAAAGGCCAAATGTCGCTGCCTTACCGCGACATGGTCTGGCATGACGGCCGCGTGTGGTGCACCTCCGATTACGGGCTGTGGACGATCACCGATGGCCAACACGAGCGTGCCGATGTACCACATAAGGTCTACAGCTGCGCAGGTCATTTGTCTGTCGGCGACGGCGTCATGCTGCTGGCCGGGCTGTGGGGCACGATGTTGCACGATGGCAAGGAGTGGCTGCCGATTATCGATTTCTCGCAGCTCAGCCGCTAAGTAGGCTTATGTTTGCCCATACAGACATTCATTTCAAAGGCTCCCAGCCGCATCCCCTTCACATCGTAGGCAATCATCAACATAAACAAATAACCCATGGGTATTACCCTAAAGACAATTATTTAATTAGCCCACAGAGCAATACCCCATCAATCATCATCAGCAATGACTTCATTCAAAGCCGGATCGCCCACAATCGCGTCGCGCGGGTTGGCGTAGGCGTTGATGCGGATACCGGCCTTTTGCAGTGCGCTGCGGATGGCGTGCGCTTGGGCGATGGCGGCGGGGTTGTCGCCGTGCAGGCAGAGCGAGTCAACCCGCTGGCTGAGCGCCAAGGCTTGCACCACCACCTCGTCGATCTGCTCAAGCACGGCACCGGGCTGATCGCGCGGCATCAGGCTGCCGTCGCTCAGATAGGCGCGATCAGCAAAGCCTTCTTCGATCACTTGCAGCCCGGCGTTGCGCCCGGCTTTGACCAGCTCGCTGCCAGCCAGCCCCATCAAGGCCAGATCGGGGTCGATTTCGCGGATCAGTTGGGCGATTTGCTGCGCCAGCACCGAATCTCGCGCGGCGTCGTTGTATAAAGCGCCGTGCGGTTTGACGTAGGCGACCGAGATACCATCTTCGATGCTGACCGCTTTGATCGCCCACAATTGCGCAGTAAGGCTGAATACCAGCTGGCTGGGGGTGAGCGTCATGCTTTTGCGGCCAAAGCCCTCCCGATCCGGGTAGCTGGGGTGCGCGCCAATGCGCACACCATGGCGATGCGCCAGACGCACAGTGGCGCGGATGCTATCCACATCGCCCGCGTGGCCGCCGCAGGCAATATTGGCCGAGCTGATTAGTGGCATCAGCTGCGCATCAAAAGGGTAGCCTTCGCCCAGGTCGGCGTTTAAATCAAGATGAGTTTTCATAAGCGGATCAGCAGCAAATAGAGGGTAATGGTGCTTGCGCAAGAGAGTACACCACGTCAGGCGCGGCGGCGCAATCTGCTGACGCTAGCGGCATTGCCGGGCAATCGTTACCTCGATGCGCTGCAGCCAGGCTTGTTGCTGCGCAAGTGCAGCCAGCGCGGCGGGCTGATCGACTTGCTGCAAGGCAACAGTATCGCCTGCGCGTAGCTGGCCCAGTCGCCATAAATCAGCCTGAATAATTTGTGCAATCACCGGGTAGCCGCCAGTGACCTGTGCATCGCAGAGCAGGATCATTGGCTGGCCGCCACGCGGCAATTGCACTGTGCCAGCCAGCACGGCGTGCGAGGCTATTTCGATGGGTATTTCCATCTGAAGCAATCCAGCATTGAGCTTCAGAGCCATACGGTTACTCTGTATATCAATTTTCCAGCTTTGCTGAGCAAACCGTTTTTGCCCTTCGCTGCCCAGCTGCGCCCATTGCGGGCCAGCGATAAAGCGCAGCAGATGGCCGCGCTCGGGCATGGAGATAGCAAGGGCAGGCCTGGCATGATCACGCAGCCCAGCGCAAAGCTGATCACCTTTTTTTAAGGCACGCCCGGCCAAACCGCCCAAAGCCGCCGCCAGCAAGGTTGAACTGCTCCCCCATAGCTCAGGGACATCAATCCCGCCCGGCAAAGCCAGATAACTGCGTGCGCCCTGCTGCGGCGCGCCCAGACTGAGGATCTGCCCCTTTAAGCCGCGATACACCGCATTGGGCAACAGGCGACGGCCATCGAGCCGCGCTTCGCAATCGGCACCGGAAAGTGCAAACGAGCTGGTGTGCGCAAATTGAGCGCGAAAGCCACCCAACGTGATTTCCAATGCCGCCGCATCGTGTGGATTGCCCAGCAGCAGATTGGCCACTTGCAGCGCCAAAGCATCTGCCGCACCGCCGACGGGCAAACCCCAGCTGGCGCCTTGCGGCCGCCCCAAATCTTGCACCGTGCTTTGCAAGCCGGCTTTTTCAACCCGCAAAATCAAGGGCGGCGCTGATTTCATCTTCGTCATCCCCGCTCCTGTGGCACAAAGCGCACTCTGTCGCCCGCTTGCAAGCGACAAGGCGGATTGGCGTGGCGATCAAACAAAGCCAGCCCGGTGCGGCCGATCAGTTGCCAGCCGCCAGGGCTTTCGCACGGATAAATGCCGGTTTGCGCGCCGCCAATGCCGACCGATCCGGCAGGCACGCGCACACGAGGCTCGGCGCGCCGGGGTGTGGCCAGGCTGGCGGGCAATCCGGCCAGATAGGGAAAGCCGGGCAGAAAACCGATGCACAGCACCTCGTACACCGCGCTGCTGTGCGCTTCGATCAATTGCGATACCGACAAGCCGCAGTGCGCGGCCACGTCGGCCAGATCGGGCCCGGCCTCGCCGCCGTAGCACACGCCAATCTGGTGCAACCTTGGAGCAACATCGTCCAGCGTCTGTGCGCTGTGCGCCCACTGCTGTTGTAACCACGCCAATACTTCATCGGCCGATTGCTGTAGCGGGTTAAAACGCACAGTCAGATTACCCACGCCCAGAATCAGCTGATAGCCGCGCAACGCAACGCTGTGCGCCTGCTGGCGGGCAATGGCAATCAGCCGGGCTTGCTCACCGGCTCCGGCCTGCAAAACCAGCGCTGTTTCACCCAGCGGATAGATCATTAATGGCGACATGGTGTTCACTATTCTTGCGATATTTATTCACAGCAAAGGAGAGAAAATGCGTCATACTAAAAGCCGATTTCATCCGTGCCAGATTGCGTAATGACTCAAGAAGACTCCGCATTGTTTATCACCCCGGATCAATTGCAAATCGGATTATTTATTCATCTGGATTTGCACTGGATGGATCACCCCTTCCCGTTTGGCAGTTTCAAGCTTAAATCTGACGAGCAGATTAATACGCTAAAAAAAATGGGGCTCAAGCAAATCCGCTATGTGCCCGAAAAAAGCGATTGCCAGCCTGCTGCAATGCTCGCAGCCGAGCCAGTACAGCGCAGCGAAGCAGCCGAACCAGCCCTGCCAGATCCCGCCATTATCGCCGAGCTGGCAGCCAAACGGCAGCGCCAGGCCGAGCAGGAGCGGCGCAAGGCGCAGCTGGCCGAATGCACCAAGGCTTTTAGCCAGGCAGCCAATACCGTGCGCAAGCTGAACAAGGAAATCCACAGCAATCCGCGCGAAACCATCGCCGCCGCCGAGCAATTGCTGGGCACCATGCTCGATTCGCTGCTGAGTAATAATGACATCGCCATTCATCTGATGAATGAAAAATCCATGGGCGATGATCTGTATTTCCACTCGCTCAATACCACCGTGCTAGCCATGCTGCTGGCGCGCGAAATGAAGCTTGAGCGGGCGCAAATCGAACACCTGGGCATGGCCACGCTGATGCACGATATTGGCAAGGTGGAAGTCCCCGATAAAATCCTGCTGAAAACCGAAGCACTCAACCGCGCCGAGCGCAGCCTGTACGAGCAGCATTGCCAATGGGGTGTCGATGCCGCCAAGCGCGCTGGTCTGCCGCCGGAAGTGCTGCGCATTATCGGCCAGCACCACGAGTTATGCGACGGCAGCGGCTACCCACGGCAGCTCAAGCTGGATGATATCGACCCGCTGGCGCGCATTCTGGCCATCGTTAACGCCTATGACAACTATTGCAACAAGATCAATCCGGCCGATTCGCTGACACCGCACGAAGGGCTGTCGATGATGTTTTCGCATCAGAAAGCCAAATTTGCCCCGGTGCCGATGAATATCCTGATCCGCAGCCTGGGCGTATATCCGCCCGGCACGCTGGTTCAGCTCTCCAACGAACATTTTGGCCTAGTCGTTGCCGTCAACGCATCCCGCCCGCTCAAACCGCAAGTGCTGGTGCATGATCCGGCGCTGGTGCGCGAAGAGGCCATGGTGCTGGATCTGGAACGCTACCCGGAGCTCAATATCAGCAAGGCACTCAAAGCCAGCCAGCTACCGCGCCCGGTGCTGGCCTACCTAAATCCGCGCAAGCGCATGACCTACTATTTCAGCCCCAGCGAGACCAATTGAATATGTTAGAGCACACCCTGCTCAGTGATTACTGCACCACAGCCATTCTGGTGGTCAGAGCCAGCGATGAACGGATTATTGCCGCCAACCCGGCCTGTGAAACGCTGCTGGGCTATCAGCGCGAACAATTGCTAACGATGACTATCTCGGCTATCGAAGTCGGCCTGCAGGATGTGTTTTTCTGGGAAGACGTGCGCCAATCCGGCGCGCAGGAAATCTTGCAGGTCGAGGGCGAATACCTGCATCTGAACGGGCAATTTTTGCACGTCAGCAAAAGCATCCGTGTGGTAGAGCAGGACGGCGAAACGCTGTATGTCATCTCGGCTTGCGATATTAGCGCCAGCAAAAGGCTGGAAGAAGAAAGCGCCCGCACCAGCTCGCTGCTGGCCGCCACGCTGGAATCAACCATCGACGGCATTCTGGTGACCGATCTGGAAGGCAAAGTCGTCAATTTTAACCACCGACTGACGCAGATCTGCCCCTGGCAACTGCAAGGCGAAACCAGTTTTCACCCATTGCTGGCGCAACTGATCGATTTGCTACTGGAAAAGCAGCGCTTTGAGCGCTGGGTCGAGCGGCTTTATCACGACCCGTATCTGGAGGAGCAACAAACCTTCCAGCTTAGCGACGGGCGCGCATTTGAAATTAATAGCGGCCCGCAACAATACCGCGATGGGCCGATAGGCCGACTGTTCTGCTTTCATGATATTTCGGCGCTCAAAGCCACCGAAGCCGAATTACGCATTGCCCGCGATCAGGCACAACAGGCCAACAAGGCCAAATCCGATTTTCTGGCGCATATGAGCCACGAGCTGCGCACGCCGCTGAACGCGATTCTGGGCTTTGCCCAGGTTATCGAAGCCGATCCGCAGAACGAGCATCAGGTTCTGGGCGCGTATATTCACCGAGCCGGGCAACATTTGCTCGAGCTGATCAACGAGGTACTCGATCTGGCCAGTATCGAAGCGGGCAAGCTGGCGCTTAGGCTGGAGAGCACCTCGGTCGAGCGCTGCATTCACGAGGTGGTCGAGCTCACGCAAGTGCTGGCCAAAGACAAAGGCATTACGCTCTCGATCGACCCAGTACCGACCGATTGCTATGTGCTGGCCGACGTGCGCCGATTGCGGCAGATGTTGCTCAATCTGATTTCCAACGCCATCAAATACAATCGCCCGGCCGGCACGGTGTATGTCTCGGTGGAACAGGGCGAGCATGAACACTGGCAAATCAAGGTGCGCGATACCGGCGTTGGCATTTCAGCGGCTGATCAGGCGCAATTATTCAGCGCCTTTAGTCGCGTTGGCAAAGCACAAACCCTGGTTGAGGGCACTGGCATTGGCCTAGCGTTTACGCAAAAGCTGGCGCAGCTGATGCAGGGCAAAATCGGCCTGAGCAGCGAGCCCGATGTTGGCAGCTGCTTCTGGATCGAATTGCCGATGAGCCGCGCACCAGATCAAGGCCCGGCGCTGCTGCCATTTACCATTGACGAGCACAGCCGCACCATTTTGTATATCGAAGACGATTTGCTATCGCAAAAGCTGATGCAGAATATTCTGGCCAAACAAAGACCGACTTATCAGCTTTTTCTGGCCAGCAGCGGCGAGGAAGGTATTGCGCTGGCACGGCATGTCGACCCCGACCTGATTTTGCTCGATCAGCAATTGCCCGACGCCACCGGCGCCGAGATATTCAAGCAATTACAGCAGCACTCGCGCACTCGTTCAACACCATGCATTGCACTATCGGGCAACACCATGCCCGAGCAAATCAGCGAAGCCCTGCGCAGCGGTTTTAGCGCTTATCTGGGCAAACCCATCCAGATCAGCCAGGCACTGCTGACAATCGACCAGCTCATTTCCAGCAAGCGGCCACGGTAGACGGGTGTGAGGTGTGAGGTGTGAGGTGTGAGGTGTGAGGTGTGAGGTGTGAGGTGTGAGGTAGCATTGCGTTCAATCTCAAAAAATACAATGGGTATTTATCGCCAACCCTTATTCTTATTTAGCTGCAGAGCAATACCCCAAATCAACCCTACTCGTTCTCCACATATCCGGCATTGCGCAAAGCCCATTCCACATGCTCGCGCACCAGCTCGCTCTCATCATGCCGCCGGGCGAGTAAAGCGCTGGCAATCGCTGCGCTGGGGCTGGCATTGCCCAAGCCGATCGCCAGATTACTCAGCCATTTGGCATAACCAATCCGGTAGATCGGACTACCCGCCATTTTTTGCGTGAAGTCGGCCTCAGTCCAGCCAAACAGTTCGAGCAAACTCACATCATCGAGCCCATGGCGAATGGCAAAATCAGTCTCGGCGCTGTGCGCGGCAAAGCGGTTCCACGGACACACCAACTGGCAATCGTCGCAACCGTAAACCCGGTTGCCGATAGCGCGGCGAAATTCCAGCGGAATTGCCCCTTTCAATTCAATCGTCAAATACGAAATACAGCGGCGCGCATCGACCTGATATGGCGCCACAATCGCCTGCGTCGGGCAGGCCTCGATACAGGCGGTGCATTTGCCACAGTGCTCTTTGGGCAGCGGCGGATCAGCGGGCAGTGGCAGATCGGTAAACAGCTCGCCCAGAAAATAGAACGAGCCAAATTCGCGATTAAGTAATAAAGAATGTTTCCCGCGCCAGCCCAGCCCGGCCTGCTTGGCGATTTCCACCTCCAGCACCGGCGCAGAATCGACAAACACCCGATGGCCGTACTCGCCAGCAACAGCGCTGATTTTGTCTGCCAGCTGCTGCAGACGCTGGCGCAAAACTTTGTGATAATCTCGCCCCAGCGCGTAGCGCGAAATATACGCCTTGGATGTATCGGCCAGAATGGCATCTGGCGCTTGCCCTGCGGCCAGATACGGCATAAAAATAGTGATCACCGACACCGTGCCCGGTACTAATTCCGCAGGGCGGGCGCGTTTTAGCCCATGCCTTGCCATATAATCCATCTCGCCGTGGAAACCCTTGGCCAGCCATTCGCTCAAACCGGCTTCGGCGTGGCTCAGATCAATGCCGCTGATGGCGGCGCGGGCAAAACCAAGCTCTTGCGCCCAGCTTTTGATCGATTGCGCCAGCTGCTGATAATCGGGGGCGGATTGGGCACTGGTGTGGTTCATGAGTTTAACTTTTTAACAGCGGATGATTGCGTCAATGCAAGCCAATGATAACGCTTTTTCAGTTTTTCTAAGCGACGAAGACGCCACCATCGCCTTTGGCGCGCAATTGGCGCACGCAATCTTGCCGGGCATGACGGTATTTCTGGATGGCAATCTGGGCGCAGGCAAAACCACGCTCACGCGTGGCGTTTTGCGCGGTCTGGGCTTTACAGGCCGGGTCAAAAGCCCCACCTATACGCTGGTTGAACCTTATGCTGTTTCTAGCTTATACTTTTATCACTTTGATTTATATCGGTTTAATGATCCTGAAGAATGGGAAGACGCTGGGTTTCGTGACTACTTCAATCGCGAATCGGTTTGTCTGATCGAATGGGCCGACAAAGCCGCAGGCCAATTGCCAGCGCCCGATTGGCTGATTGAATTGGCCCCCGAAAACGAAGGTCGCCGCCTGCGGCTAAATGCAAATACTCCATTAGGTTTGGCATGTCTGAACAGCCTGAAATCACAAGCAATCTAAACCACGCCGACCAGCCCATGCTGGAGCGGCGCGACGTGCTGCGCGGACTGGCCGCCACGCTATTGCTGTCGGTCGCACCGGTCGGCCTGGCGGCCGCCAGCGCCAGCGTCGTGGCAGTCCGCGTCTGGCCTGCCAACGCCTACACCCGTGTCACCATCGAATCGAGCGCCCCGCTCACCTTCAAGCAGTTTCTGCTCAAAGACCCGGAGCGGCTGGTGGTGGATCTGGAAGGTGTTGACCTCAATAACGAATTGCAAAGTCTGGCCGGCAAAGTTGGCGAAGACGACCCTTATATCAAATTACTGCGTGCTGGCCGCAACAAACCAGGCGTGGTACGGCTGGTGCTGGATCTGAAAACCGTCGTCAAACCGCAGGTTTTTACGCTGCCACCGGTGGCCGAATATAAAAACCGTCTGGTGATTGATCTTTACCCTGCGGTGCAAAATGACGAATTGCTCGCTTTTCTGAACGACAATACACAGCTCAAAATGGACGCTGTGCCGCCGCCATTGCCAGCAGACAAAAATGCCAGCCAGGCCAGCAGTAGCAACAAAGCCAGCGCTGAAACCGGCAAAGCCAGCGAGCCGGCCAAGCTGGCCGACAAAAAACCGGCTGAAAGCGTCGATCGCAACAAACTCAAAGTCGACCGGCTCATCACCGTGGTGCTCGATCCTGGGCACGGCGGCGAAGACCCTGGTGCCGTGGGCCCGAGCGGCACGCATGAAAAAGCCGTGGTATTGCAGATTGCCAAACGCTTGCGCGATCTGCTGCAAAGCGAGCCCAATTTCCGCGTCGTAATGACGCGTGACGCCGATTTTTTTGTGCCACTGGGCGTGCGGGTGCGCAAAGCGCGTGCGGTGCAGGCTGATTTATTTGTTTCCATCCATGCCGATGCCTTTGTTCGCCCGGATGCCAACGGCAGCTCGGTGTTTGCCCTCTCCGAAGGTGGTGCATCCAGCACGGCAGCGCGCTGGCTGGCACAAACACAAAATGACGCCGATCTGATTGGCGGCGTGAAAGTCAAAGGTGGGGAGGATTTGCGCAAAACCCTGCTTGATTTGACCACCACGGCCACGATCAACGATAGCCTGAAATTGGGCAAAGCCATGCTGGGCGAGCTGGGCGGCATCAACCGTCTGCACAAACCGCATGTCGAGCAAGCCAGCTTTGCCGTGTTAAAAGCACCAGACATCCCCTCGGTACTGGTGGAAACCGCGTTTATCTCGAACCCGGCTGAAGAGCAAAAGCTGATCAATGAAGAATATCAGCAGAAAATGGCACAAGCGCTGTTCAAAGGGATTAAACGTTACTTCGCCAAAAACCCGCCGCTAGCGCGCACGCGCATGGCGCAAAATTAAAGCCTGTGGGCACCTAGTTAGCCATCAAATGCTTGCAGGCGTTTCGATCAATCATGCTCTGAATTGAGCCACAAAGTTGATACAAACCCTTGCCTTGTCGCAAGGAGAAATAGCATCCATACGACCGGCAAAGTAAAGAACCGCGCATAGCCTAGGGTGTAACCCTATTGGCATTATTACGCAGGCACCGCTTGTCTGCTCTGGCGTAGAATATTCCAACTCACCACGCTGGAACCCTGATTACATGCACACGATGATCGTTACCGACCTTGATGGCACCCTGCTCGACTCTGAACACAAAGTTGATCCTTACACAGCTGAAACATTCCAGACTCTGGCTGCCAATGGCATCAACATCACCATCGCCACTGGCCGCCACTTTCTTGATGTCAAAGGCATCCGTAGCGTGCTGGGTGTTGCCGCCCACCTGATTACCTCCAACGGTGCGCGCGTGCATGCGCCTGATGATCAGGAAATTTATGCGGAAAATATCGATCCGGCACTGGCGCGCACGCTGATGCAGCCTGAGTTTTCTGGCGACACGCTGCTGAATGCCTACGTGGATGAAGGCTGGCTGGTTGAGCGCGAATGCCCTGAACTGGTTGGGGTGTATTACAAAGACTCCGGTTTTGGCTATCAGGTTTGCGATTTGAAAAATCACAGTGGCGAAGGCATGGCCAAGATCTTATACGTTGGCGAGCATGACACGCTGACGGCGATCGAGGCCCAAATTCTCTCCCAGTACCGCGATCAGGTGTATATCACCTTCTCCGCGCACGATTGCTTAGAAGTGATGGCGCCCACCGTGTCCAAAGGGCACGCCTTACAAGCTGTGCTGGCGCGGCTTGATTCGGACAAGGCGCACTGCATCGCTTTTGGCGACGGACAGAACGACATTGAAATGCTCGGTGTTGCCGGGCAGGCTTTCGTGATGGCCAATGCCAGTGAGAAACTCAAAGCCGCCCACCCTGCTTTACCCGTGATCGGCAGCAATGAAAATCATGGCGTGGCCACCCAATTGCGCAGTATGTTCAAGGAACTGTTTTAAGCAATTGATGTCCCACTGCGGCCATTCCCAATGAAACCGGGGAAACAACTTTTTGCTGGAGTTCCACCATGCGGCTAGCAATACTTATCGGAGGTATATTCATGAGCGGATTAGCTAGCGCTGCCTGCAGCCCTATACTCCAGCATCAATTTAAAACATTGCAAGGTCAGCCTTTTGATTTATGCCAGTATGCGGGCAAGCCGATCCTGGTGGTCAACACGGCCAGCAAATGCGGGTTTACCAAGCAGTTTGCCAAGTTGGAGAAAATGTACGATCAGTACAAAGGGCGTGGCCTGCTGGTGATTGGCTTTCCGTCCAATGATTTCAAGCAGGAGCTGGAAACCAATGCCGAAATTGGCGAGTTTTGCAAACTCACCTATATGGTTGAATTTCCAATGATGGAAAAAACCAGCGTCATCGGCAAAAGTGCCAATCCCTTTTATCAGCAACTGATCAAGGCGTCGGACACCAGCCCGAAATGGAATTTCTACAAATACCTGATTGCACCCGATGGCAAAACAGTCACCGCGTACAGCTCGATGACCGAGCCGGACCACAAAGACATCATCGGCAAAATCGAGGGCTGGTTGCCCAAGAAGTAAACCTTCAACAAAAAAGCCCGTCAAATCTGACGGGCTTTTTTCTGGGCATTAGGCCTGAATTACTTGCTCTCAATCGCCGTGACCAAAGGGCGGAAGCGGCTGATACTTTGGTCAAAATCATACAAAGCCCCCTGCTGAATATCGAAATACCAGCCAATCAGGCTCAGCTTACCGGCTTCAACACGCTCGGCAATAAAGGGGAAACTCATCAGATTATCGAGCGAAACAATAATCGCGGCCATTTCGCAGGCGCGAATCTGGCGCTCTTCGTCTTTGTGCGACAACTCGCGACGCACTTGTTCGCGGGCATTTTCTGCAATCCGCACCCAGCGGCCGACAAAATTGGCTTCGGTTTTGGATTCGGGATTTTGCATCAACGCACGAATACCGCCGCAAGCCGAATGGCCCAGCACGATGATTTTGCTCACTTCCAGATGCACTGCGGCATACTCGATAGCCGAAGATACCCCGTGAAAAGCACCATCGGTTTCATAAGGTGGCACCAGATTGGCCACATTGCGCACTACAAACAGATCACCCGGATCGCAATCCATCAGCAGGGCCGGATCTACACGTGAGTCGGAACAACCAATCAATAAAGTTTTCGGGCTTTGTCCTTGCTTGAGTTCTTCGAACAAAGAGCTGTGTTCGCCAAAATACTTATGCTGGAAACGGCGAAACCCACCGATGAACTTTTCAATGTCTTCCATCTCATCTCCTTAATGCCTCAAAGTTTGCCGCGCAATTCTACTGGTTTTCCAGCGCGCATGCGCAGGCAAATCACCACGGGCCTCTGATCTGGCGCAAAAGATGGCATACATTCAAATTTTTTGAATAGTCAATACAAGTATTTTTGCTATCAATAGAAAGTCTCGCCCTTTAATATCCAACTCAGATTCAGAATTACTGAATAAGGAACTCTTATGAAATCACCGCAACCAAGCAACTACAATGCGCTGCAGATTGGCCTGCACTGGCTCACGGCCTTATTGATTCTGGCGGCATTTATTCTGGTCTGGACTTTTGATAACACGCCGCTGGCACCTGCAACATTCAAACTGAAACTGCAACTGATCGCTTGGCACAAATGGGCCGGCATCACGGTCTTGATCCTTTTTGCGCTGCGCATGGCTTACAAATTAGTCCGTGGCACACCAGCGATTGACCCCAATCTGCCCGCGCTACAACGCAAAATGGCGCTGGGTGTGCATCACCTGCTCTACCTGTTGATGCTGGCTTTACCGCTGGTGGGTTGGCTGCTGACGTCGGCCAAAGGCTATCCGGTGATGCTGTACGGCATCTGGCAAATGCCCGATCTGATCAGCCCGAATGAAGAGATGGCACACACGCTGAAAGAAATACATGAATGGCTGGCCAATGGCCTGATGCTCTGTATTGCACTTCACGTTGCCGGGGCACTGAAACACTATTTCATCGACAAGGATGGTACGCTGGCACGCATGCTACCTTTCTTGAAACGATAACTTAACTGACTGGAGAAATATAATCATGTTGCGTTCTATTCTTGCCGCCACTTTCCTGTTTAGCGCCCTGGGGGCGCAAGCGGCACAAACCGTGGTGCCACAAAAAAGCCGGATCGGTTTTACTTTTAGCCAGATGAATACGCCGGCCGATGGCCTGTTCAAAAATTACACGGCGGCGATTGATTTTGACCCAGCCAAGCCAGAAAGCGCCAAAGCGCAAATCGTGGTCGATCTGGCCAGCATTGACGTTGGCGGCCCCGATGGCAACGCCGAAGCGAAGAAAAAAGCTTGGTTTGACGTGGCCAGCAATCCAAAAGGCACGTTTACCGCCACCAGCGTCAAAGCGCTGGGCGGTGGCAAATTTGAAACTAAAGGCAAATTGACGATCAAAGGCATTAGCCGCGATGTGGTGGGCCAAATGAGCGCCAAGCAGCAAGGTGCAGAGCTGATTCTGGAAGGCTCGGTGCCGCTCTTGCGTCTGAATTACAAACTCGGTGACGGCGCATGGGCCGACACCGGCACAGTGGCTGATGAAGTGACTGTGAAATACAAGCTGGTATTAACCGGCAAAGCTGGAAAATAAGTACCTGTGCAAAAGTTGGCTGGCCAAGCGTCAAAGCCCCAAGCCGTACTGCGGTATGGCAAGGTAAGGCGCTCAGGCTGGAAAACTAATCAAATCGACCACTTTTTTATACCCAACCGGAGTATCTCAGCATGAAAAAACTGATCCTTGCCTCAATTCTGTCTGCCGCCACCCTGAGTGCCGTTGCTGCGCCAGAAACCTATAACGTGGATCCATCGCACACTTTTGCCAGCTTTGAAATCAATCACCTGGGTTACTCAACCCAGCGCGGTTCATTCTACAAAACCAGCGGCACCATCACGCTGGATCAGGAAAAGAAAACCGGCAGCGCCGACATCACCATTGATGCCAGCAGCCTGAACACCGGCTGGGCTGCGCGTGACAAACACCTGACAGGCGAAGATTTTTTCAACGCAGAAAAATTCCCGACGATCACTTTCAAAGGCAAGTCTTTCAAATTTGACGGCGATAAGCTGAGCAGCGTGAGCGGCGATTTCACCTTGCTGGGTGTGACCAAACCATTGACGCTGAATGTAACTGCTTTCAAATGCTCGCCACACCCGATGAGCAAAAAACCAGCTTGCGGTGCTGATGCCGTAGCCACCATCAAACGCAGCGAGTTTGGCATGGCAGCTTATGTGCCAGCGGTGAGCGACGAAGTAACCCTGCGCATCCAGGTTGAAGCGATCAAATAAGCATCCAGACTGTCTGCTTAAACTCCACCCCTTTGTTGCCGCTGGCGCAAAGGGGTTTTTTATATTGCCGGGCACCGTTTTACGCGGCACGATGCGCTTGCGATGCCGCCTCGCAACAGCGACAATCAGCCCCTCGGAAACACACAGGATTTAGCTTGATGGAAAAACATCCCTACGCTGCCACAGAATCAACGCCACTGCTGGGCAAAGTGATTTTTGCCAGCCGCTGGCTGCAATTGCCGATTTATCTGGGCTTGATCATTGTGCAAGGCGTTTACGCCTATAAATTTCTGGCTGCGCTCTACACCATGATGAGCAATCTGACGACCTTATCCGAAACGCAAATCATGCTGGCCGTGCTGGGCCTGATTGATGTGGTGATGATTGCCAACCTGCTCTTGATGGTGACGGTGGGCGGCTACGAGACGTTTGTCTCGCGCCTGCGCATTGATCGCCATCCCGATCAGCCCGAATGGCTCGATCACGTCAACGCCACGGTGCTGAAAGTCAAACTGTCGATGGCGATTATCAGCATTTCGTCGATCCACCTGTTGCAGACCTTTATCAATGCGGCGCAAATGGCCGAAGTAACGATGAAATGGCAGGTCATCATCCACCTGGCCTTCCTGGTTTCAGCCGCCGCACTGGCCTACACCGACAAGCTGCTCAATTCGGTATCGCAAGGCACGCACCACTAAATACCTATCATGGTATTGCCACATAGACCAAACTCAGCCTAATCTACATGGCAATACCCTACTAATTAGCGGCAACACCACTTGAGAGCCATTGCTGGATCACCGGCGTTGTCGTTAAAGTCTCCACCCACCATTTCAGTGCCTGCCCCACGTCCTGGCTGCGCCAGGCATGGCACAATCGCGATTGTGGCCGCACTTCCGATACCGCTTTGATCACCAGCTCGCCGCGCTCCAGATACGGTTGCGCCCATGGCAACGGCAGATAGCCACAACCCAAGCCGGCGACCTGCGCCGCCACTTTGTCCGCCATGCTGGGCACGCGCAAAATATCCTGTCCGGACAGAATATTGTAGGAATACGTCGGCATCTGCCGCGCGCTATCGGGCACCACCACCGCCCGGTGCTGCATCAGCACCTGTGACGATAAAGGCTCGGGTGCGCTGGCCAGCGGATGATCGGGCGAGACGACAAACACGCTACGAAATTCACCCAACGCATGCGTCGAATAACCGCCGCCCGATGGCCCCTGCGCAATCGCGCCGACGATAATATCGGCACGGCGTTCGAGCAAAGCCTCCCAGCTACCCCCCAGCGATTCATGCAAAAACCGCACCCGGGTGCCCGAATTGATCGCGTCAAATTGCTTGAGCAGCGGAATCAGCAGCTGCAAGGGAATAATGGTATCGACCACAATCGCCAGCTCGGTTTCCCAGCCCGTGGCAATGCGCTTGATCCGGCACTCCAGCTCATTGGCCGCGCGCAGCAAATGGCGACCTTCATTGAGCAATTCCACCCCAGCGGCGGTAAGCTGGGCGCGATGGCCGCTGCGGTCAAAAATCGGCACGCCCATATCGTCTTCCAGCTTGCGCACCATATAGGTCACCGCTGAGGGCACGCGGTGGACTTCCTCCGCGGCGGCGGCAAAACTGCCCCGGCGGGCAATGGCGTCGAGGATTTCTAGCGATTCCAGGCTTAGGCGCAGCATATTTATTCCAATTTTTTGAATGATTCAGGCAGAACTTTTGGCTATCAAAGCCGCTATCTCAAGCTTATTATGGCATACACCATTCAAATAGATTGAAGGAGAAAAGCATGATTACCTTACGCAAATCCGAAGAACGTGGCCACGCCAACCACGGCTGGCTTGATTCCAACTTCAGCTTTTCCTTTGCCGAATACTACGACCCGGCGCATATGCACTTTGGCGCGCTGCGCGTGATTAACGATGATCGGATCGCGGCTGGCATGGGCTTTGGCATGCACCCACATCAGGACATGGAAATCATCACCTATGTGCTGTCGGGCGCCATCGAGCATAAAGACAGCATGGGTAATGGTTCGCTAATTCGCCCCGGCAATGTGCAGCGCATGAGCGCGGGCACCGGCGTTCGGCATAGCGAATTTAACCCCAGCGACACCGAAGAGACGCATTTGCTGCAAATCTGGATTATTCCGGGGCAAAAAGGCATTGCGCCGTCGTATGAAGAGAAAATCTTCTCCGATGACGACAAACGCGGCCAGCTGCGTTTGGTGGCCAGCCCGGATGCCAGCAATGGCTCGGTGCTGATTCATCAGGATGTTCGCCTGTACGCGGGGCTATTTGATGGCGATGAAGCACTGGAGCAAGCCATCCAGATGGGCCGCAAACTGTATGTACACATTGCCCGCGGCAGTATTGAAGTAAACGGCATTGCGCTGAAAGCGGGCGATGCGGCCATGCTAACGCATGAAACAGCGCTGACGCTCAAGCAAGGCCATGGCGCTGAAGTGCTGGTGTTTGATCTGTTCTAAACAGCTCGACTCTAAACCGATCCGTTCTAAACTACCCTGCCTGCCCACGCTCTCGGTCTGGCAGGGTATATTTCTGTAGAGCTTTATAGATAATAGCTACAGCGCAATACCCCAGCATACCATCGACGTACTTCCCTGTCGAAGCTGCATCTGCGCGCAAGCAGGCCAGATCCGGACAAATCGGCTGATCGTTTCGGACAAGGCCTTTTACCGCACACCTCAGTACAATCGTCGGCATGGAGGAGACATTCATGCAGACAATCAAATCAATCAAATTAACCCGCGCCTGCGCAGCCGCTCTCGTGGCGGCTTGCGCCAGCTTATCCGGCCCGCTGTTTGCAGCCGACGCCGGCAGCGCACCGCTACTGCTTTCGGGCCGCTGGGTGCAAAACAGCGATCATTGGCAAGCCACCTGGCCTGGTGTCGCCATGGCCGCACGCTTTCAAGGCAGTGCCGTTGGCGTGGTGCTCAATGACGCGCGCAGCCACTATGCCGTTGAGATTGACGGCCAGCCCGTCGCCCAGATTTCCCCGGCCAGCGGCAAACGCACGGTGTGGATTCGCGATCTGGCCGCAGGCGAACACCGGATCGAGCTGATCCGGCGCAATGAAACGCCAGACTATGCGGGCAGCGTGTATGGCTTCACGCTCGATGGTGGCCAATGGCTGGCGGCACCGACGCCACAACGCAAAATTGAATTTATTGGCGACTCTTTCACCGCCGCGCTGGCCAATCTTTCGAATCAACGCGATTGCAGCGATGCTGAGATCAGCAGCAGCACTGACATCAGCCAGGGTTTTGCCATCCAGCTTTCCCGCCAGCTGGGCGCACAATGGCAAACCAATGCGATGTCGGGCATGGGGCTGATTCGCAACTGGAATGGCAACCTGCCCGACCGTGATTTCCGTACTTTTTACACGCGTCAGCTGCAAACCGACGCCAACAGCAAACCCGACAGCCATTGGCAGCCGCAATTGGTAGTCATCGGTCTGGGTGTGAATGACTTTTCCACTCCGGTCAATCCGGGTGAGCAACGCAATACCGAACAGCGTGCCAAGGATTTTCAGGCGGCCTATCGCGAGCTGATCAAAACACTGAATGCCCGCTACAAAACGCCGCACATCATTGTGACCGCCATGAAGCTCTGGCCGGACGATCAGCAGCGGCCGAATGTGCGGGCAGTGGTTGACGCCGAGCAGGCCGCTGGCAATCAGCGCATCCATTATCTGCAGCTGGATGCGATGCAATTGAGCGCCTGTCAGTGGCACCCCAATCGGGCAGATCACCGGCAGGTGACGCAGCAATTGCTCGACAAAATTGCCACCATCAAAATGCAGTGGTGATGGTCATTGATTTGCCCGGCCCGGTGTAGCGATTTACTGCGCCGGGCTGGTACAGCGGCGGTGGATGGCTTCGATCTCGGCCAGAATGGCCTCGCTTAACACCACATCCTGCGCGGCGATATTCTCGCGCAATTGCGCCATAGTGGTCGCACCAATGATGGTGCTGGCCACATACCAGCGGCTGTATACCCAAGCCAGCGCCATCTGTGCCGTACTCAGGCCATGTGCTTTGGCCAGCTCATGGTAGGCGGCCACCGCTGGCGTGACATGCGGTTTGAGATAGCGCGAGCCAAAATTGGCAAACTGGGTCATCCGCCCTGCGCTGGCCGGATTGTCGATGTACTTGCCCGACAGCAAGCCAAAAGCCAGCGGGCTGTAGACCAGCAGGCTCACTTGCTCCCGATGGCAGGTTTCAGCCAGGCCATGATCAAAATTGCGGTTGATCAGGTTGTAGACATTCTGGATGGACTGGATCAGCGGCAGATTTTCGCGCTCGGCCACTTTGACAAACTCCGACACCCCCCATGAAGTCTCGTTCGAGACGCCGATATAGCGCACCTTGCCAGCGCGAACCAGCTGATCAAGCGCTGCCAGCTGCTCGGCAATGGCCGGGGCATGGGCGTATTCCTGGCTGGGCTCGTAGTAGGTCTGCCCAAACATCGGCACATGGCGCGCTGGCCAGTGAATCTGGTACAGGTCGAGATAGTCGGTATTCAGGCGCTTCAAGCTGGCATCACACGCAGCAATAATCTGCTCACGGTTTAACTGCGGGCCACCGCGTATCCAGTCCATCCCGCGATTGGGCCCGGCTACTTTGCTGGCAATCACCAGCTGATCGCGTGGCTGCTTCTTCAACCAGTTTTTCAGCCAGCTACCGATGTATTGCTCGGTCAGCCCCTGCGTGGCCGCCTTGGCAGGCACCGGGTACATTTCGGCGGTATCGATAAAATTGACACCTGCGGCAACGGCGTAATCGAGCTGCTCGTGCGCTTGCGCCTCGCTATTTTGTTCGCCATACGTCATGGTGCCCAAACAGATCCGGGAAACCTCAAGCTCGCTCTGGCCCAAACGGGTATAGATCATTTTTGTGCAGGCTCCACCTTGACTGCTGTCACCTTATAACCGGCAGCGCGCATGGCCGCGAGCAAACCATCCTGACCGGTTAGCTGCCCTGCCGCAACGGTAAAGAAAGCCTCGCCTTTTTGCAGGGCGGGCTTGAGGCGCTCGATAATGATCTTGTTGCGCGAGGTTTTCAGCTCCTTGCGCCATACGTTGAACCAGGCCTGCTCGTGCTTGGGCAAGGCGATGGTTTCGATCTGCATCAGCGGTGCAATCGGGTCCAGATTGGATTTCTGATACGCGGCCATATTGCTGGCAAATGCGCTTTCCAGTGCATCATGATTGGCGATCAAACCATCAATCAGAATGATCTGTTTGCCTGCAGGCAGCTTTTTAAACGGCGCCAGCTGCTGCTCAATGCTTTCAATCGCAAAATACGGTTTGTTGGTTTCGGTGGCGTACTGGAAGACATATTCATCCATCGGGATGTTTTCTTTGCCCTGCTTGGGTGAAAACAGCAGCATCGCCACCGCCCACGGCTGCAGTTTGGCCGCGACATTTTCCGGGTAGCCGCGCGCAGCGAGCAAAGGCAGCACTTTGGCGTAGCGCTCCTGCCCAAGCAGAGCCTGCAGGCTCGCATCTTTGGTCAGCATGGCCTGCGCCAGCTGAATCGACGAATTCATGTCGTTGTAGTATTCGGTGCCGATGTACTTGGAATTGAGCAAGGCGGGCTCGACTTCGGGCTTGAATTCAACATCCTGACCATCGGGCGTATTCACTGTGGCCAGCAACCACGATGCGGGTGAGTTGGCCATTTCTATTTTCCACAACACCGCATTGGACGGGTTGGTTTTTTCTGCATTAGCCGAACAGCCAGTCAACAACAACTGGGCACTCAAAATCAGGACAATCAGAGGACGCAGACGCGAAAACATAGAGCAAACCTTATTCGACGGGATACGAAAGTTTTGTAGTATATCGTGGCTTGTGCAGCGAAACAGCACTAAGTAGCAAGATAGAAGTCTGCACGCACGATTACTGATTGAACAAGCAGTACTTATTGATCAAGCAGGGCTTTTTTCAGCTCATCCGGAATATTCGACAGCACCAGCGTGTCGCTGTATTTGTCGTAAATCACCGCACCGCTGCGCAGGCTGGCGCGGTCAAACTCCAGCTTCCATTGCGCTCCATTGGCCTTAAACCGCATTAGCGGCTTGATCGCGCGGCGGTCGGGGACAAAGCCATCGTTAATGCCCAGCTCATCGCTTTGCAGCGCCGTTTGCAGTTGCGCGGGCGATTCGGGAAAGACCTGCTCGGCCACCGTCGCCAGATCGACTTCGCCTTGCCCGTCGCCCAGCGCATCCAGGTAGGAATGCGCGCGCTGGAATAGCTCGTCACGCTCGTTACCGGCAATCGCCTGCTCGTTAGCAAAGGCTTCCAGTCCTTTGACCAATTTTTGCGTTTCTTTCAGCGGCGTTTTAACGTCGTTGCAGCCGAGAAAAGCTTTGAAATACCCTGCCACATCGCCGCGGCCACGCAGAAAGCTCACGTAGCGCTCACCACCGTTTTTCCAGCTGCCCAGATCAATCCGCCCGGCCACGCGCAGATGATCCATATCCAGATGAATGCTATCGGCCACATTCATCTCGTCGCTCATTGCCGTGCCGATCACTTCGCTAATGATGGCGATAAAAATAAACTGCATCGCAGCATTGCTCACCTGTGCGATCAGCACATAGCCACCGCTGGCCAGCGGCTCGGCCTCGGCGCGCGTTTGCAGCTCAGCCATCATCTGCTGGCTTAAGCTCAAGAAATCAATGCTTTGTTCAGCAGCAAATTGCTGAATAAGTTTGGGCATGGCAAAGCTGGCGTCGTCCAGATCGAATTTGCCAAAACCTTTGCCATTGCGCGTGCCATACAACTCGCACAAATGATCGACCAGACGCTGAGACGCGCTATTGATCGCCAGCGGCGCAGTACCAAGCGCGACACGCGCCGGGCCGTTAGGCTCTTTGTGCAGTTGGTGGATAATCAGGTGTTCAATGGTATTTAGCGTCATGAAAATGGGGCAGCCAATCAATGGTCAGGAAGTGTTTCCTTAGCCACCTGCTTGCAAAACAGGGCTAAGGTCAGCCGCCATTTTCCATTCTTTGCGCGGGCTTGACCAGCGCAGCTTGCTCCGGGGCGAAGCGATAGACTGGGGCGTTGATGTTGTACGCGGGTATTGCTCTACAAATCAGAACAGAAAATAGCTACAGGGCAATACCCCTTAAAAGACTCAGCATTCAATCTCGGGAATGGAAAAAGCGGGCCATCAACACAGCACACCAGCTACCTGCAATCATCGCAGGCACGCCAACTGTAATCACCGCCAGAATGGCATAACTAAAAGCCGACTCAAGCCCTGGTCTGGCTGAGCCGTGCCAGAAGCCAAAAGCGTAAAACAAGCCATACAGAAAACTTGCGAGCAGCAGCAAGCCCAAGCCGCTGGCGGCCCCCAAAAGGCCAAGTCCAAGGCAGGAGCGGCGCTTGAACGCGACAATCGAGGCCATCAAGCCCAGCAAGATGATCATCAGATACAACAAAGCCAATATGGACACTGCAATCTCCTGCGTGGCCGGACTGAAAGGAAAACATCGATAGAGCCAGCGAACTGCGTTGATGTGCCGCAGGCTGATCGGCAGAAAGTATGATCTTTAAGCGCTGAAGTCTGCTTCAACGATGGCCTGCCTGAGCACCCGGTAGCAGTCTTCGATATGGGCATTGCCCAGATAGCGCATGGCGCCATAGCTGACGCCTGCGGCAATGGCTGTCCCGAGCAGCGGCACAAATTTGGCGGCCTGCTTGGAGGCCATACGCACGCCAACCCGTTTCAGAGCCAGAATAATCAGCTCCTTGCTGGCGTAGCGCCCAATCAGCGAGCTGCCAATGGAGGTGATAATCACCAGCAGGCGCTGCCGGGTTTGCTCGTCCAGCCGCGCTACGTCCTGCTCGCGCAGGCCAAATTTTTCATTAATCTGCTCAATCATCCGCGTCATAATCGCCACATCGGCGCCCACATCTAGGCCGGGCACGGGAATTGCAGCCGCGGCAGCGGACACCCATGCACGCTGATTGACCAGTTGCAGACACTCGCGACGCGCGGCATCCAGCTGAGCCAGATTCAAATTCAAGCTGCTCATTAACCAACCTCATGCAGTGAAAAGCAATATTCTTATTGCGTGTTGATCGTTGGCGTGTGGCTTTTGTTCCCTCAGGAAAGGGCAAGAGTGGCGGCCGCAATTCATCAAGCCTATCAACACGACTTCAGCACATTAGCCAGCGAAAAGCCCACAGTGGCACAACGGCCAGTGGCTGTTAATGCCCTTGATCGGATATATCGGGCAGCTGGCGGCGGATGGCCAGTAGCTCATCGTAATGGCTGAGTGCCAGATCGACCAGCGTAGGGTCAAAGTGTCGGCCGCGCTCGCTACGCACCAGCGCAATAATCGCCGCATCGTCCCACGGCTCCTTGTACGCGCGGCGTGAACCGAGGGCGTCGATGACGTCGACAATCGCCATAATCCGGGCCTCGATGGCGATTTGTTCACCCGCCAGCCCACGCGGATAACCGCTGCCATCCCATTTTTCATGATGTTCTCTGGCGATGATCGCGCCCATTTTGGCAATAACGCGCTTGGTTTTTTTCAGCAGCTGATAACCCAGCTCGGCATGAGTCTGCATAATGGCCCATTCGGCCGCGTCCAGTTTGCCATGCTTGTGCAGGATATGCTCGGGGATGCCGATCTTGCCAATATCGTGCAAGGGCGATGCGTAACGGATGGTTTCGCAAAACTCGGCCGACATCCCTAGTTTTTGCGCCAGCAATTCGCACATCAGCGCCACGCGACGAACATGCATGCCAGTTTCTTTTGAGCGCTGCTCAATCGCGTCACCAATCACCAGCAGCAGCTCTTTTTGCGTTTCCTGGATGTTTTCCTTGGTGTAGAGCGACTCGAAAATCAGCGCGACATTGCTGGCAAACATTTGCAGCAGCTTGGTTTGCAGCGCATCCAGCGGCTGATTCAGGCTGGCATAGAGCACATTTGACGAGCTTTCACCCACCTGGAAACGGGCCAAGAACGCCGCGCCCGGCAGATGATTATCGCCGCCCGCATTGACGTAATTGACCAGCTCGCGCACATGATCCGGCAGCACGGGCGTACTTAAATCATCCTGCACCGAGATATTCTCGCCGGTGGCGGCCAGCACATGATTGACTTTGTCGCCGTACAGATCGACCGATTGCGACACCAGATAGACCTCGCTGCTCTGGATATTCAAAAGATCAAGCAGCTGCTGCAAAACCGCCGAGCCAAACTGGTGCAAGGTGCGGCTGCGGAGCACGGCTTGCGACGAGGCAATGACTTTTTCCATGCCGTGCTGGGTATTGCGGATGGTGACTATATCGCGGTAAGAGCGGATAGCGGCGTAAATACAGGTTTTGAGCTTGATATTGGTCAGCTCGGTTTTGGCTTTGTAGTCGTTGATATCATATTCCTGAATCACGACTTCTTCAGGATGCTGATTGGCCTGCCCGGTGCGCAGGATAATGCGCAGTGAATGATTTTTCATTTCGGAGCGGATGCGCTCGACCAGCTCCAGCCCCGCTTCGGGCGACTCCATCACCACATCAATAAAAGCCACCGCCACGTCCGGGTGCATGCTGAGCAATTCATAGCCGCTGCGGGCACTATCGGCGTACAGCAGTTCAAGCGGTCGCCCGTCCACTTTGACGCGCGAGAGCGATAAACGGGTAACTTCAAAAATATCACGTTCGTCATCAATCACCACCACTTTCCAGGGCGGCAAGATCTCGTTCACAGTTGATGTCGATTCGGGAAGTAAAAAATCCATGACAAAGCTGATCTACCGGAATATCGACTCTTTAGCATAGCCTGAAGCTGACAAATTGCGAGCATCCAGCGGGACATTCATACGCGTCAAAACCGCTTCATCGGCACAAAACGAATGCCGGTATCGCTAAGCTGCTCGGCACCAATCGGCATAAAGCCATAGCGCATATAGGCGTTGACGCTATTGAGGCTGGCGTTGACTGTGAGCAAGCGCTGCTGTGCATCAGCTGCACGGATCAGCGCTCGGCCAACGCCACGGCTTTGAAATTCGGGCAGCACAAATAACAGTGCAATATGCGAGTCGGCGCGTGCCTGCAGCACGCCAATGATGGTGTTTTGAATCACCGCCACATGGCACAGACCGCCCACCGCATCGCGCGCGCGGATTTCGCTGGCTTGAGCAAAGAGCCTAAATTGCTCGATGCCAGCAGTGCTTTGATATTGCGCTGCAAGGTGCAGGAACGAAGCCCAGACCACCTCGGCAGCGCGCTCGTACTCGGAAAATTCAATCTCGCGGATTTCTAATGCCATCTTCGATCCAGTACTTAGCCCGCAGTGCCGCCAACGGTCAGGCCACCGTCGATGCGCAACGTCGGTTGCCCCACGCCCACCGGCACGCTTTGGCCGTCTTTACCGCAAGTACCCACGCCCGGATCAAGCGCCATATCATTGCCGATCATTGACACGCGCGTTAGCACGTCTGGCCCATTGCCAATCAGCGTTGCGCCTTTCACCGGATACAGCATTTTGCCGTTTTCGACGTACCACGCCTCAGCGGCCGAGAACACAAATTTGCCGCTGGTAATATCGACCTGCCCGCCGCCAAAGTTAACGGCATAGAGGCCTCGCTCAATCGAAGCGATAATTTCGGCAGGGTCTTTATCGCCGTTTTCCATCAGCGTATTGGTCATGCGCGGCATCGTGATATGCGCGTAGCTTTCGCGCCGACCGTTGCCGGTAGCTGGCATGCCCATCAGGCGCGCATTCAGGCTGTCTTGCAAATAGCCTTGCAAAATGCCGTCTTCGATCAACACGGTGCGTTGCGTTGGGTTGCCTTCGTCGTCAATATTGAGCGAGCCACGACGATCAGCAATCGTGCCATCATCAACCACTGTTACGCCTTTAGCTGCGACGCGCTGGCCGATTTTGCCGGCAAACGCCGAGCTGCCCTTGCGGTTAAAATCGCCTTCCAAGCCGTGGCCAATCGCTTCGTGCAGCAAAATGCCGGGCCAACCACTGCCAAGCACCACGGTCATTTCTCCAGCCGGAGCAGGACGCGCATCGAGATTGAGCACCGCTTGATCGACCGCGCGTTTGGCGTAATCGAGCAGCACCGCGTCGGTGAAATAGGCGTAATCAAAACGGCCACCGCCACCGGCACTACCCTGCTCGCGTTGGCCGTTTTGCTCGATGATCACATTGATCGATAGGCGGCATAGCGGGCGCACATCGGCCGCGCGATGTCCGTCGTGGCGGGCGATATAAATCACTTCATATTCACTGGCAAGGCTCGCCATCACCTGCACCACGCGCGGGTCCAGACTACGCGCGATTTGCTCGATTTTTTCCAGCAGCGCCACTTTGGCTGCTTCATCCAGGCTTGCCAGTGGATCTTTAGGGGTATAGAGCTGCAGCCCTTGCTGCTTCTTGGCGAAGGGAGCAATACCCTGCCCGCCTTGCCGACCAATTGCGCGCGTGGCTTGTGCGGCTTGGTTCAAAGCGGCGAGGCTGATGTCGTCCGAGTAGGCAAAGGCGGTTTTTTCGCCGCTGATCGCGCGCACGCCAACGCCCTGGTCGATGTTAAAGCTACCCGATTTCACAATGCCTTCGTCCAGACTCCACGCCTCGGAGCGGCTGTATTGGAAATACAAATCGGCGTAGTCGATTTCATGGCTGAGCATTTGACCAAACACCGAGTTGATCGCCTGATCATCCAGTGAAAAGGGCGTGAGCAATTGTTGCTCGGCGATTGCAAAATGATCCAAAGAGATGCTCATTGTTTTACCTAATTTAATCTGTCCGACGAAGTGATTGAGCAAAAATTTTCACGCAAGGCGCAGCAACGCGGCGTGAGAACTTGCGTCTTTTCACTTATTAAAACACACGATGCTTCAGTGCTGGCAATATCGTTCTGACTCTGTGTAATTGCGTGGCTTTGAGCTCGGCCAGCGCCAGCCCTTCGCCCTCGGGCAGGACATCGAGCACCACGCCCCACGGATCGATCAGCATGCTGTGGCCAAAAGTGGCGCGCCCGCTCGGGTGTACGCCGCCTTGGCCGGACGCCACGACAAAACACTGGTTTTCAATCGCGCGCGCGCGCAGCAGCACTTCCCAGTGCGCGCGCCCGGTGGTGGCCGTAAACGCGGCGGGCAGCACCCAAATATCCACCTCGCCGACCGTATCCATCGAGCGAAACAGCTCGGGAAAGCGCAAATCATAGCAAACCGCCAGCCCGATGCGACCAAACGGCGTGTCAAACGCCACCGGCTGCTGCCCGGCGCAAATGGTATCGGCCTCGGCAAAGCATTCGCTGCCGTTGGCAAAACCAAATAGATGGATTTTGTCATAGCGCGCGACACACTCGCCCGCTGGGTTATATGCCAAGCAACTATTCATCACTTTATCGGGCTGGCCGGATACCAGAGGAATCGTGCCGCCGACCAGCCAGATCTGATGCTCGCGCGCTTGTGTGGCCAGAAAATGTTGCAGCGGCGCGGCCTGGTAATCGGCCTGGTGATCGGCTTGGTGATCGGCTTGGCACGGCTCCTGATATGGCTCTTGATGTGCCAGCTTGTCGCGATCACTTTGACCCATAATCGCGAAATATTCGGGCAAGACGATCAGTTGCGCCCCGGCTGCGGCTGCGCTGGCGATCAGGCGAGCTGCGTGTGACAAATTGCTGGCTACATCCGGGCCAGACACCATCTGGATGGCACAGGCGATTAAACTATTCATAGACACACCACCGTATAGCGCTACACAGCATATTCAAATTGATCTGCAGCCATATACCCATTAGTCCTAGTTGGGTCTAGTTAGAGAAAGGCCGCTCCGGCCTGACGCCGATTTTCTTGATCTGCGGATCAGCCATGCTACCGTCAATTTGGAACTCATACGCCACCAGCTCGCCGAGCGGATTATCGAGCGCCGATTGCGCCGCCAGCGTCGCCAGACCAATAATCGGGTTCACCACCGCCACCCCCAGCGCCACCGCGCCGCCAATGCTGGGCACTACTCGCACCCGCAAATGCTGGGTGCCAGCGACAAAATTGGCGTCGCCCGTAAAGCGCACTTTGGCCGCTGGGCCGTTGATTTTCAGATTATTGGTTTTGGCGATGCCCTGCTCGATCACCGCCGTGCCGTGAATTTCGTCAAACTCGAAACCCCCGCTAAACACATCGCTAAAGTCGAGCTTGAGCCGACGCGGCAGCGCTTGCAAGCTTAAAATCGACATAAAGCGCCCCACGCCGGGGTCCAGCTGGCTAAATTGCCCGGCGCCCATATTCAGCTCGATCTGCCCGGCTGCCGTTGGCCAATCGGGCGACCACGGCGCGCCACGCCATTGCCCATCGCCGCGAAACGTCAGAGGCGCCTGTTTCATGGCCTCGGGGTAGCCCAGACGTTTGAGCAATTTGCCCAGATTGGGCGAATCAATCGCCACTTTGGCTTGCGTGCGCTCGCTACCGTCCTGCCGGAACCATTGCCCATTGAGGGCAATCTGGCCGTCGGCGTTGCGCAGGCTCAACTCCTTGAAATCAATCCCGCGCCCTTGCGGCTGGCTGAACAGGCGCAGCTGGCCCAGCTCGACATTTTTAAAACGAAAATCCTGCGCTTGCAGATTAAGCGCTGGCCAGGATTGCCACAGGCTTAAACCGCTTTTCTCAGCGGGCAGCGCCAGCGGGCCGCGCGCAAGCAGGCGAGATGGTTTTTCCGGCTCGGCCACGATTGCAGCGGGCTTCAGTGGAAGCCAGAGCTTGCTCAGCTGCACATCAAGCCGGTTGGCCCCCGGCAACCAGTGCAGATCGCCCGCAATCTGCTGACTGGTCAGGCTGGCTTGCACGCCTTTCTCGCTAATCTGGCCTTGCAAGCGCACTTCATCAAGCTGCTGGCCTGCAATATACAGCTGGTCAAACGCCAGCTGCTGCACCTGCAATTCAGGCATTTTGCCGCTCGGGTTCTTGCCGGTGGCCGGGGCTTTAAGCCACTGGCTCTGCAGCGGCAACCATTCAGCCAGATTGAGCAGTGGCCAGCGGCCACTGAGCTGGATACCCTGATTTTGTGGCTGATTTTGCGACAATGCTGCGGGTAATCGGGCCGCTGGTTCACCTTCGCTACCGAGCACAATCTGGCCGCGTACAGCTGCAGCGTCGGCTGGGAGCAAAAGCGCAGCCTGCAAGGTTTTGCCGTAGGCAAATTCAAGACGGGAACCGCTTTGCTCGCCCGCCACTTTCAGGCGAAATGATCTGCTCTGTGGCGCGGCTTTATTTAATGGCACAGGCAGATGGCTCTGAGCGCCCTGCAAATCCGAATTCAGACTAAAGACATAATCATCTTCATCCACTTGCAGCTGCCCCTGAAACGCCACCATGCCTTGCAACCACGGGCTTAGCGGCGGCAGATAATACCGCAAAGCCTGCTCAAGCTCGGCCTGCCCTTTCAGATTGAGCATCAGCTCGCCCTTGGCATTGGTTTCGCCGTGCATCTGCACTGCGCCGCCCAGGGCTCTGGCGGTGGACGGCTGCACTTTCATGCTCGTTTCGGTAAAGCTGACCGCCCCTTTGGCCTGATTGAGCACCGGGATCTCATCGCCAAAATCAAGCTGGTTGCCGTCAAAAGCATACAGGCCCTTGATACGGGTCTGCTCTACGTCTTCAATCGGAATATCGAGCTGCAGATCAAGCTGGCCGCGGCCTTGGGCCTTGAGCTGGTCGAGAAACCCGTGCGTGGCGGCACGCACCGGGCTGTTTTCCACGTAGCGCAAAAAATCGGCGGTTTGTCCGCTCACCTTGCCATCGACAAGTACATGCTGATTGTATTCAAGATTGGGAATGGTCACTTTAACCTGATCGAGCGCCGTGCCGCTAATCTGGCCCTGATTGGCCACCACCGTCAGCTGCATGCCGTCAATCAGTACCTGCCCATCCACCTGCGTAACCATCGGCCAGCCGTCGGCGTAATTGATGGTGACGCCTTTGGCCTCGGTCTGCACCATAAACTGCCCAGCCTTGGCCGCAGGGGTACCCATGGTGTACGGAAACTGCGCCACATCGCCGCGCCAGACCAGGCGACCATTGCGCGCATCGCCAGCCAGTAGCCCGCCCTTGAGCCAGACCAGCACCTCATCAGAGAGCACACGCGGCAGATAGGCGTAGACGCGCTGGGCGGCCAGCTGACGGATGTCGGCGCTCAGATCAACCTGCCCCAGACCCTTACCCGGCCAGCGATATTGCCCCTGCGCACTCAGATCCAGCTCGGCATTGAGCGCTTTAAAACCATCCAGATTCAGCTGCCAGCCCTGGCCTTCACGCCGCCAGTCGATTGCCGCCTGCAGCAGACCGAATTGCAGCGGCTCTAAAAATTGCGCCGGATAATCAAACCGCACATTCTGTCCGTCCAGCTTGAGCTGCCCGCCCTTGGGCGCCAGATTCAGCGTCAGATCAAGCCCGGCGACCGCCGGCCAGGCATTAACGCCCTGCACCGATAGCTGGCTGATTTCAGCGTCCACTTGCAGCACATCGAGTTGCGGTTGCTGGCTGTGCTGACCATACGGCCATTGTCCCGGCCATTCCAGACTGAGCTGCTTGAGATAGCCCCCCAGCGTCGCGCTGCGATACGCCGCCAGATGCTCGGGCAAAAACTGCCGATAGGCATTGAATGCCTGCAGCTGCCAGCGGCGTGCGGTCAGAGTTTGCCGCTCGGGCGTTTGCGTGTATTCCAGCTCGCAACGCTCGCACCAGGCCTGCCCTTTACCTTGATTTCCCTCGCCTGGAATCCCTTCACCTCGAATATGTCTGCCGTACACCTGCAGCGTGCGCTGCTGCTTGCGATCTCGCCAGACGATTTGGCCGTCAAACAGCGGCAAGCTCAACACGGTCTGATCCGGCAGCAGCAGCCGCCAGTTGCTCAATTGCAAATCAGCTTCCAGCCCTTCGAGCACACCTTTGTCCAGCTCCAGCTTCAAGGCCAGCGCGCCGTAGCCCGACTTCAGGCCGATGGCTGGCATCAGCGGCGACAACCAGGGGCTGACTTGCAATAGATCGCTGGCAGGCAGCACGACCTTGAGCCAGCCCGACCACTGCGACAGGGTATTTACATCGTCGCCACTCAGTCGGCCCTGAATCTCCACCGGCTTGCCCGCCCCCGACGCTCCCATTAAGTGGCGCGGCATAAAGCGCAGCACCAGCTGATGGCTGCCAAACCAGTTTTCAGCATTGAGCTGCACACGATCGGCGTACAGCGCCGGAAAACGGTTTTGCTGGTCTTGCAGGCGCACCGCGCCATTGCTGATGGTCAGCTCGCCCTGATTGAGCAGCCAGTTGAAAAACTGTCCGTCGCTTTTCGCCTGCGGATCAAGCTTCAAACCCGCCACCTGCCACTGCCCGTTGGCAAGACGCACAATATCCAGCTCGGGCGCATGCAGGCGCAAATGGCTAAAGCGCAATTGCCCGATCAGCAAATGCCACCATGACAGCGTGCCTTCCATGCGGGCAAATTCCAGCGGACTGCTCTGAGATGGACTGCTCTGGGTTTGGCGACCTTGGCTGAGGCGAAACTTCAACAGCGCCAAATGCGGGCGAATGCCACGCCAGCTGCCTTCCAGCTCGGCAATCTGCACCGTCGCGCCCACTTTCTGGCTTAATTGCTGCTCGATCCAGGGTTTGTAGCTATTGAGGCGCGGGATAAAGACAAACTGCCAGGCCAGCGCCGCGAGCAGCAGCAACAAAAATGCAGTCAGCACGATGCGTTTTAGCCAGCGCAGATGCCAGGCGGTAAATAGCGCGGTCAGGGATTTGAGCTGACGCAAAAACGCAAGAGACATCGGGATTCCGGGTAAGACACCGTGCACGCAAAGAACACCAGCTGTGCTACGGTATTGGATGTGAAATATAGATCTGCATTTTAACCTGAAAATGCAGCCAAATTCAGCAGCCCTGCATCGTCAAAACCGGGAAAAACAGAGCCAAATCCATGACCGATACCCTTGTTGAATCACATCCGCTGCTGGCCAGCGCCCAAAATCACAGCCGCTACCTGCAACGCCTGTTTTTATGTCGCCCTGATCTGGCCGCCGAAACGGCGCAATCGGCAGCGCACGCCTTTAGCCGCAGCGAGATGCTGCAGCGCCTGCGTGCTCATACTGTCGATAGCGACGAAGCGCTCTCGCTGGCCTTGCGCCGTTTACGCCAAGCGGTGATGGCGCGGCTGATTGTGCGCGAAATCAATGGCTTGTCGGCGCTGACCGAGGCGATGCACACGATTTCCGATCTGGCCGAAGTGGCGATTGAAGTCGCGCTGGACTGGGTGAGCCAGCCCGATGAACGCTTTGGCGAGCCGATTGGCGAAGAGAGCGGCAGCGTACAAAAGCTGATTGTCGTCGGCATGGGCAAGCTGGGCGGGCGCGAGCTCAATGTTTCGTCCGACATTGACCTGATTTTTATCTATCCCGAAGACGGCGAAACCAACGGGCGGCGCAAAATCAGCAATCACGAGTATTTTGTGAATATTGGCAAACGGCTGATTCGGCTGATCGGCGACACCGACGCCAATGGTTTTGTCTTCCGCGTCGATATGCGCCTGCGCCCGTTTGGCGATTCGGGCCCGCTGGTCAGCAGCTTTGCTGCGCTGGAAAACTACCTGCTCACGCAAGGCCGTGAGTGGGAACGCTATGCGTGGATCAAAGGACGCGCGCTCACTGGCGACGAGCAAGGCATGGCTGGGCTGATGGAGCTGGTGATGCCTTTTGTCTATCGCAAATACCTCGATTACGGCGCCTACCAATCAATGCGCGAACTGCACAGCCAGATTCGCCGCGAAGTGGAGCGCAAAGATAGGCTCGATAATGTCAAGCTGGGCCCAGGGGGTATCCGTGAAATCGAGTTTATCGGACAGGTGTTCCAGCTGATACGGGGGGGGCGTAACAAGACATTACGCTCACGCGCCACGCAGCAGATTCTGCAGCAGCTGGCCGAGCAAGGCCTGCTGCCCGCAGACGTGGTAAGCCAATTGCAGGCGGCGTATATTTTTCTGCGCGATGTCGAGCACCGCATCATGTATCTGGACGACGCGCAAACGCAGATGCTGCCCGGCGCTGAAGATGACCAGCAACGCCTCGCGCTGAGCATGGGTTTTGCCGACTGGGCGCAGTTCCGCGCCGCGCTGGATGCGCATCGCGGACAGGTCAACCAGCATTTTGAAGAAATCTTTCTGCAGCCGGAGCAAAATACTCCCCAGGGGGATAGCCATGAAGTCGCCATTGATGCTTTTGCTGAGGGCAATACCCCACTATACGCCCAGCTGGGCTACAGCCAGCCGGAAGAAATCCAGCGCCGACTGTCCAATATGCAGGACAGCAGCAAATACCGGCAAATGCCCGACCGATGCCGTCGCCGCCTGGACAGCATTCTGCCCAATCTGATCAGCTGCACCGCGCAATTTGACAACCCGGACGCCACGCTGATGCGCCTGCTTGATCTGCTGGACGCCATCAGCCGCCGCGAGTCTTACCTGGCCTTGCTGGCCGAACACCCACAAACGCTCAAGCGCCTAGCCAGCCTCTACAGCGCCAGCCCCTGGGTATCCGAATACCTGACCCGCCACCCGATTCTGCTCGACGAATTACTCGACGTGCGCCTGCTGCATCAAGCGCCAGACTGGGACAAGCTGGGCCGCCTGCTGCGCGAACAGATGAACGAGCTGGCGGGCGATGTCGAAGCCCGGATGGACAGCCTGCGCCATTTCCAGCACTCGCAGATTTTCCGTCTGGTGTCGCAAGACCTGGCCGAGCTGCTGCCGCTGGAAAAATTATCCGATCATTTATCCGATCTGGCCGACCTCATCCTGAATGTAGCGCTGGAACAAGCGTGGCAGGATTTGCCCAATAAGCACCGCGACACGCACCGCTTTGCCATCATTGGCTACGGCAAGCTGGGCGGCAAAGAGCTGGGTTTTGCGTCCGATCTGGATATCGTTTACCTCTATGACGACGATCACCCCAACGCCGCCGACATCTACGCCCGGCTGGCCAAGCGCATCGTCAACTGGCTCACTTCGATGACTTCGGCCGGCCAACTGTACGATATCGACTTGCGCCTGCGCCCAAATGGCTCGTCCGGCCTCTTGGTTTCGACGGTTGAAGCGTTTACCGAATACCAGCATCACTCGGCCTGGGTGTGGGAGCACCAGGCCATCACCCGCGCGCGCTATTGCGCTGGCGATGCGCAGGTGGGCCAGCAATTTGAAGCCATACGCCACCAGATTCTGTGCCGGGAGCGCGATGTCAGCGCCTTGCAGGCCGAAGTGCTCAAAATGCGCAATAAAATGCTCGAAACGCACCCGGCGCTAGCTCACGATGTCAAACACCGACGCGGCGGGATTGTCGATATTGAATTTATCGTGCAGTTTTTGATTCTGGCGCACTCTCGCCATCTGCCCGCGCTAACGGCCAACGCTGGCAATATCGCGCTGCTGGATGTCGCCGCGCAGCACCAGCTGATCAGTACCGCCAGTGCCGAGCATGCACGAACGGCTTATCGGGAATTACGCCGCCTGCAACATCGCCACCGGCTCAATGGCAAGGAGCTCAAGCTGGAGCACATCAACGCCATCGCGCTGGATATGCAAGCCGTAGAGGCGCTCTGGCACAGCCTGTTTCCGGCACAGCTTTAGTCTGTGAGGCTGGCGCTTGGGCTGGCTGTTTCAGCCCTGCCCAAGCACCAGCGTCACCATTCAACCTCGCCGCCAGCACAGTTATCACCACAAGCCGCCACTGTGGGCTTGCGCACAGAAAAACCACAAATTCCTTACGTGAAACATGGGCAATATGACATGATGAGCGCCTGCAAATTCTGGGGGCGCGCGCCATGCAACGGTATGAATACACGGAAGGAAACTCGAGCAAATTCTGGGAAATCGAGCAAGACGGACTGCAGCTTAATATCCGCTGGGGCCGCATCGGCACCAACGGCCAAAGCCAGACCAAAGACTTTGCCAGCGCCGACAAAGCCAGCACCGCGATGGAAAAGCTGATCAAGGAAAAAACCGGCAAAGGCTATACCCATGCCGGGGATATAGCTGTCGACAATACTAAGAAAGAGCTGCAACCAGATACCCCAGAGAAAACTACTGAGGAAGCAGTCACCGTCAACATCCCTGCCCCGCAAGCAGATCCCCCGCCATCCCAGCCTGAGCGGGGCAACACCCCGCCGTGGCTCAGTATTGAATACATCGCCCTCACGCCGGAAATGCGGCAAGCCGCCCATCCAAATCGGCAAAACCCCGGCCAGCCACTCAACACCGACCCCGAACAAGCCTGGCAGGAGTTTGCCAGCAGCCTGGAAGACGAAGGTGAAGATCGCGAAAAACTGGCGATGGATGTTCAGGAAAGCGGCACGGCTTTTGCCAGCGCCTGCAACGAAGCGTTTGAGCGTATCCGCAAGGCAGAACGCCATGGCAGCCCGCAATCGGACGCCGTATTGCTGGCATTTAGCTGCAATGCCAGCAGTTTTTATCGGATGGCGCTGGGTGGCAATGCCATCGCGCTGGTGCGTTACCTGCTGGGCCATTACGGCTTGCTGGGCGCGATTGATATTCTGATCGAAGCCGAACAAATCCACGTTGAGCGCGATTGGGATTACTCGCAACGCGTCACACGCCTGACACTGAGCCGGCAAGTAGACGGAACGCTGATTCATGGCGAGCGCTTTTGCCCGGGCGAAATGCTGTATCGCACGGCGCTGGCACAGGCCAGCGAGAGCGACTGGCAGGCTGCAGCGACACGCCTGCAGGCCGCAGCACCACTGATCCACCCTGCGCGGCGAGTGCTGCTGGCTTCGCTCTTGCCCGAATGCCCCGATTTTGCCAACAACATGGCGCTGGAGCTGGCCAACAGCGGCCAGAGTCTCACCATGCTGGCCACCGTGGTGACCTCGGCGCAAGCGCGCAAAGCTGTGCGCCAGGCCAGCAATGGCCACTGGTTTGGCTACTATGCCGATTTTCCGGCCACCGTGATTCAGCAGCATGGCGACGAAGCCGTTGCACTGCTGGAAGGGCTGATTCATCACGACACCATCGCCGATATGATCGCCCGCATCGGCACGCCCGAAGCCATCACTGCGCTGGCCAGAGTGGCGAGCCAAAGCAAGGCGAATCAGGCGCGCTTTGTCAGCGCCAGCCAGCGCTGGCCGCTGGCCGCTATTCCGGCGATAGCCGAGCTGCTGATTCACAGCGGCAAGGATGCAGGGCTATTTTCGACCACGCTGACCACACTGGCGCAAGCCCACCCGGCAGCGCTGGAGCAGGTCTGGCACTGGCTTAGCGCTGCGGCACAAGGGCAGATTAATGAGCTGCTAGCACGCTTTAGCAGCCCGACCGACGTGGCCAGCGCCGACGAGCTGCCGCGTGTGCTGGTCTCCCCGCCGTGGCTAAACAAGAAAAAAGCCGCCATCGCCGCGCTGGAGCTGGACGTATTGCCATTGCCACCCGTAGAGCAATGGGCCGCAGACGAAAAAGAGCAAGTGCGAGCAGTCCACGAATGGCAGGCCAAGCGATTTGAAGAGGCAAGCAAAGACGCCACAGCCTTGGCCGACGAGCTGGGCTTTGGCCGCGTCAGCCATCAGCAAAGCGAAAACCGCAAGGCATTCCAGGGCATTTTGCAAAGTGCAGTCCATGCGCTGCAACAGCACAATGGTGCAGGCTTGATTGAGGCGTGGAAAAACTACAAAGCCGCCAAACTCAGCTACTGGATTAGTGCCGATACCCGCTATCTGACGCTGCTGCCCGAAGTGATGGCGTTGCAGGTCTGGCCAAGCTTTGCCGTGGATGACAGCTATCGTTGCAGCTTCTTTATGGCCACCCACGGCTTGAAGGCACTCGACGGCCTGCTGGCCTGCGTGCAGCAGCGCCCCGCGGCGGAAATCCCGCTCGCCATGCATTACGGCTGGTCTGCGCTCGCGCCCGCCATCGCCCGCGCCTACGTCAAGCTGAAAACCGCCCGCGCCAGCGCGCGCGAATGGCTGCTGGCTTATCCCGAACACGCCGTCACCGGCCTGTTGCCCAATGCACTGGGCAAGGCTGGCGAAGCGCGCGATTGCGCAGGCACAGCGCTGCGCTTGCTGGCCAGCCACGGCCACACGGCGCTGATGCGCACGGTTGCAGAGCGCTATGAGCGCGCCGATGTGCTCAATGCCTTGCAAGCTGTACTCGACGAAGACCCGCTGGATCGCTACCCCGCCAAAATCGGCAAAAACCCCGCATTCTGGCAGCCGCAAGGCTGCCGCCGCCCGGTTCTGCTCAATGGCAAGGCGCTGCCCGATAGCGCGCTGGAACATCTGGGCTGCATGCTACGCTTTCCGACTACCGAGGGCATTTACCCCGGCATCGAGCAGGTCAAAGCCGCCTGCCAGCCGCAATCGCTGGCCGATTTTGCCTGGGATGGCTTTAACCAGTGGCTATTTGCCGCCGCGCCATCGAAAGAAAACTGGGCGTTTAGCGCGCTTGGCCTGTTGGGCACTGACGACACGGCGCGCAAGCTCAATCCGCTGATTCGCGCCTGGCCGGGTGAGGCGCAGCACGCCCGCGCCGTGGCCGGGCTGGATGTACTGGCCACCATCGGCAGCGATGTCGCGCTGATGCTGCTCAACGGCATTGCGCAAAAAGTGAAATTCAAAGGCCTGCAGGACCGCGCCCGCGAAAAAATCGCCGCCATTGCCGAAGCCCGCGAGCTCACCACCGAAGAGCTGGAAGACCGCCTAGCGCCTGATCTGGGGCTGGACGAAATGGGCACGCTGCAGCTGGATTTTGGCCCCCGGCAATTTATCGTCGGCTTTGATGAAACGCTCAAACCCTATGTGCGCGATACCGATGGCGTGCGCCTGAAAGATCTGCCCAAGCCCAACGCCAAGGACGACGCCGACCTGGCCAAAGCCGCAGTCGATACCTACAAGCAGCTGAAAAAAGACGCCAAAACTGTCGCCAGCCAGCAAGTGCAAAGGCTGGAGGTGGCCATGTGTACGCGCCGCCGCTGGCCGGTGGACGTATTTGTGCAGTTCCTCGCCACGCATCCGCTGGTGCGCCATCTGGTGCAGCGGCTGGTCTGGGGCGTGTACACGCTGGCGGGTGAAGGCCGCTATGGCGGCGAGCTGCAAGCCACTTTCCGCGTCTCCGAAGACGGTAGCTACACCGACGCCAACGACGATGAATTCACTCTGCCCGCAGGCGAAATCCGCATCGGCCTGCCGCACGCACTGGAAATGCCTGCTAACGATGGCGCAGCCTTTGCCCAGCTTTTTGCCGACTACGAGCTGCTGCAACCCTTTGCGCAGCTGGGCAGAGACAAGCACAGCCTCAAGGCACAAGAAGCCGCCGAAGCCAAACTGCTGCGCTGGAAAGACCGCGTGGTTCCCACCGGCAAGATTTTCGGCCTGAGCCATCGCGGCTGGCGGCGCGGCGAAGCACAGGACGGCGGCGGCATCTGGTATTACACCAAGGACATCGGCGATGGCCGCCTGATCGAGCTGACCTTCGATCCGGGCATCATCGTCGGCATGACCGACGAATACCCCGAGCAGAAACTGCAAGAGCTGGTCATCGCCAAAAAAACCAGCGGCTGGCACCAAGACAGCAACGAAGCCTTCGCCACGCTAGACCCGATCACCGCCAGCGAGCTGATCCGCGATATGGAAATGCTGGTGGGTTAACTAGATGGGTATTGCCATGCAGATCATGATTTTCAATGGCTGCACGGCAATACCCTAAAGCACAATCAAACTAAAAAACTGAGTACTAAAACACCAAGGAGCAAAACCATGCAACGTGATGACATCGGAACGGCTGGCAATCTGAGCGGCAACACACCAAATGGCATCGCGCCTTGGTTGAAAAAAAACCCGGTAGACCTGACCAAGGCCATGCGCGCATACGCACTGCCCAACCGCGCCAATCCGGGCGAGCCCTTGCAGCTGGATGCCGACACCGAATGGCAGGCTTTTGCCGCTTCGCTGAATCCGGAGCTAAACGGTCGACTGGTCAGCGAATGGGTGTTAACCGAACTGGACGAAGCCACCCGCTCCGCATGCGAAGAAGCCATTGCCCGCATGCAAAACCGGCAGAGAGAAGGTAGCTGGCAATCCGAAGCCGTCTTATTTGCAGTGTGCTGCTCGCAGCACATTGCTGACTACATTGGCAATGCAGCCGCGTTAGCCCGTTACCTGCTGGCGCAGTATGGTGTACTTAAAGCGCTGGATATGCTGATTGCAGCCGAACAGCTCCATATCGATGCCAGACAAAACTATGGTGCAGCATTTGTACAAATCAGCGCAAACACTTCGGTAATCCCCCGTACAGTCACGATCAATCATGACATTCAAGGAACATTTAACGGATACGGTCGATTCGCAGAAGGGGAATGGCTTTTCCGTACTGCATTAGCGCAAGCCAGCGATGATGAACGGCAAACAGCAGCGCTTCAATTACAGAAGGCAGCTGCTTTGCTTCACCCACTGCGCCGTGTCTTACTGGCACTGCTGCTGCCGGAATATACGGAGCTGGGCAACTCACTGGTTATGGACGCGGACAAGAGATACGGAACCTTCGGCTGGCTAGCTGCCGTGTCCATCAGCACGGAAGCCCGGAACCGGTTTGTGCAGCAATGCCTAACCTACGAGTTGAATCGTTATGGCTTGTGTTATGAGCGCGTTTTTGCCAGCACCGTTATTCAGCAACATGGCATTGAAGCTGTTCCACTGCTGGAGCCATTCATTGACAATGAGGGCATCGCCGACATGCTGGCACGTATTGGCACGCCCGAGGCCATCCAGGCTCTGGCCCGCCACGCAGCAGACGGCGGCAAAGCCAAGGTGCAACGCTTTGCCAAGGCGTGCGAACGCTGGCCACTGGCGGCCATCGCAGCACTGGCCAGCTTGCTGGTCGATGCAGGCCGGCATGACAAAGCACGCTACAGCGCCCAGCTAACTCCGCTGCTACACAATCACGCGGCATCTGTCGCGGTACTGCAAGCGTGGATTGAGCCAGTAGCCTGGCAAGTCATCAACGAAATACAGCCGGAACTACCACAGCAAGCGGCCAAGCCGCATACCGAGCCAAGCGCCAGCAGCGTAACAACACAGGTAAAGGCGACTGCGGAGCCGCCAGCGCAGGCGCAATCCTCCGATCAGAGCACGCAAGCGCTTACGCAAACCACACCGAGCAGCAGCATGCCGCCAGTACTGGTTTCCCCACCGTGGCTAAACAAGAAAAAAGCCGCTATCGCGCCGCTGGTGCTGGAAATGTTACCGCTAGAGCCAGTGGAATATTGGGAAGAAGGCCAACGCGAACGGGTGATTTCAGTACGTCAGTCCAATCTGGACGCCGTCAGCAAAACCCCAGAAAGGCTCGCAGAGGTCTTGCTGGGCTCGTTTTATGGCAGCCAGAGTGCTGAGCGCATGCAGCAATATCAAGCCTTTGTCGAACCCGCTCGCCAAGCAATTGCCGCCAACGATGCTGCCAGTTTATGCACCGCCTATCTAGCCTACAAGGCGTCCGACCTCAGCCGCCAAACATTCCCGCATTCCTACTGCCTGCTACTGCTGCCGGAGGAGATGGCGCAAGCGGTTTGGCCGACCTTGGCTGCTTATGATGATTTCTCCGATTATTTCTTTATGGCAAAAGTCGGCGTGAAAGGGCTGCAGGGTTTACTAGCGGCCGTTGAGCGTCGCACGGAAAGCGGTATTGCCATAGCACAACATTTCGGCTGGGCCGCCTTGGCTCCGGCCATTGCGCAGGCGTATCTCAAAATGAAAACGGTGCGCACCAGCGCCCGCAACTGGTTACTCAAATTCCCCGAACACACCGTTACCGGCCTGCTACCCGCAGCGCTCGGTAAAACGGGTAGCGCCCGCGACACCGCCACCAATGTACTACGCATGCTGGCCAGCCAAGGCCATACCGAGTTAATCCAGCAAGTAGCAGCCCGCTACGATCAGAGCGAAGTCAATCTGGCCGTAAAGTCCATGCTGGAGGCCGACCCGCTCGACTGCTTCCCCGCCAAAATCAGTAAAGCGCCCGCATTCTGGCAACCGCAACTATGCCCTCGCCCATTGCTGCTGGATGGCACACCGCTGCCCGATTCGGCACTGGAGCACTTAGGCACCATGCTGCGCTTCCCCACCAGCGAAGGGGTTTACCCCGGTATCGAACAAGTGAAAACCGCCTGCCAGCGCGACAGTTTGGCTCAGTTCATCTGGAATGTATTTCTACGCTGGGAACAGGCTGGCGCACCCAACAAGGAAAGCTGGGCGTTTACGGCACTCGGTCTGCTGGGCAACGATGAAACCATACGCCAGTTGGTGCCACTCATTCGTACTTGGCCCACGGAAGGTTTGCTATCCCGCGCGCAAACAGGGCTGGATGTGCTGGTACGTATCAGCAGTAACTATGCCCTGCTGCAACTAAACGGCATTGCGCAGGAGGTGAAATCCAAACCACTGCAACAGGCCGCCGAGCAAAAAATGCAGGAACTGGCCAACAACGCCGGCCTTACACCGGACGAGCTGGCCGAGCGCATTACGCCGGATCTGGGGCTGGATGCGGCAGGCGGGCTGGATCTGGATTTTGGCCCGCGCCAGTTCCGCGTCGGCTTTGATGAACATCTCAAGCCCGTGGTTTACAACAGTGATGGAGTGCGGCTGGCCGACTTGCCCAAGCCCAACGGCAGCGACAATGAGTATCGTGCCGAGCAAGCCCAGAAGCAGTTCAAGGCGCTCAAGCGCGATGTGAAGGCACTGGCCGACCAGACGCTCAAACGGCTAGAGCGGGCCATGTGCGAACAGCGGCGCTGGCAGCGCGAAATTTTTGAAAGCACGCTGGTGCAGCACCCCTTGCTGCGCCATGTGACACGGCGGCTGGTGTGGGGACTGTATGACGACAATGGCCTGCGGCAGACCTTCCGCGTGGCCGAGGATCTCAGCTACACCGACGCTGACGACAATGCCCTCACTCTGCCGGACATCGCCGTGATCGGCCTACCGCACCCACTGCAACTGGACGCCGCGACGCTGGCCGCCTTTGCCCAGCTGTTTGCCGATTACCAGATCCTGCAGCCGTTTGCCCAGCTCGCGCGCGAAGCGTTCCAGCCCGGCGACCCTGCCACCGCCTTGAGCCACGCACTGGACAAGGCGGTGCCGACCAAATCACTGCGCGGGCTGGAAAGCCGGGGCTGGGAAAAGGGCGACAACTTTAGCGGTGATATTGCTAGCTACCGGCGCCCACTAAATGGCAGTGGAGTGGCTACTCTGCGGTTCGATCCCCCCTACTCGCTGGCCGTCGCCGATAAAACCTTGCGTCATAAGCTGCATTCGCTGGAGCTACGCAATCCGGAGCAACAAGTCGTTGCAGTCGAACAATTGCCGCAGATTGTACAGAGTGAGCTCTTGCGAGATTTACAGTATCTGCAAAGCTAAAAACTTTATACCGCATTTAAAAATGCCAATGTATATGGCTACAGATCAATTAAAAATTGATCTGTAGCCATATACCCACCAAGGTAAACACCATGACCGAACACCATCTGCAACGCCCGCCTGCTGAAATAAGCCATGCCGAAGAATTGGCCCGTTTGCGCGAGCATGATCGTGATCCGCGCCCGCCGGGCTGGCTGCTCAGCCTCAATGCCGTGCGGCGTTTTATTCTGGGCGATGACCAGCTGGGCATTAGCCGCAAAATGGTGGCGCCAGTGGCGGCGATTGAGCGAATGCTGGTCACGCTGGCCACCGGGCGCGGGCTGATGCTGGTGGGCGAGCCGGGTACGGCCAAATCCATGCTGTCGGAATTGCTGGCCGCAGCCATTAGCGGCGATTCGGGGCTAACGATCCAGGGTGGCGCGTCGATTACCGAAGATCAGATCAAGTATTCATGGAATTACGCGCTGCTGATCAATGAAGGCCCCAGCCCGCGTGCGCTGGTGCCCGCGCCGCTGTATCGGGGCATGCAACAGGGCAAGCTGGTGCGCTTTGAAGAAATGACGCGTGCGCCGCTGGAGGTGCAAGATTGCCTGCTGGGCATGCTGTCCGACCGGGTGATGACGGTGCCCGAGCTCAGTGGCGAGCACGCCATGCTGTTTGCCCGTGCGGGGTTTAATATCATCGCCACCGCCAATACGCGCGACCGGGGGGTGAATGAAATGAGCGCGGCGCTCAAGCGCCGTTTTGATTTTGAAACGGTATTTCCGATTATGGATTTCCAGCAGGAGCTCGAACTGGTCGCCAGCAAATCAGCCACGCTGCTGGCGCAAAGCGGCATCAGCGAGCGCGTTCCCGAGCCGGTGCTGGAATTGCTGGTCACCACCTTCCGCGATTTGCGCGCCAGCCTGCAGCAAGGCGCGGGTGGCGGCGAGATGGACAAACTCAATGCCGTCATGTCGACCGCCGAGGCGGTAAATGTTGCGCATGCCGTTGGCGTTCGCGCATGGTTTCTGGCGCAGCGCAGCGGCACGCCGGCCGATCTGGTCGAGTGCATCGGCGGCACGGTGGTCAAGGATAACGAGGACGACCGCAATAAACTGCAGCGCTATTTCGAGCAAAAAGTCGCGCGGCGCGAGGGCGAACACTGGAAGGCGTATTACGAAGCGCGCCACCGTCTGCCATGAGCGATGTCCTGCAAACGCCGCAAATCACTCGCCAGGCAGAATACGCAGCCAGCAGCACACAGGATAGCAGCCGCAGCCGTGTCGAGATCATTGGCGTGCGCCATCACAGCCCGGCCTGCGCGCGGCTGGTGGCGCAACGCATCCGGGATAGCCGCCCGGACTGGGTGCTGATCGAAGGCCCGGCCGATTTCAACCCACGGCTGGACGAGCTGTTTCTGCCGCATACCTTACCGCTGGCGATTTACAGTTTTTGCTCGGCGGGCGAGCTGCTGCACCGCGCCTTATGGTCGCCCTTTGCCGATTATTCGCCCGAATGGCAGGCGCTGCAGGTCGGGCGCGAATGCGGTGCACAGCTGGCTTTTATCGACTTGCCCGCCTGGCACGATGCTTTTGCTGACATTAGCAACCGCTACGCCGATGTGAACGACAGCGAACAGGAGCGTTTAGCCAGCGCCTACGAGGCCGAGCTGGGGCGGCAGCTGGGCATCGAAGGGCGCGATGCGCTGTGGGACCATCTGTTTGAATCGAGCACCAGTTCAAGCAGCGATCTGGCCGAGCTATCGGCGCGACTCAGGCAGTATTTCATCAATCTACGCGGCACTGATCCGGGCTCGGCCAGCAATCAGGCACGGGAACAGATGATGGCGCGCTGGATCGCCTGGGCAGCCCAGCAAGGGCAGGAAGGGCAGCAGCAAAACCGGGTGCTGGTGGTGTGCGGCGGCTATCACGCGCCAATGTTGGCGCAACTCTGGCCCAGCATCGAGCCCGACATCCGGCAAGACAGCGCAGCCCCGGCCACGCCCGACCTGCATGAGAGCATAGCTGGGGTATCAGACGGTAGCATAGCTAGTACCGTTGCTACAGGCTCATACCTGCTGCCGTATACCGGCAAACGGCTGGATGCTTTTCATGGCTACGCCTCCGGCATGCCCTCGCCCGCCTTCCAACAGGCAGTGTGGGAGAGCGGCCTGCAGCAGGCTGGCACGCAATTATTGCAAGGCATGATGCAGCGGCTGCGCCAGAAAAAACTGCCCGCCTCCACCGCCGATCTGCTCGCCATTCATGTGCGCACGCAGGCCTTAGCGCGGCTGCGCGGCCATGTGCAGCCGCTGCGCAATGACTGGCTGGATGCGCTGGCGGGCTCGCTGGTGCGCGACGCGCTCGATGCGCCGCTGCCGTGGACGTATCGCGGCCCGCTGCGGCGCGGCACCGACCCGGTGCTGGTTGAAATCATGGACGTACTAGCTGGCGATCAGGCCGGACAACTCGCCCCCGGCACGCCGCTGCCCGCGCTGCTGCACGCCGTGAGCAGCGAATTGCTCGCGCTCGATTTGCAGCCGCCGTTCAGCGAAAGCCGCAATATCACACTGGCCTTGCTCGACGAGGCCGACCGTGGCAAAAGCCGCGTGCTGCATCGGCTGGCCATTTTGCAGATTCCCGGCTTTAAGCGGCTCAGCGGCCCGAACTGGGCGATGTCGGGCGAACGCAGCGAACAATGGCAGCTCAGCCACCCGCTGGAGCAGCAAGCCGCCTTGATCGAAGCCGCCATTTATGGCGCTACGCTGGCCGATGCGGCCATCGCCAGGCTGGCCGAACAGCTGGCGCACAGCCACGGCGCCAGCGCGCTGGCGCAACTATTAAACCGTGCCGCCCAAGCCGGTCTACCCGCGTTCAGCCCCGGCCTGCTCAGCCGCCTGCACGAAGCCATCAGCAGCGAAAGCCGTTTTGAGGTGCTGGGCCAGCCGCTGGCGATCACGCACGGCCTGTACCGCCACGGCCACGAGCTGGGCATGGCCGACGCGCCCGCCTTGCTTGAATTACTTCAGCTCACACTCGATCGCCTGCTGTGGCTGGCCGAAGTCCACGGCAGCGTCAGCGCGCAAGACAGCAATGCGCATCTGGCCGCCTGGCAAGCGCTGCGCCTGCTCTTGCGCGATGCCCAAGCCAGCACCGGTCTGCCGCTGGGCGAGCTGCCGATCACCCGAGCCTTGGCCGTCTGCCAGCGCAAAGCCCGCCATCCGCAAGCCGCGCCACTGAGCCGGGGCGCTGCACTGGGCTGCCTGCTCAGCGTGGCGCATGACGATCAGCAGCAAGCCGACGACATCCATAGCGCCATCGCCCTGCTCTCTGCCCTGCCACCTGCTGCACTGGGCGACGCACTGCAGGGGCTGCTGGCGCTGGCAAGGCACGAGCTGATCCACGTTCCAGCCTTTATCGCCACACTGAGGCAGCTGGTCAGCGCGCTGGACGAAGCCGACTTCATCCAGGCCCTCCCCGCCCTACGCGCCGCCTTCGCCTGGCTACCCAGCTTCGAGCGCGGCGAACTGGCGCAGCAGATTCTGCACCTGCTCGGCAGCACAGCCAGCCCCCGCACCCTCACCGCCCCGCTCACCGGGCTGGACGCCGAAACACTGGCACGCCACAGTTGGCGTGAGAAGCAGGCAGTGGCCGTGCTTGGAAGCTGGGGCTTAAAATGAATACTGTAGGGTATAGCCAGCAATATGAATAAAAATAAGACCTTTATCGATATACCTAGCGATACTCAGCGCTGGCGCTTGCTCTTGGGCGAGGCGGCGCAGCCGAGTCTGGGCGCGCTGACTGGCGATGCACTGGCGGCTGACGCGGCGCTGGAGTGGCTGTACGGGCGCGACCCGGAGCTGGCGCAGCGGGGCGAGCGGCGCGGTGGGCAGGAGGCTAGCCAGCTCACCACCCCGGACTGGGTCAATGCCATCCACCAACTGTTTCCGCAAGAAGTGATCGAGCGGCTGGAGCGCGATGCGGTTGAGCGTTTCGGCATCGACGAGGTGGTAACCAATCTGGAGGTGCTCGAACGGATCGAGCCTTCGGAGAGCCTGTTGCGTGCGGTGTTGCACACCAAGCATCTGATGAATCCGCAGGTGCTCGCAGCAGCGCGCAAGCTGGTGGCCGAGGTGGTGCGGCGCATTATGGACAAGCTGGCGCGTGAAGTGCGGCAAAGCTTTTCCGGCACGCGCGATCGGCGTCGACCTTCGCGTATCCGCGTGGCGAGTAATTTCGATTTCAAGCGCACGGTGCGCGCCAATTTGCACCGCTGGCACCCCGAGCGGCAAAAGTTGTATATCGAAACGCCACTGTTTATCAGCCGCAGCAAGCGGCATACCGAGCGCTGGGATATTGTGCTGCTGGTCGATCAAAGTGGCTCGATGGTCGACTCGGTGATCCATGCCGCGGTGATGGCCGCCTGCCTGTGGCAGCTGCCGGGTATGACGACTCATCTGGTGGCGTTTGATACCGCCGTGGTGGATCTCACTCGCGATGTGAGCGATCCGGTTGAGCTGCTGATGAAAGTGCAGTTGGGTGGCGGCACCGATATTGCCAAGGCGGTGGGCTATGCCCAGGGGCTGATTCACAATCCGCGCCGCAGCATGGTGGTGCTGATCAGCGATTTTTACGAGGGCGGCAGCGAATACGAGTTGATTCGCCGCACCCGCCAGCTGTGTGCAGCGGGCGTTAAAGTACTGGGGCTGGCCGCGCTGGATTCGGCCGCCAAGCCCAATTACGACCGCGAGCTGGCGCAAAAACTGGTGAACGCCGGGGCCCAGATTGGCGCAATGACGCCGGGCGAGCTGGCCGCGTGGCTGGCTGGACAGGTACAACAATGAACACACTACTGACACTGCGCCCTGATTTGCTCTCGCTCAGCGACGAAGCGCTGATTGCGCTCAGCAACGCGGGTTTTGTAAAAAAAGCGCACAAGGAGCTGCAGGATGGCAAAGCGCCAGCGCTCACTGCAAGCGACGATGGCGCGCTGATTGCCCACTACGCCGACGGCCATATCACCACGCTGGCGGCAGGCGGCGGGCTGCGCGACGCCCGCTGCAGCTGCCCGGCCAGCGGACTGTGTCGCCATCGCGTTACGCTGGTGCTGGCCTACCGGCATCTGGCTAGCAGCTCGAGTGGCGAGCCTGCCAGCCCCTCCGCAACCGCAGTAGCAAGCCCGGCAACTGACTCTGCGGCCAACGCAGCTGCAAACACATCGACAAACACATCAGCAGACGCATCAATCAGCGAGGAGCGCGCCTGGAGTCCGGCGCTGTTTGCTGATGAGATGGCCAAGCTGCCTGCCGCCATTTTGCAACGCACCCAAAAGCTGGCCGACGCCGGTACGGTGCTGCGCCTGAGCAGCTGGCAAGCCAATCATCCACACCCGTCGGCGCAATTGCCGATGTGCTCGGTGCGCTTTTTCTCGCGGCACAGCCTGAATCACGCCCGCTGTGATTGCATCCAGAGCCAGATGTGCGAACACATCGCGCTGGCGGTGATGGCCTTTGCGCAAGCACCTGCCGAGGGCTGGACCCAGCTCAATCTGGCCGTACAGGGCGCGGCAGAACATGCGCTGCTGATGCAATCGCCAGCAGCGCAGCAGCTGGGTGAATCGCTGCAGCAGCTGGCGTTGCAACTCTGGCAGGATGGTAGCAGCCAGCCTTTGAGCAATCTGGCCGCCAGCTTTACCCGCGCCCGGCAGCAGGCAGAACAGCTGGGCTGGCGCTGGCTGATTGATGGTCTGGCCCAATTGCAGCAAGCCTTGCACGATCAGCTGGCGCGCTCAAGCCGGGCCAGCGCCACGCGCGAGCTGCGCCTGCTGTGCGAGCTGATCGCCCGCTGGCAATCAGCCAGCTATCTGGAAGGCCAGTCAGCCAGCTACCTGGACGGCCAAGCTGCCAGCGGTCAGGCTGGACAAGTCCCCCGCCCGCCCGCCGATCTGCTTGGCGTCGGCGTCAAGGGCGAAGTGGCGCTAGAGCATCTGCGCCTGGTCGGGCTGGGTGCCCAGTGGAGCGACGACGAACAGCAGGAACAAGCCCAGCTGATTTTCACCGACCCAGATACGCAGGCGGTGCTGGTGATCGAAAAACAATGGGAAAAAACACCCGACAGCGCCACACCGCTGTGGCAGCGGCGCTATCTGGGGCACTCGCTGGCCCGGCTGGCGCAAAGCCAGATTGTGACCCGCTCGGCCAAACGCTTTGCCAACGGCGCGCTGGCGATTGGCGGCACGGCCAAACAAAGCAATGTGCTGCCGCTCACCCCGGCAGCATGGCTGCAGCTGGCCGCACCGCTCAGGCAGCCGGACGCGGCCAGCCTGCTCGCCCACCTGCAAGCGGCCGATCCGGAATTTGTCCGCCCGCGCCAGCTGCTGGAACACCTGCATCTGCTCCCGATTAATTCCGTGCTCAATTGGGGCTGGGACGGCGCTCGCCAGTCTCTACAGGCCCAATTGCTATGCGGTGATGGCGATCAGCCGCGGGTCTGGCTGAAATTGGCGCATCAGCGCAGCGCGCCGCATGCGGTGGACACACTCGCCACGCTATTGAGTCAAGAAGTGCCCACCATGCTGTGCGGGCATTTCAGCCTGCGCGATGGCGAGCTGCAAGTCACGCCGCTGAGTCTGGCCGTGGACAACCGCGTGATTGCACTGCACGGCGAGCCAACACCCGCCATCGCCCTGCCCGACGGGCCCGCACACAGCGCATCGCCACTGGCGCAGCAACTGGACGAGCTGGAGCAATTGCTCGGCCGCTTTTTGCGGCAGGGCTTGCGGCATCAGGGCCAGAGCGCCCGCCAGCAAGCCCGGCGGGTGCAGGCGCAATTGACCGAGCTGGGCATGCCAACACTCGCCGAGCGGCTGGACGAGGTGCTGCAGCAGCTAGCGGGCGCGCACACCAGCTCATTGGCCAACTCGCTGGCACAGCTGTACTGGCTGGGCCAGCTATGCGCGCGGTAGTGTGACGAGGACTAAATATTTAGGGCAGCAGCTGCAACAAGCGCGCTTGTTCGAGTAATTGAATGGCATTGCTCACCTTGAGCTTGCCCATCAGGTTTTCGCGGTGTTTGTCGACCGTGCGCACTGAAATCACCAACCGGGCGGCGATCTGCTGGCTGGACTGCCCCGCAGCGATGGCCTGCAGAATCTGGAATTCGCGCGGCGTTAGCGCCACTGCCGCACTGCCCAGTCGCAGCTTGGCCGCCGGGCTGAGGTAACGCTCACCGGCGGCAACGCGGGCGATCCCCGCGAGCAGCTCGGCTCCTGCGCCCTCCTTGAGCATCAGGCCATCAGCACCGGCATCGAGCAATTGTTGCAGCACCACGCCCGACTGCACGCCGGTCAGCACGATAATGCGCAGCGCCGGGTAGCGCTGCTTGAGCCAGGCCAGCACGGCGGCACTGTCGTCGCCGGGCATCTGGTAATCCATCAGCACCATATCGGGCTCGTGCTGCTGCACTTGCTGTTTCAGCGCGCTAGCGTCGCCCGCTTCAGCGACGATGCTAAAATCGGCGTTTTGCGCGAGCAGGAATTTAAGTCCCTCGCGAAACAGAATATGATCGTCGGCAAGGATAAAACGCATGGGTTTACGCTACGCAGGCTGTTGGCTGGCGCTGATTATTAATGCTTTGCTGCTGTTCGCCAAGCCAGTAGCGGCGGTAGATGCGGCTCCCGTTCTGCGCGTACAAACGTTGGCGCACACACCTGCGACCATCCCGACAGCCAGCGCCGCATGGCGTGATGGCTGGGGGCACGCTGATCAAGGCAACAAGACCCGCTGGCTGCGCGTGCAGTTTGCCAGCACCGCGCCGCAACGCCTGCTGCTGGATGTGGGCGTGCCGGATATCGAGTATCTGGCGCTGTATCGCGGCAGCGGCCAAGCCGCCAGCCGAGTAATTGAATTGCGCAGCGACAGCCCCTACACGGCCCGACCCTGGCCCGGACGGCGGCTGGCGCTGCCGCTGGACGTCGAGGCTGGCCAGCATGAATACCTGCTGCAGTATCGCGTTCACGGCGACACCCCGCTTGACTTGCAGCTCTATACCCCTGCGGAACACGCCCAGCTACTGGCCAGCGGCAATCTGCTGACTGGACTAGTGATCGGCAGCCTGCTCGCCTTGCTGCTACTGGCGCTACTGCATTACGCCATCGAGCAGCAACCGGCTTATCTGTATTACGCCGTCACCGTGCTGTGTGCGGTGCTGTTTTTGCTGCAGATCGGCGGCTATCTGTTTGGCTGGCTATGGCCAAATGCTGGTAGCTGGAATCAGGCCGTGCCGATGTGGCTGCAGGCGGCGATTCATTGCAGCCATGCGGCATTCACCATCAATCTGTTCGACCTGCGCCGGCGCGCGCCGTGGCTGTGGCGCGCCTATCTGGCGGTGATGGCGGCGGCGCTGGCCTGCGCCGTGTACTACCAGCTCACTGGCAGCCTGGACTTACTGCTGCCGCTGGCGCTGCTGCACCTGCCCTTGCCGCTGCTGGCTGGCGTGCTGGCGCTGCGCCAACGCCTGCCCGCGGCGGGCTGGTATCTGGCCGGAGCGTTCTGCCTGCTGCTGTTTGTGAATGTACTGTTCGGCCTGAGCGTGCTGGGCGTATTGAGCGGCCTGCCGACTTTTGCGCTGCCGCAGATCGGCTATCTGCTCGAAGCGCTGTGCTTTGCCGCCGCGCTGGGCTACCGCATGTTCAGCCTGCAGCGCAGCCATGCCCGCCATCTGGAAGCGCGACTGCTGGAGGCCGAGCAGCTGGCGCAGGCCGAAGCCGACAAGCTCGCGCTGCAGGCACGCAACCAGCAACAACAACTGGAGCTGGCTGCCGCCGGGCATGATCTGTCGCAGCCGCTGGCGGCGATCCGGCTAGCGATTCCAGCCCTGCAAGCGCAAGCGGGAACGGCAAGGATCAGTGAGCATATCGAGCAGGCGCTGGCCTACACCGAAGGCCTGCTGCGCGAGCTGATCACCGACGCGCGGCACGGCCAGGGCGAACATCTGCTGGCGCTGGAAGACGTGCTGATCGCCGCCTACCAGCGGCATCTGAGCGCCGCCCAGGCCAAAGGCCTGCGTCTGCGTTATGCCAGCACCGGCCTGCAGCTGGCCGCCTCACCCACCGTGCTGGCACGGCTGCTGGACAATCTGCTGGTCAATGCCATCCGCTACACGACAAGCGGCGGCATACTGATGGGTATACGTCGGCAGCCCAATCAAATCGTGCTCCAGATCTGGGATACCGGCAGCGGTATCCACCAGACTGAAATCCGCCAGCTGCTGCAGCCCTTCCGCCAGAGCGGGCGGTTGGCCGCCGAGCGCCACGGCCACGGCCTGGGTCTGCATATTGTGCAGACACTATGCCAGCAATCGGGCTATCAATTGCGCATCGCCTCGCGCCCGGGCTGCGGCAGCTGCATGAGCATTGTTATCCCGCTCGAGTCCCGTTGATCATGTTCGACTAGTCATGTTTGGCTAATCAAGTTCTGCTGATCAGGCCTCGCCCAGCTGGAAGCTCGGCACTGCCGCGCCGAAACAGCGTGGCGACGGCACTTCGACACGGGCGTGCTCCAGCGCATGCGCCACGCGCTGCATGTTTACTTCATCGACAACAAACCAGTCCACCTGCCCCAGATGCACCTCGCCGCGCTGATGAATGGCGTAATACAGCGCCATCGCCTCGGCAAAGCAGCCGAATACCACGCCTTTCGAGAGCATCAGCATCGACCATGACAGCGGCCCCAGCACGTAATGCAGGCGCTCGCTAAAGGCATTGCCGGCATCCTGGCGCACCACCGCATCGCGGCAGCGCTCGTAAGCGTCGATGTCCAGATTGGCCGGTTCGGCCACATCGACCACCAGCAAGCGCCGCCCCGGATGGCGCAACACCTCGATCGCCGCCGGGTCGAGTTTGGCCGTGCTGCTGTGCGTGCAGGCGATTACCGCATCCACCTTGCCGAGCGCCGCCAGATCGGTACTCACCGCGATGCCGTAACGCTCGCCGATCTCGGCCAGCGCGCCGGCATTGCCGCCGTAGCCCAGCACCTCGTACCCCGCCTCCAGCAATTGCCGGGTCGCCGCCTCGCCCAGAATGCCGTAGGGGCCGATCACCAGCACGCGAGCGCGATGCAGCAGCCGCGCCTCGCGCAGCGCACGGCGGATGTCGCTCCACAGCATGGTGGCCGTGCCATTGTCACCGATGGTAAAGAGCAGATTCGGAAAGCGCGCCTTCAGCGCCCGGCCATCACGCCCGAACAGGCGCTTGGTCGATGCAGCCAGCAAAATCACTTTGGCGCCGCGCTGCTCGGCCCACTCGCAGGCAGCGATGAAGAGCTGCTGCGCCCGCTTGCGTCCTTCCTTGCTCAGCATTTCCTCAGTAGTGACATCAATGCCGCGAATCCGCCCGGCCACGCCGTTCAGGTACACCCGCGGGCCGTTGGCATGCCCGCTGCGCGGCCGCCAGCGGCCAAAGAAACGCTGCCGCTCGGCCTCGTCGCGCAAATTGCTGATAAACACCACATCCACCGCCGCCTGCCCGGTCAGCAGCCGCCACCAACCGCGCACATCGCACAGCGCCACCAGCCAGCGCCACAGTTCGCCCATCATTGCCGCTCTCCTTGTTTGCAATACCTGCATTGTGCAAACCACAGCCTGATCGATGAATACGCAATCTTGCGTAATTGGCGCGTAGCCAGTGCAAATACTTGCCGCAAAAATCTATTCGAAATCGCGCATCGGCTGGAGACAAGACAGATACCACCAAGGGTATTTTATTGAATCAAGCTAAAGGAAAGAGCTACAGCCATATACCCATCACTCAAGCTGATTGACATGGCAATCCGGCAATCCACTGGATTCAGAGAGGAATTAGGCAGAAGAAATAGCAAACCCTGCATACCGAGCTTTTCAGGCTAAAAGTCGAGCGTTTTGGCATCAACGGCTGCGCGGCTGCTTTGTATGATCAAGGCTCTTTTTCAGGAGCTCATCATGAAACGCATCGCTACTTTACTTGCCACAATGGCCACAACATTCTGCGCTGCCAGCGCATTGGCTGCCGATTTCCAGCTGGGCAGTACCGAGCTCAAAGCCAATCAGCCGATGAGCAAACAGCAGGAGTTTGCTGGGTTTGGCTGCAATGGGGGCAATCAGTCGCCGCAATTGCACTGGCAAAATGCGCCTGCCGGCACCAAGAGCTTTGCTATCACGGTGTACGACCCGGATGCCCCCACGGGCAGTGGCTGGTGGCATTGGGGCGTGGTCAATATTCCGGCCTCGGTTAGCGCAGTCGCCGCAGGCAGCGTGCCCGCGGGTGCGGTGCAAACGCGCACCGACTACGGCACGGCAGGCTATGGTGGCGCCTGCCCGCCAGTCGGCGATAAAGCGCACCGCTATATTCATACGGTGTGGGCGCTTAACGTTGAGCAACTGCCGCTTGATGCCAACGCCAGCGGTGCGCTGGTCGGCTATATGCTCAACGCTCATCAACTGGGCAAAGCCCAATTAATCACCACTTATCAGCGCAGCAAATAAGCAGCAGAGCCATCGGCAGGTTGAACGTCAGGGGCTGCTGGCGATCGATTTATCGGTATCATGACCTCAGCCCATCCACAAAAATCACCATGAACCAAATCCAAACTCGCCAGATTCAGCAAAGCGTGATTCTTGCCAAAGCCACCCAGCAATTGCGCGAAGTGACTTGCCTGCAAGCCACGCTGATGCGAGTCGTCCACGGCGAAAAACACATCTGGATCAATGAGCAAACGCAGATCGCACGGCGTGGCGATTTGCTGCTTGCCCCAGCGGGCACCCGCCTGACTTTATCCAATTATCCCGACGCGCAGGGCTATGCCTGCGAAGTTCTGGTTTTTGACGCCAACCTGATTGCGCATTTTCGCGCCAGCTACCCTGATGCGGTACAGGGCGTGATGCAAAAGCCAGCCAGGCTGTGTGAAAAAATGACGCCGATGATTCAGCATCTGTGGGATGAAGTGTTTGCCGCCACCGCCAGCCACGAGCCAGAGCAACTGCTGCAACACCGCGCCGAAGGGCTGTTGCTGGCCATCACCCTGGCAGGCTACGGCGCAGCATTGTTGCTCAATCGCAGTGATTCGCTCGCCGAGCGCGTCCAGCAGTTGATCATGCTGCACCCGGCGCAGGAATGGACGGTTGAGATGATGGCCAGACAGCTCAATCTAGGCGCATCCACCTTGCGCCGCCAGCTGGACAAGGAAGGCCAATCGTTCCGCGAGCTGCTCGAACAGGTGCGGCTTAATACCGCGTTGGGGATGATACAGACGTCCAAACAGGCCATTGGCCAGATCGCCCAGCAATGCGGCTACGCCTCAGCCTCGCGGTTTAGTGCGCGCTTTCAGCAGCAATTTGGCATCAAACCCATGCAGCTGCGCGCCACGATGGCATAGCACGCAGCCTGGCCACACTCTGCGACTGGCTTGGCTTTAAATCTGCGCTGCCAAGGCGCTGGCTTGGGCGAGCCAGGTGGCTTTTTGCGTGTCATCTGCGCTGATCACCGGGCCGAAAACCGCCGTTTTGCTCACCTTGATGCCGCAAAATTCCAGCGTGGTTTTGCGCATTTGTTTGAGCACCGACAGGCGATACACCCAGCGGTAATACCACGGTGGCGTGTCCATCGTGGCCATCAGGTGCGCACTACGCCCAGCGAGCAATTTGACCTGAAAGCTGGAATTTTCATCATATTTAAAGGCAAAGCCGGGCAGAAACACACGGTCGATAAAGCCTTTGAGGAGGGCTGGCGCAGCGCCCCACCAGATCGGGTAAATCAGCGCAATGTGCTCAGCCCAGGCGATTTGCGCTTGTGCCTGCTGCAAATCGGCCTCCAGCGGCTGGATCTGCCGAAAGCCTTGGCGCAGGATAGGATCGAATTCGAGCTCGCCCAGTTTCAACACCTGCACCTGATGCCCGGCCGCCGCAGCACTCTCGGCGTATTGCGCGCTCAGTGCGCCGCACAGACTGTCGTTCAAGCCATGCCCCAAAATCACCAATACTTTTTTACTCATGCTGCCCTCTCACAAGATTAATCATCGTCCCAAAGTGGGCTAGCAAGGCACTGAGTCGAAGACAGTACAAATCGTACGGCGAGACGAAGTAACGCTGCTGGAGCACTTTTGGTTTAGAAAGCATGAGCCTAAGTCTGCCCCTAAGGGCAGAGTCAAGCGGGCTGTGAGTCGGCGCAAAAAGCGTAAAATTTAGCCTGCTCAGGGCTGGGCTCGGCAGCCAAAGGCTCACCGCTGAGGCATTCGTTGATCTCAAGATGAATGGTGGTCAGGCAGGCTTCCAGCATTTGCAGACGTGATATTTCTTGCCGTACGGCTTCGCGTTTCAGTTCAATCTGGTGGCTCATCTCGCGCCAGTCGAGCTGGCCGTCAGCATCACGCTGAAACGCCGCGACGATCTCGGCCAGACGAAACCCCAGGCTTTGCGCCTGTTTGATCCACTGCACCACCTGCACATCTTGCGTATCGTAAACACGATAAACGCCTTGCCGCGCAACCCGGCCGAGCAGACCCAGACTTTCATAGTGACGAATCGCTTTGGCGCTAGCGCCGCTGAGTTTGGCGAGTTCACCGATATACATGGCTTAGTCCTTGGCACGCAGTAATTGATTGATAGTCGCCGGATGGCTCAGCCGCTCGCCCGCCAGTGCCACTGTTGCGACGCCCAGCGCGCGATACACCGCCTGCGTGGCGGGCGGCAGCACGGCCAGATGCTGCGCCAC